>NZ_JBFUKW010000004.1:0-382600 GCF_056400665.1 Variovorax sp. P5_A3 | reverse complement strand
GCCGGCGAGACCGTGCTGCGCGCCACCGTCTCGGAGCGCATGCAGCCCGGCGTGGTCTACACCACCTTCCACTTCCCGGAGTCGGGCGCCAACGTGATCACCACCGACAACTCCGACTGGGCGACCAATTGCCCCGAGTACAAGGTGACTGCGGTGCAGGTCATGCCCGTCATGCAGCCGTCCGCGTGGCAGCGAGAATACAGTCGCTTCAACCGCGTGCAGCAGGAACTCCTGGATGCTCGCGCGGAGACCGGAGAATCGATTCCCGCCAAATGAGCATGCCCGTGACCGACGAATCCATCACTGCCGAAGTCGCGAAGGAAGCGCCCGGCTTCTGCGAGGGCGCGCGCTCCCTGCCGGTGCGCGGCGTGCGCGCCGGGCGGGAATTTACAGCGCAGGACTGGGTTGCCGACGAAGTGCCCGTGGCCCTCGAGTACAACGGCATCTCGCATGCCGTGATGCTCGCCACCCCGCTCGATCTCGAGGACTTCGCCCTGGGCTTTTCGCTCAGCGAAGGAATTCTCGGTGCACCGCATGAGCTGTTCTCCGTCGAGGAGGAACGCTCCGACATGGGAATCACGCTTCATCTGCAGGTGGCGAGCGGACCTTTTGCGCGCCTCAAGGAGCGTCGGCGGAGCCTGACGGGCCGCACCGGATGCGGACTTTGCGGCACGGAAAGTCTCGGCCAGGTCGCCCGCAATCTGCCTGCGCTGCCCGACGGGCCGCCGTGGCGTCGCGAGGCCATCAGCCATGCGATGTCGCAGTTCTTCCAGTTGCAGGCGCTGCAGCAGGCGACCGGCGCGGTCCACGCGGCCGCCTGGTGTTCGGCCGAGGGTGAAGTGATGTGGCTGCGCGAGGATGTCGGACGCCACAACGCGCTCGACAAGCTGATCGGCGCGCTCGCCACCCACGACGTCGACGCTTCCGCCGGATTCATCGCCGTCACCAGCCGGGCCAGCTTCGAAATGGTGCAGAAGACGGCGATGGCCCGCGTCTCGCTCCTGGCCGCTGTTTCCGCGCCCACGTCGCTCGCGGTCGCAACGGCGCAGGGGGCAGGCATGACGCTGGTCGGCTTCGCGCGCAAGCAGGATCTTGTCGTCTACTGCCACGATGACCGACTGGCGCTAGATGCCCACAGCGGAGATGGCGATGCACACTGACTCGCTGGTCCGGATGGCCAATCAGATCGGACAGTTCTTCGAAGCGATGCCCGACCGTCCAGAGGCACTCGAAGGCATTGCACTGCACATCAAGAAGTTCTGGGAGCCACGCATGCGACGTGATTTGCTGGCGCATGTCGACGGGGAGGGCGGAGCCGGGCTGAGCGGCATGGTCTCCGAGGCGATTCGCGATCATCGGGATATGCTGACGCCGTGAGTGCGCGGGTCAGGCCCGCTCCATCTTCCGACTGTCCTCGACCTTGCCTATAGGGCGGGGCGCGCGCCGTCCTTGCGCGCGCGAGTCGACGCGCGGCGCGCCACCGGTGAGCGCCTGGCCCGATGAACAGGTTCACTCGCGACGGCGCCGACCAGTTGACCTACCACCAGGCGGACCTGCGATTGCAGCGCGGCGACCGCGCGACGGTCGCCCGCCAGGTGCTTCAGAAGGCACTGCTGGAACAGGCCGTCGAACATGGCATAGGCGACGCTGCTGGGAACGCGCACCGGCGTGCCCGTGAGTTCGGCAAAGCGCGACATCACGCGCCAGATCATCCGCTCCAGGCTCTTGTCGATTTCCGCGACATCGTCCCGGAAGGCTGGTTCGAACAGGGATTGCGCCCGCAGGTCGTACCACAGCCGGTGCATCGTCGCATCCTTGCGGACGGTATCGGCCAGGCCCGCGGTGAACCCTTCCATCAGTTCGTCGTACGAACCCGCTTCCATCGTGACTTCGTCGTAGCGGGTCACGCAACGTGCCTTGTACTGGCGCACGCTGCAGAGGATCAGGTCGAGCTTGTCGGTGAAGTAGTAGTGCAGCACCCCGTGCGAGAAGGCGGAGTTCTGCGCGATCTCGCGCAGGCTGGTGCGGGCGTAGCCAAGTTCGGCGAGTGTCTGCATGGCCGCTTCGCCGAGCTCGGCGCGGCGCTCGTTGAACTTGTCGTCGGGGGCGCGGGAGGTCTTGAGCATGTGGCGATTGTAGAGAGCCATCCTGCCGTTCGAGCCCACTCATCAGTGCAAACCCGTGTGTCTTGACAACTGTCCTGATAAATCTTGACAGCCGTCAAGGTCACTTCTAGCATCGGCTCGCGTTCCTTGACGAGTGTCCAAATCAAACAGGAGACAACATGCAGAAGTTCGACTTGTCGGGCCGCAAGGCCCTCGTGACTGGCGGGGCGCGCGGCCTCGGCGAAGGCATGGCGCAGGCGCTGGCGGCGGCCGGTGCCTCGGTGATGATCGGCGACGTGCTCGCGTCACTCGGTCGCGACACGGCCGGCAAACTTTCGGCGGGCGGCGCCAAGGTGGGCTTCGTCGAACTCGACGTCACCAAGGAAGAGAACTGGGCGAGCGCAGTCCAGGCGACCATCGATACGCTGGGCGGCTTCGACATCCTCGTCAACAACGCCGGCATCGAGATCACGGCGCTCGTGACCGAGATCCAGGCGGATGACCTCCGCCGCATGCTCGACGTGAACATCGTGGGCACGGCGCTCGGCATGAAGCACGCGTTTCGCGCGATGCGTCCGGGCGGTGCCGCCGGCAAGGGCGGGGCCGTCGTCAATATCTCCTCGGTCGCGGCGACCATCGCCTTCCCGGCGATCGCCGGCTACTCGGCCACCAAGTCGGCGGTCGACCGCCTGACGCGCGTCGGCGCGATGGAGGCCGGCAAGCTCGGTTACGGCGTGCGCGTGAACTGCATCTACCCAGGTCTGGTTCCCACCGAGATGGGCATGAAGCTGGCCGGCGACGTGGTCGCGGCCGGGCTCTTCGCATCGCCCGACGCGGCAGTGGGCGCGATCATCGAACAGACCCCGGCGGGGCGCCTGGGCGAAGTCGGCGACATGGCCGATGCCGTCGTGTTCCTCTGTTCCGACGCAGCACGCTTCATCACCGGCGCCGGCTTGCCGGTGGACGGCGGCATGGGCACCTGAGCCGAAATTTCCGCATTCCACAATCAAGGACGAGACAATGAGCAACAGCAAGAAACCCGTCGTGGTCTACGGCGCCTCCGGCTACACCGGCCGGCTGACCTGCGAGTACCTCCGCGAGTACAACATCCCCTTCATCGCGGCGGGCCGCAGCAAGGACAAGGTCCTCGACGCGATGAAATCCAACGTGCCGGGCATCGAGACCGCGAGCTACGAGGTGGTCGAGGTAGCCCACAATGTCGACGCGCTCACCGAGCTCTTCACGGGCGCTTCCGTGGTCTTGAACACCGTGGGGCCGTTTGCCAAGTTCGGCCCGGAAGTCGTGCAGGCGTGTCTCGCGGCCAAGACCCACTACACCGACACCACGGGCGAGCAGGACTGGCTGATCACGCTGGAAGAGCAGTTCGGCGCCAAGTTCGCGGCCGCCGGCCTGCTGCTTTCACCCGGCCTCGCGCAGATGTACACCACCGGCGAGATCGCCGCGCAGTTGTGCCTGGAGACGCCGGGCCTCGACACCCTCGACATCGCCGTGTTCTGGGGCGGCAGCCCGACCATCGCCTCGACGCAGACGATCCTGGTCAATGCGGCAATGGCCAAGGCCTACTACCTCGAGCAGAACAACTATGTCGAGTGGCAGCCCGACGCGGGCTTGTACAGCCTCGCGATCCCCGGCCAACACGAGGCGGCGCTGGCACTCCCCTGGGGCGGCACCTCGCATCCGGTGTGGTTCAAGAAAGACCCGCGCGTCGCCAATGTGAAGGTGCTGGGTGGCGTGTTCAACAAGCCGCTGATGCTCGGCGTTCCGCAGATCGTTGCCGCCGCCCTCAAGGCAACGGAAGGCATGAATCCTGACGACCGCTACGCCGCGCTGGCCAAGACGGCGGCGGGTGTCATGAACAGCATGCCCCCGCGAGAGAACCCGCGGATCAACAAGTCGGTGGATTCGGTCCATGCGTCGGGGCCGCTGGGGCGCGCGCATTGCGTGATCTTCGGCAACTGCAACTACAAGCAGACCGGCATGCTGCAAGCCTATGCTGCGGCGTCGCTGCTCCAGCAGGCGCCCAAGCGCGTGGGCTTTGCTTCGGGCTGCCAGGCCTTCGGGCATCACGAGCTCCTCGGCGCCTTGCGCGGCTTCGGCCTTGTGCAGGCGCCGGTGCTGACCGTTCACAACTGATCGGGCGCACGCCATGCGCCTGATCGACTATCTCGACAAGGGCGCCCAACTGGGCGGGCGCGCGCCCTGCTTCACGATGGGCGACACCGACCTGTCCTATGCCGAGGTCCAGGGCCTCAGCCATCGGGTAGGGCGCGCACTGCAGCGATCCGGGATTCTCCCGGGCCAGAAGGTTGCCGTGCTCGCCAGCAATGACGCGATCGCCTTCGCCTGCGTGTTCGGCATTTCGCGCGCGGGCGCCGTCTGGTGCCCCATCAACCCGCGCAACGAGGCGAGCGAAAACCGCTTCGTGCTCGATGCCTTCGATTGCACCTGCCTGATCTTCCACAGCAACTATGCGCCGATGGTCGAGCAGATCCGCGAGGCCTGCCCGAAGCTCACGACGCTGGTCTGCCTCGACAAGGCGCAGCCGTACGCGCCCTCCTGGGCACAGTGGGTCGAGGGTGTGGGCGACGAGCCGCTGGACGTGGCGCCGCCGGACGATCTCGCGATGATCGCGGGCACGGGCGGCACGACCGGCCAGCCCAAGGGCGTCATGCTGTCGGGACGCAACCTGGAGACGATGTCCGCGCTGACCCTGATGGGCTATCCCTTCGATGGCCGGCCGACCTACCTGGCGCTCGCACCGCTGACGCATGCAGCCGGCGTGCTGTGCCTGCCGGTGATGGCGCTGGGTGGGCGCGTCGTGATCATGCCCAAGCCCGACCTCGGCGACTTCCTCGCGCTGATCGAGCGGCACCGCGTGACGCACACCTTCCTGCCGCCGACGCTGATCTACATGCTGCTCCAGCACGAGCGGCTCGCGGCCACGCGGCTCGATTCGCTGCAATGCTTCTGGTACGGCGCGGCTCCGATCTCCGCGGCCCGGCTCGAGGAAGCGCTCGGAAAGATCGGCCCGGTGATGGCCCAGTTGTTCGGTCAGACCGAGGCGCCGATGATGATCTCGATGATGGCGCCGCACGAGCACTTCAATGGCGACGGCTCGGTGGCGCGCGAGCGGCTCACCTCGGCAGGCCGCCCGGGCCCGCTCGTGCAGGTGGCAACGATGAATGCCGACGGCGCGTTGCTGCCCACCGGCGAAACCGGCGAGATCGTGATCCGCAGTTCGCTCGTGATGATGGGTTACTACAAGGATGCGCCCGCGACCGAAGCGGTCGGGCACCACGGCTGGCACCACACCGGCGACATCGGGCGGCTCGACGCCGACGGCTTCCTCTACATCGTCGATCGCGCGAAGGACATGATCATCACGGGCGGCTTCAACGTCTACTCAGTCGAGGTCGAGCAGGCCCTGATGCAGCACCCCGACGTGCAGGACAGCGCGGTGGTCGGCTTGCCCGACGACAAGTGGGGCGAGCGTGTCGTCGCGGTGCTCCAGCTGCACGCCAATCGCAGCAACGACATCGACAAGACTGCCCAGGAGATCCAGGCCTTCGTGAAGGCGCGCATCGGCAGCGTGAAGACGCCCAAGCAGGTCGAGATCTGGCCGGACCTGCCGCGCTCCAAGGTCGGGAAGGTGTTGAAGAAGGACATTCGCGCGACCCTCCTCGAACGGCTCGGCGACGGTGCCGCCAGATCATGAGCAAGACATGCATAGCGGGCGTCGGCATGATCCCGTTCGCCAAACCGGGCGCCAGCGACCCGTATCCCGTGATGGCCGTGAACGCAGGGCGCCAGGCACTGGCAGACGCCGGGATCGGCTATGAGGCGATCCAGCAAGCCTACGTTGGCTACGTGTACGGCGATTCGACGAGTGGCCAGAAGGCGGTCTACGGACTGGGGATGACCGGGATTCCGATCTTCAACGTCAACAACAATTGTTCGACGGGCTCGACCGCGCTGTTCCTCGCCCGCCAGGCGATCGAGAGCGGCGCGGCGGACTGCGTCCTCGCACTGGGCTTCGAGCAGATGAATCCCGGGGCGCTCGGCACCGTGTTCAACGACCGCGTCAGCCCGTTCGAGGATTTCGACCGCGAGGCCGAAGCCTTGGTCGGGATGCCGGACCTGCCGCTCGCACTGCGGTACTTCGGCGGGGCGGGGCTGGCGCACATGAAGAAGTACGGCACGCCGCTCGAGTCCTTTGCCAAGGTGCGTGCCAAGGCCAGCCGGCACGCCGCACGGAACCCGCTTGCGCTGCTCCGAAAGGAACTCAGCGTGGACGACGTGATGAACGCGCCGATGCTTTGGCCGGGAGTGCTCACGCGCCTCATGGCCTGCCCGCCGACGTGCGGCGCGGCCGCGGCGGTCCTGGTGTCGGAGAAGTTTGCCAAGGCGCACAGCTTGCGCCGGGACGTGTGGATCACGGCACAAGCCATGACCACGGACACGCCCGACAGCCTGCAAAGCCACGACATGATGCGTGTCGTCGGCTACGGGATGAGCGAAGCCGCGGCACGGCAGGTCTACGAGCAGGCCGGCATCGGGCCGTCGGACCTCGACGTCGTCGAACTGCACGACTGCTTCGCACACAACGAGTTGATCAGCTACGAGGCTCTGGGCTTGTGCGAAGCCGGCGGTGCGGCCGCCTTCATCGATGCCGGGGACAACACTTACGGCGGGCAGGTCGTCACGAATCCGTCAGGCGGGTTGCTGTCCAAGGGCCACCCGCTCGGTGCCACGGGCCTGGCGCAATGCTTCGAGCTGACGCACCAGCTGCGCGGCAGCGCCGAAGCGCGCCAGGTGAGCGGCGCGCGCGTCGGGCTGCAGCACAACCTGGGACTGGGCGGGGCCTGCGTCGTCACGCTCTATCAGGCGGCCTGAGCCCTTGCACCTCGAAGACGTGGCAGCCCCAGGGCGGCATGTCGAGGAAGAGCCCGCGGGCGAGCAGGTCGTCACCTGGCCGATCGAAGACGGCCGGGCCGAGCAGATCCTGAAGCCTCAGGGCGCTTTGCGCGATCTCCGGAAAGGGAAGGCGCACGAAGCATTGGGATTGCTGCGGCGAATAGTTCACCGCCACGAGCAACCATGGTTGCTTCGGCGATTCCCATCGAAATGCAATGAAGTTGTCCGCAGTGGGATTGCCGGCCCACGTCGGAACGCATTCCAGCAAGGACCAATGGCCGTCGCGAGACACGGGCCTGCGCAGCACGGCAAGAAGTCGGGCGTAGAACTGCGCCAGGTTGTCGTCGACGGGCTCGTCCGGCGCACGGACCAGATGCGGCGAAATGCGCATGCGGCGACCTTCGAATTGCCCCTGGTGGAAGAAGCGCAGGCCCGGTGAGAGAAAGGTCAGCACCGCGGCCGCGGGATGGACTTCCGGCGCAAAGGTCGATGCCGCGCGCGGTTCGTCGTGGTTCTCCAGGAAGCGCGCCAGCTTGTCCTGATAGGCCGTGTCCGCGCACAGATGTTCTCGCACCGGTCGCGCGCGCCGTTCGTGCAAGCGGTCATAGAGGCGTTTGTCGTACGCGTAGTCGAAGCCCTCCTGCTGCAACGTCCATTCCATGTCCCAGTAGGCTTCCGCCATGAACAGGAAGGCGGGATGCTCGCGCCGCACCGCACCGATCGCCTTGCGCCAGAAGGGCTCGGCCCGGATGCCCCAGGTTCGCTCGAACACCTCGGGCAGGACCAGCATGGCCATGTCGCATCGCACGCCGTCGCATTGACCGGCGATGCGTTCGAGCTCGCCGACCATCGCCTCCTGCAACTTCGGGTTTCCGTAGTTCAGTTGCAATGTGTCGGGCCAGCCGTCGAAGTACGGGTCGCGACCATAGGCGAACACCGTCGGCCCGTTCCTCGTCGTCACGCGGCAATAGTTCTTGGGCGAACGCGCCAGGTCGTCCTCCCTGCCGTGGACGAAGTAGCCCGGGCGATCTTCGGTCCACGGGTGATCGGGCGCCATGTGGTTGGGCACGAAGTCGAGCATCAAGCGCAATCCCCGCTGGCGCATGCGCGAGCGCAGTCGCGCGAGGGCCGCGTCGCCGCCAAGGCCCTCATGCACGGTGTAGCCCTTGATCGCAAAGCCCGAACCCTCGATGTCTTCCTCGCGCAAGTCGGGCAAGGTGTGTTCGAACTCGTGCCTCCACGCCGGATTGCTGCGCGAGATGCGCTGCGCAGCAATGCCCGTCTGCCAGACGCTCAATAGCCAGATCCAGTCGAATCCCATTCCAGCGAGGCGATCAAGTTCGGCGTCCGCGATGTCGTCCAGCGTCGCCGCACGGCCCAGCGAGAGCGACAGTCCGGTCAGCGTGACCCGCGTGTTGATCTGGTACAGCGCCGGGTAGCGAGGGGAGTCCACGGCATCACCGCGCGGGAGCGTCGTTTCCTGACGCAGCACGCAGCGCCCGCACCGACGCCGCCTCGGCGCCCGGCATCAGCAGGAGGTCTTTCGTCACCACCGCGTTCGTCTGGATGATGCGCGCCACGCAACCGGTCCAGCCGGTCTGGTGACTCGCGCCGATCCCCGCCCCGTTGTCGCCGTGAAAGTATTCGTAGAAGAGCACCAGGTCGCGCCAGTGAGGGTCGTCGCGGAACTTCTGCGCGGCGCCGTGAGACGGTCGTCGGCCTTCGCCGTCCAGCAGGAAGAGGCGGCTCAGCCGCTCACCCAGTTCCTTCGCCACGTCGAGCAGCGTCATCATCTGCCCCGACCCCGTCGGACACTCGACCTTGAAGTCTTCTCCGAAGTACGCGTAGAGGCGCAGCAGCGACGTGTAGAGCAGGAAGTTGATCGGCATCCAGACGGGACCGCGCCAGTTCGAATTGCCGCCGAACATCCCCGAATCCGAGTCACCCGGCACGTAGGCCACCCGATACGACTGGCCTGCGTGCTCGAAGACGTAGGGGTGATCATGGTGCACCCGCGACAACGCGCGAATGCCGTACGGGCTGAAGAATTCGTTCTCGTCGAGCATGCGCGCGAGGATGCGGCGCAGCTTCTGTTCGTTGACGATCGCCAGCATTCGACGATTGGCCACGCCGGGCTCCTGCGGCAGGTGCATGTTCGCCGCGAGTTCGGGATGCCGCATCAGGAACAGGCGCGCACGTTCGCGGAACCTCGGCATTCTTGCAGGGATGTCTTCCTCGAAAACGGCAACGCCGGCCAACGGCAGCAGCCCGACGATCGAGCGGACCTTCAGGCGCGTGGCACTGCCATCCGGCATGCGCAGCACGTCGTAGAAAAAGCCGTCCTCCTCGTCCCACATCTCGTCCTGGCGCTCACCGACCCGGTCCATCGCGCCGGCGATGAACAGCGTGTGCTGGAAGAACTTCTCGACGAACTCCTCGTACAGCGGCTCGCTCAACGCGAGTTCGACCGCGATACGGAGCATCTGCTGGCTGAAGAACACCATCCATGCCGTCCCGTCCGCCTGGTCCAGATAGCCGCCCGTGGGCAGCGGCGCGGATCGGTCGAACACGCCGATGTTGTCGAGCCCGAGAAAACCGCCCTCGAACACGTTGGCGCCCGTGCGATCCTTTCGGTTGACCCACCACGTGAAGTTGACCAGCAGCTTGGAGAAGGCGTACTTGAGGAACTCGATGTCGCCCGCGTCGCCGCGACGCTCCTTGTCGACCAGGAAGAGTTGCATCGTCGCCCAGGCATGCACCGGCGGATTGACGTCGCCGAAATTCCACTCGTAGGCAGGGAGCTGGCCGTTCGGGTGCAGATAGTCGTTGCGCAGCATGAGGTCGAGTTGCTGCTTGGCGAAATCGGGGTCGACCATGCCCAGCGGGATCATGTGGAATGCCAGGTCCCACGCGGCGTACCACGGGTACTCCCACTTGTCGGGCATCGAGATGATGTCGTCGTTGAACATGTGGCCCCAATCGAGGTTGCGCACCTTGCGGCGCTCCGACTGCGGCAGCTGGCTGCCGGCGCCGTGCTCGTCGAGCCACAGATCGAGGTCGTAGTAGAAGTACTGCTTGGTCCACAGCATGCCGGCCAGCGCCTGGCGCATGACATTCGCGCGGTCGGGATCATCGCGCACGGCGGGCGGCGTCAGCGAGGCATAGAACTCGTCCGCCTCCTTCAGCCGGAGGGCAAAGACTGCATCGAAATCGTCGAAGGGCGCGGGCGACGTGCCGGGCTTGCGGGTCGTCAGTCGCAGCCGCACGGTCTGCGACTGGCCGGGGCCGATGCCGAGCTGGTAGTGGGGCGACACCTTCGTCCCCTGGCCCGCGGGATTGATCGCATCCGCGTCGCCCTGGATGACGAAGTTGTGGAAGGCGTCCTTCACGTAGGGTGAGGCATTGGTTCCGCCGAACAGCCGGGCGTTGTTGGTTTCGTTCTCCGTGAACAGCAGCGGCACGTCGGCATCGCAATAGAGGTGGTACTCGTCCAGCGATTCAAGGAACAGCGGATCGGTATGGCGGGCACGGACGGTCGCGGTTCCGCCGGAGGCCACACGCTCGAGGATCGGCTTCGAGCCGCCGCCCGACTGCGTCCACGTGTTCCGGAACCACAGTGTCGGCAGCAGGTGCAGCGGCGCCGCTTCGGCACCGCGGTTGATGGCTGTGATCTTCATCAGCAGGTCCTCGGGCGCGCCCTTCGCGTATTCGACGAAGACATCGAAGTAGCGGTTGTCGTCGAACACGCCGGTGTCCAGCAGCTCGTACTCCGGGTCCTGCTTGCCGCGGCCGCGATTGGTTGTGACGAGATCGTTGTACGGGTAGGCCGCCTGCGGGTACTTGTACAGATACTTCATGTACGAGTGCGTCGGCGTCGAGTCGAGGTAGAAGTAGCACTCCTTGACGTCCTCGCCATGGTTGCCCTCGCTGTTGGCCAGGCCGAAGGCGCGCTCCTTCAGGATCGGATCGCGACCGTTCCACAGGGCCAGCGCGAAACACAGGATCTGGTGGTCGTCGCTGACGCCGGCCAGGCCGTCTTCTCCCCAGCGGTAGGCGCGCGAGCGGGCCTGGTCGTGGGTGAAATAGTTCCAGGCGTCGCCGTTGTCGCTGTAGTCCTCGCGGACCGTCCCCCATTGCCGTTCGCTGAGATACGGCCCCCACTTCTTCCAGGCTGCGCGGTTGGCGTGCGCCTCGTCGAGCCGGCGTTTTTCTGCTGCATCGGTGCCCATGGGATGTGCTCCTCGGGGCGGATTCGCCCCGTCGCATCCTCATTGGGCATCATCCCGGCCGGTTTGATCAAGGCCCGTTTGCAGGGCCTCGAAGCGCTCGGCGCAGGCCTCAGCGGCGGGTCTCGACCAGCTTCCAGCCGTTGCCCGACGGGTCGCGGAAGCTGGCGTCGACGCTGCCGTAGCGCTCCGTGGGTTCCTGCGTGAATTCCACGCCCAGGCCGCGCATCCGGTCGGATGCTGCGCGGCAGTCGTCGACGACCAGCACCAGCGGCGGCATCGCGCCCTTCGCTACGAGCGCGCGCAGCATCTGGGCCGTCTCCGCGTCGAGCATCGGCGCACCCGGCGTGAACAGGCCGAGCTGGAACGACGGCTGGTCCGGGTGCTGGACCGTCAGCCAGCGATAGTCACCGTTCCGTGCGTCCGTGTGGACGCGGAACCCCAGTTTCTCGACGTAGAACGCGAGCGCTTCATCCTGGTCCCGCACATACAGGCCAGCCACTTGGACACCTTGACTCATGGAATCTCCTTTTCTTCGGCGTTGTTTGTATCGCCCGCCAGCCGCCGCCGCTTCTCCAAAACTGCGGTCTTGAGGTCGGGCCGATGCGCGGCGCTTAGGAAACAGGCGGGCACGCGGTCGAGTTGCTGCGCGGCGGCCCGGGCGCGTTCGCGGACCGCGCCTGGGTTCTCGCCGGTGATGTCGCGGAAGGTGCGCCCGAAGGTGCCCAGGCTCCCCCAACCCGTGACGAAGGCGATGTCGGTCACGGACAGGTCGGTGTCGCGCAGTAGCGCCGTCGCGCGTTCGATGCGGCGCGTAAGGAGGTAGCGGTGCGGCGGGATGCCAAAGGCCTGCTTGAACGATCGTGCGAAGTGGGCCTCGGAGACGCCACTCACCTGCGCCAGCCGCGGGACGGGCCAGGCCTCGTGCGAGGCGGCGTCCATGCGGTCCTTGGCGCGCAGCAGGCGGCGCAGCAGCCTGGGCTCCTGGCTTGCCGGGCCGCTGCTCATGCGCATTCACCTCTCGACTCCTGGCCGCTACGGCTTAGCCAATCCATCCAAGCTCCTCTTTCGCACATACGCATTCTGAAAAGACAACTGCCCGGGTCCCGGCCCCGGCCTGCCGCCGCAAATCGTACGCGTCGGCTTCAACGCGCGGGTACTTGCATCGATTCGATGGTCGGGGGGCGCGCGGGCGCGCAGGAAGGGTGGACCATCAAAGGCCTCCAAAGGGTGCGGTTTGCAAAAACCGCCGCCCTCGCTGCTAAACGATGGCGGCAGCTCGAACGGGTTAGCAGACCGGGCACCCCTTGCGAGAACCGGCAGGGCGTGAGCCCTCCCGTTCGAGCCGCCTTAAAAGTGGCGCGAACGAAAAAGCCGCAGGTCCTGCGGAGGTCACTGCGGCTTTCGTCGCAGGGGTGCCTTGATTGGGCTGCTAAACCCGGTCACGTCTCTGTTTGACGTGATCGGGCGGAGTATAGCGATCGAGTCCCGATTTTTGCGCTTGCCGTTAAGGCGTCTCCGACGCATCGAAATCCAGTTCCACTTTTGCCCCGTTCGGATCAAGGCAGAACAACTGCCAGGTCCCAGCGCCAGCCTGCTGCCGCAAGTCGTACTTGACACCTCCATCGTCAAACCGTTTCTTCACCGCAGCCAGGCCTTGCGCGGTGAAAGCCATGTGGTCGATGACCCCCGTACGCTGCTCGGGCACCGGCCGACCGAAGTACAGATGCAGCACCGCCTGCGGTCCGCTGCCGTAGAGCCAAGCGCCCGGAAACCCCAGGTCCGGCCTGTGCCCGACCTTCAGGCCCAGCAGGCCGGTGTAGAAGTCCAGCGTCTTCTTCTCGTCTTCCGCAGTCACGGTGAAATGGTTCATGCCGACGATCATGGGAGTCTCCTGTTCGGATGTTGGGGGGCGCTAGGGCAACAGCACCAGGGCGCCGGTGCTGGCGCGCGATTCGAGACGAGTGTGCGCCCGCGCGGCGGATTCGAGCGAAAAGCGTTCGATCGGCGGCAGCCGGATCGCGCCGTCGGCCAGCGCATTCCACACGCGCTGCGCCCGCTCGGCGAGCGATGCCTGGGTCGACACATAGTCGAACACGACCGGCCGCGAGAAGCTCAGCGACTTGGTCACCAGCGCATCGGGCGCGAGCGGCGTCAGCGGGCCGCTGGCCTGGCCGAGGCTGATCCAGTGGCCGCGGCGGGCGAGGGCGGCGAGGTTCTCTTCACGCGCCGCATCGCCCAGGCCGTCGATCACCACGTCGGCACCGCCGCAGGTGCGCTGCACGGCATCGGCAAAGCGGTAGTCGCGCGTCACGATCACGTGCTCGCAGCCGTACTCGCGCGCGATGCGGGCTTTCTCCTCGCTCGACACGGTGCCGATCACGACGGCACCGAGCCGGCGCGCCCAGGCGCACACCAACAGCCCGACACCGCCGGCCGCGGCGTGAACCAGCAGCCGTGTGCCGCGCTGCACGCGCCCCAGGTCGTGCAACAGGTAGTCGGCGGTGATGCCCTTGAGCAGCAGCGCGGCCGCCACGTCGTCCTCGATCGCGGCGGGCAGCCGGATCACCCATTCGGCCGGCACATTGCGCACGCTGCAGTAGGCGCCGGGCACCGGCCCCAGGTAGGCGACGCGGTCGCCGGGCAGGAAGCCCGACACCTGCGCGCCGACATCGACCACGGCGCCGGCCGCTTCCATGCCTGGCACGCCCGGCGAAGTTGCGGACACCGGCAGCATCTGCGGCACCCAGCCGCGGCGCAGGTACACGTCGATGAAGTTGACGCCGATCGCGCGCTGCCGGATGCGGATCTCGCCCTCGCGCGGACCCGCGGCCTCGCCGTCTTGCGGCCGGAGTTCCTCGGGACCGCCGTAGCGCTCGATACCGATGCGGCGTGAGGGCATCGGCATGGCCGTCGGCATTGCAATCGCGCCCGCCGCCCGCTGGTCGCTCCCCAGCCGCAGGTGCCGGCGCAGGTTCTCGAAGCCCGCCTCGTAGACGCCTCGCGCCACGGTGTCGCGCAACTCGCGCTCCATGCCGGGGGGCGTCGCAAAGGTCGATTCCCAATGCCAGAAGGTGCGGTTGCCATCGGTCACGGGCTTCAGCGTCACGGTGGCGACGTAGCGCTGCAAAGGCAAGGTCGCCTCGACGATGCAATAGGTGCTCTTGTGCTCGGTGTCCGACAGCGTCAGCAACTGCTCGCGGATGCGGTTGCCGTCCCGGAGCGTGAAGCTGCGCACGCAGCCGACCTGGTCGCCGCGCTCGTTGCCTTCGATGCGGCTGCGTTCCACCGTGTCGTGCCACTGGTCGTGGCTGTTGAAGTCGCGCAGCACGGCCCACACACGCTCGATCGGCGCGTCGATGACGGTCGATCGCACGACGCGTTGCAGGCCCGGCATCAGCGTCCGCCGAAGTGCAACTTCAGCGCATTGAAGCCGCCCTGGAACACGCCGCCGCCGATGGACTGCGTGAGTTCCCCCTCGCGGCCCGCATCGCAGTCGAACTCCGCGCTCCATTCGGCGAAGCACCGCGTGCCGTCGGTCACGGGCGTGAGCTTGAGCGTGGAGACATAGTTGGTGACCCCCATCGGGCTTTCGAGGATCTCGTAGGTGCAGCTGTACTCGTAGTCCGACAGGGCCAGCAGCTTCTCGCGGATCATGCCGCCGTCGCGCGTATGGAAGTGTCGGATGCACCCGACCCGATCGGCCGGCTGGCCGTTCTCGATGCGGCTGTCGGCAATCATCGGATGCCATTGCGGCATCCCGTTGAAGTCGCGCACGCGCGACCACACGTTGTCCGCACTGGCGTCGATGACGCTCGAGACATAGACGCTGACCATGCGCTATTCCTTCGACGACTCGCTCGACGAGGGCAGCGCGGCATGGGCGCCGCTGGCGTCGCCCACCAGCCGCTGGATGTCGCCGCCCTGGATGCCGATCTCGCGCAGGAGCTGGTCCACCAGCGGCGCCTGCGCCCGGAAGCGCAGCGCGGAGTTGACCACCCCGTCGGCAAAGTTGCCGCCATCGCTGTTGCGACCGCCGTCGCCCGACGATCCGCCGAGACCGTCGACGTGCAGGATCTTGATGCCTTCGATGTTCTCCAGCGGCCGCACCGACTCGCGAATGATCGCCTCGGCCTTCTCGACCAGCTTCATGCGAAGTGCGGACATGCGCGCCTCGGGCGAGAGCATGTTGTGCGATTCGTTCATCATGCGCGCCGCGTCGGCCTCGATCTCGGCGCGCACCTTCATCGCCATCGAGCGGATCTTGTCGGCGTCCGCATCGGCCTCGGCCTGGGCGCGTACTGCAGCGCCACGGGCCACGCTCGCATCGCTCTCGGCCTGGGCTGCGGAGGTGAGGCGCAACGCGTCGCGCTCGGCGATCTGGGCTGCGGAAATCAGTTCGATGGCCTTTCTTCGTTCGGCCATTTCGACTTCTCGCGCGGTGAAGACCTTCTCTTCGGCGGACACCGCTGTCGCCCGCGCCAGTTCGGCCTCGGCCTGCGCTTCGCTCTGTGCCTTGCTTTCGCGGGCAATCGAGATCGCGCGCTGCTGCTCCGCGAGTTCGAGGGACAGACGGCGCTCGATCTCCGCGCTCTGGATTGCGCGCTCCTTGCCGATGCGCTCTTCCTCGATGGTCTGTTCCGAGCGGATGCGTGCGGTGTCGATGGTCTGCTTGGCGGTGATCTGCGCGCCTTCGGCCTCCTGCTCGCGTTGGGCGCGTTCGGTCGACACCTCGGCACGCTGGCGCGCGCGGGCCATCTCCAGCTCGCGCTGCTGCGCCAGCCGCGCGTGTTCGCTCTCGCGATCGATGTCGAGCGAGAGCTTCTCGGCTTCGAGGTTCTTGTTGCGGATGGCGATGAGTGTGTCCTGCTCGACGTCGTTGCGCTGCTTCTTGCGGTGCTCGATCTGCTCGGTGAGGCGGGTCAGGCCTTCGGCGTCGAAGGCGTTGCTCGGATTGAAGAACTCCATGCCGGTCTGGTCGAGTTGCGTGAGCGACGCGGCTTCGAGTTCGAGGCCGTTCTTGGTCAGGTCCACCGCCACCGCTTCGCGCACGCGCTTCACGTAGGCGCCACGCTTCTCGTGCAGTTCTTCCATCGTCATTTCGGCCGCTGC
Organism: Variovorax sp. P5_A3; assembly: GCF_056400665.1. Lineage (NCBI taxonomy): Bacteria > Pseudomonadati > Pseudomonadota > Betaproteobacteria > Burkholderiales > Comamonadaceae > Variovorax > Variovorax sp. P5_A3. The sequence continues at coordinate 366,222 of NZ_JBFUKW010000004.1, read as the reverse complement.
CGTGCGCAGGGCATCGACAAACTTGCCTTCGACCAGTTCCTTGAGTTGCTCAGGCTCCATGGTCCGCAGGCCGAGCGTCTGGGCCGCCGCGGCAACGGCATCCTCGTTGGTGGCGACACGCACGTAGAACTCGGCAATCACGTCGACCCGCATGCGGTCCTTGGTGATCAGCGCCTTGTCGCGGCCGCGGCTCACTTCGAGGCGAAGCGTGTTCATGTTGACGGGGATCACGTCATGCACGATGGGCAGCACGAAGGCGCCGCCACCCAGCACCACCTTCTGCCCGCCGAGGCCGGTGCGCACGAAGGCGCGCTCCTTCGAGCTGCGCAGGTAGAGCCAGTGCAGCAGCCACACTGCGATCGCCACGACGATCGCGACGACGATCAGCCCGAGGATGAAACTTCCGAATTGAGCGCCTGACATGGGTGTCGTCTCCTGTTGGTCTATCGCGTGATCTGGACGAAGCGTCGCGTGGTCTCGGTGAGCGCCGTTTCCGTCGGCAGGCGCTCCATCGAACTCGCGCCGTAGAAGCCGGCGCACGAGGGGCAATGCGCGAGCACGTACTGGGCGTCCTCGGGCGTTGCGATCGGCCCGCCGTGGCAGAGCACGATGGCATCGGGCTTGACCGCGTGCGCGGCGGCCGCCCACTGGTTGATGCGCGTCACGCAGTCGGCCAGCGTGAGGGCGGTTTCGGCGCCGATGGCACCGCCCGTCGTCAGCCCGAGGTGGCAGACCACGATGTCGGCACCGGCGCCTGCCATGGCGCGCGCATCCGCTTCGCTGAAGACGTAGGGCGTGGTCAAGAGGTCGAGCGCGCGGGCGCGGGCGATCATCTCGACCTCCAGCCCATAGCCCATGCCTGTTTCCTCCAGGTTCGCGCGGAAGACACCGTCGATCAGGCCGACCGTCGGAAAGTTCTGCACGCCCGAGAAGCCGAGCGAGATCAACCTGTTCAGGAATTCGTCGGGGATCATGAACGGGTCGGTGCCGTTCACGCCTGCCAGCACCGGCGTATTCAGCACCACCGGAAGCACCTCGTGCGCCATCTCGCAGACGATCTCGTTCGCATTGCCGTAGGCCAGCAGGCCCGCGAGGGAACCGCGGCCCGCCATGCGATACCGGCCCGAGTTGTAGATGACGATGAGGTCGATGCCGCCGGCTTCCTCGCACTTGGCGGACAGGCCGGTGCCGGCGCCCCCACCGATGATCGGCCGGCCGGCCTCGATCTTCGCGCGGAAGCGTTCGAGCAGTGTCGTTCGGGCGATGCGGGGCATGGTGTTCGGTCTCCTCGCGTGTTGTTGTTCAGGCGCGCCGCGCGCCCGGCGTCGAGCGCGCCACTTCATGCCATGCGCCGACCAGTGCGTCGGCGAAGGCTTCGTCGTTGATGTGCAGCGGCAGGCGCTGCAGCTTCCGGTCGGGGCCTGCGCGGAAGCCGCTTTCGATGGCGGTGAAAAGCGCCCGGTCCGCGTCGGGGTCATGGAAAGGCTGGCCGGGGCGGTCGATGGCGGATACGCCGCCTTCGGGGATGAGGAAGCGAACCGGCCCGCGCATCGCGTTGAGCTTGGTGGCGATGAATTCGCCGATGGCGCGGCATTCGTCGGCCGTGGTGCGCATCAGGGTGATCGTGGGGTTGTGGCGGTAGAGCCTGCGCCCCTTGAAGCGCTCGGGCACCGTGTCCCAGGCGCCGAAGTTCACCATGTCGAGCGCGCCGCAGGAGCCGACGTAGGGCGATGCGTGCCGCGCGAACACGTCCAGCCGCGTCGCGCCGGCCGACAGCGTGCCGCCGACGATCTCGTCCGCGATCTCGGTGGTCGAGACGTCGATCACGCCTGCCACCAGGCCGGAATCGACGAGCTTCTCCATCGACTGGCCGCCGACGCCTGTGGCGTGGAACACCAGGCAGTCGTATTCATCGCCGAGTTGCCTGGTGACGGTCTGCACGCAGGGCGTCGTCACACCGAACATGGTGAGGCCGATGGCCGTCTTGGCGACCGTCGAGATGACGGGCGGATGGGCAATCATCCCGGCCAGCGCGTTCGCCGCGTTGGCGAGCACGAGTTCGCTGATGCGATGGATGCCCTGCACGTCGGTGACCGAATACATCATGCAGATGTCGCTCGGCCCGACGTAGGGGCGCGTGTCGCCGCTGGCCATGGTCGACACCATCATCTTGGGCACGCCGATGGGCAGCGCGCGCATGCCCTGCGTCGCCATTGAGGTGCCGCCGGAGCCGCCCGCCGAGATGATGCCGCCGAGGTCGCGCCGCGTGGCGAGGAAGGCTTCGAATGCGGTCGCCATCGCGGCGGTCGCGCTGCCGCGGTCGTTGCTGAAGACGGCCGACTCGCCTTGAGGGTGATGACGCGCCACTTCGCGCGGGTGCACGCTGGCGGGCGAAGGCTTGCCGGAGGTCGCGAGATCGACGGTGACCACGCGCATGCCGAGCTTTTCGAGGCATTGGCGCAGGAAGGCGAGTTCGCGGCCCTTGGTGTCGAAGGTGCCTGCGACGTAGGCGGAGCGGACGCTGCTGGCGGCTACGGGGAACTCGAAGACGCGAGGTGACGTGGATGCGGGCGCGGCGGTCGTCGTTTCAGGCACGGGTGCGACGCGCGCGATGTCCGCCCCCGGTGCGGCCGTGCCGCCCGCGTTCCATCGCGTGAAGCCGCGCACCGTGGCGGGCGGCAGATCGTCGAGTGACGGCGCGCCATCGCCGTGGGCGCGACGGACGGTGAAGACTTGCGTGGATGCCGGCGCGTCGGCCGCGGGCGACGCGCCCAGGTTCTCGACCTCGTCGTCGGGACCGCCGGAGCGCACGCCGAGCAGGCGCTCCTGCAATTCGCGGTCAGCCGCCAGTTGCGACGCGGGCATCTCCTGCGCGATGCGGCCGTTGACCATCAGTCCGATCCGATCGGCCACCGACACCGCGACGCCGAGGTTCTGCTCGATCAGCAACACGGCGATGCTGCCCTCGGCCGCCAGATCGCGCAGCGCCTGCGCCACCTGGTCGACGATCACCGGGGCCAGGCCTTCGGTGGGCTCGTCCATCACGAGCAGCTTGGGGTTGAGCAGCAGCGCACGCCCGATCGCCAGCATCTGCTGTTCGCCGCCCGACAGTTGCGCACCGCCATGGCCGCGCCGCTCCGCCAGCCGCGGGAACATCGCATAGACGCGATCGACCTCGCGCCGGCGACCGGCCACCAGCCGCAATGTCTCGTCCACCGAAAGCGAGGCCCACACGCGACGACCCTGCGGCACGTAGGCGATGCCGCGCTTCGTGATCTCGTTCGGCGACAGGCCGAGGATTTCCTCGCCCACGAGCCGGATGCTCCCGCGCGCCGGCACGAGTCCGGTGATGGCGTTGCACAGCGTGCTCTTGCCCATGCCGTTGCGCCCGACGATGCCGAGAACGCCGCGTTCCAGCGCGAGGCTCACGCCCTGCAGCGCATGCGCGCGGCCATAGAACACGTCGAGCGCTTCGATGACGAGCACCGGCGCGCCGCTGGCGATTGCTTTCCGGTCGGTGCCGAACCATGCCATCAGTGCCTGCTCCCCATGTAGATCGCCTGCACCTGCGCGTCGTTCTCGATCTCGTCCGGCGTGCCGGTGCGCAGCGTGCGTCCGTTGTGCATGACAGTGACGCGGTCGACCACGCGCAGTGCAATGTCCAGGTCGTGCTCGATCAGCACGAAACTCATGTGCGCCGGCAACGAGCCCAGCAGCGCGACCAGTTCGCGCCGCTCGACCGGCGAAAGACCCGCCGCCGGCTCGTCGAACAGGATCAGTCGCGGTGCGCCGGCCAGTGCCATGCCGATCTCCAGTTGCCGCTGTTGCCCGTGCGCGAGATTGGCGACCCGTTCGTCGGCGATGTGGCTCAGGCGCGTGCGTTCCAGCAGGTCGTTGGTGGCGCGCGTGGAGGCGTTGCCCGCGCGCGCCCTCAGGAAACTGAAGCGGCCGCTGGCAACGCCACGGACCGCAAGAAAGAGGTTGTCCCGCACCGTGAGGTCGCGGAACAGCAGCGAAGACTGGTACGTGCGGCGCAACCCCTTGCGGATGCGATCGTGCGGCGGCAGGTCGGTGATGTCCTCGCCGAAGAAATGAATGCGCCCGGCCGTCGGTGGGAAGTCGCCGGTGATCGCATTGAACAGCGTGGTCTTGCCCGCGCCGTTGGAACCGAGGATGGCGTACTTCTGTCCGGCCGTGACCGTGATCGATACGTCATCGACCGCGCGCAACGCACCGAAGGCACGCGTCACCCCGTCCAGCCGCAGCGCGTCGCCCGAGAGCAACTGCGTGCCTGCGCCGCTGATCGCGTGGCCGCGCGAAGCGACCGGCCGGAGCGGGGTGATCGTGGCCATCTTGGTGCTTACTTGCGGCAATCGGGTACGTCGCGCGTACCCAACCCCATCTTCTGGAACTCGGCTTCAGGCAGGCCCAGCGTCTGCGTGATGTTGGGCACCGACTTCACGACCTTGTTGTAGAAGGAGCCGTCGGGCGCCTTCGTCACTTCCGTGATGTAGGTGGTGCCGACGCCATTGCGGTTTGCATCGATCTTCACCACGCCTGCAGGACCATTGAAGTTGGTCTTCTGCAGCGCGTCGCGATAGGCCTTCTGCCCGCCCGACAGATCGCCTTTGACCGCATCGAGCCCGTCGAGCGCCGCCTTGGTGTTGATGTAGTACAGGTAGGCGAACAGCGATGGGCTCGGGAAGCCGTCCTTGTAGTTGGCCTTGTAGTCGGCCACGAACTTCTTCCACTCCGGCGTGTCGATCGAATCGGCCATCGGCCCGGCCGACGCGGTGCCCAGCAGCGACTCGCGGCGCTTGCCCTTGAAATTGAGCACCGTCTGGTCGACCGTGATCGAGCCGCCGATCATCGGCTTGTCGCCGCCGGCCTGCTCGTACTGCGTGAGGAAGTTCACCGCATCCGAACCGCCGAGGACCACGACCAGCGCATCGACATCCTTCGGGATCTTCGCGATCACCGAGGCGTAGTCCTTGGTGCCCAGTGGCACCCACGCCTTGTCGACCACCTTGCCGCCCTTGGCGCAGTAGCTGGCCATGAAGCCCTGCACCTGCGAATACGGGAAGCCGTAGTCCTCCGCGATCAGGAAGGTCTTCTTGTAGCCCTTGGAGAGCGCGTGCTCGCCGAGGCCCACCATCCACTGCGCGCCTTCGGTGTTGAAGCGATAGAAGTTGGGGGCCGGATCGCCCCACGTCGCCGCCTGCGCACCCGAGGAGCCGTTGATGAAGGTGATGTTCGGCTGCGTCTTCGCGTAGTTCTTGACCGCGATGCCCTCGTCGCCCGACAGCGGGCCGATCATGATCTGCACCTTGTCCTGCTCGACCGCCTTGCGTGTGGAGTTCACGGCCTTGTCCGGCGTGGCGTCGGACGAGACCTTGACGAACTCGACCTTCTTGCCGCCGGCCATGCCATTCTTCTCTTTCAGCGCCATGTCCGCGCCGCGCATGCCGTCCTGGCCGGGCGCCGCGAACGGTCCCTCCAGTGAGGCCAGCAGGCCGATCTTGATGGTCTCCTGGGCGTACGCGACGCCGCCCAGGGCGACCAAAGCTGCCGCAGCCACGATGCTGCGCCCGAACGATTTCTTGCCTCTGCTCATGTCTCGCTCCTTCTTGTCATCGATGAATGCGGCCTTGACCGCGGTGGGTGAAAGCGGAGCCCAGGCGATTGCGAAGGCTCTGCCACAAGCCAAGCAATCCGTCGGGTGAAAACAGCACGATCGCGAGGAAGACCCCGCCGATCACGAGATTGAAGCGTTCGCGGTCGACCAGGTCGATCGCGAAGTTCTGCAGCAGCACGAAGACGATCGCGCCGATGAAGGCGCCGATGGGGTGCTTCATGCCGCCGAGCACGGCGATGATGAGGATGTTGATCATCGCGCCGACGCCGACGGTGCCGGGCGAGATGCGGCCGTTGTACCAGACCATCAGGATGCCGCCCACCGCCGAGAGAAAGCCCGCCACCGCATACGCGCCGACGCGGTGCGCCGTCACGTTGTAGCCCAGCGCCTGCATGCGGCGCGGGTTGTCGCGGATGCCTTGCAGCGCAATGCCGAAGGGCGCGCGGATCAGGTGCTTGACGAAGAAGTAGCCGGCCAGCGAGCAGGCGAGCACCAGGAAGTAGAAGGGCATCGGCTTGCCGAGGTCCAGGTCGAAGACCGTCGGCGCGGCGATGCGGCTGAAGCCCTGGAAGCCGTTGAAGACGGTGTAATTCTGCTGCGCCAGGTAGAAGAAGGCGACACCGACCGCGAGCGTGATCATGATCGTGTAGATGCCTTCGGTGCGCACCGACAGCCAGCCGATGCTCGCGGCGACCAGCGTCCCGAGCGAGATCGCGACGACGAGCGCGAGCCACCACGGCCAGCCCAGGCTGATGGCCAGGTTGCTGCTGGTGCCGAAGATCGCCAGCATGTAGGCCGCGAAACCCGCGACTGTCATCTGCGCGAGCGACACCATGCCGCCGTAGCCGCCGAGGAAGATCAGCGACAGCGCGATCAGGCCGAGCGCCAGCGACTGCGCGCCGATCTGGAAAGTGAAGAAGGGCGTGGCGAAGAAGGGATAGGCGAAGACGAAGACGATGACTGCGATGTGCCGCCACTTCACGGCGCGCACGACGGACCGCCACCAGTTCGAGAAGCGCGCCTCCGACATGCCGTCGCGCGAAGGCAGCGTCTGAGCGGTGGACCGCACGACCGCGGGCCTGCTCGTATCGCGCACGCCGCGCGCAGCCTGCGCCGCCGCGGCGGAAGATGAATTCATGGCCCGCCGCCACTTCGCTGCGCTCACGAGTTTTTCCCCATCAGGCCGCGCGGCTTGAACGCCAGTGCAACCACCATGATCACAAACGTGAAGACCACGCTGTAGGTCGGCGCGTAGGCGAGACCGAACTGCTCGGCCAGCCCGATCAGCAGCGCACCGATGGCCGCGCCGACAACGCTGCCCATGCCGCCGACGATCACCACGACGAGCGACGCGAGTAGGTAGCGTGTGTCCTCTCCCGGCGAGATCGACAGCGCCGTGCCGCCGACGACGCCGGCCAGTCCGGCCAGCCCGGCCCCGATCGCGAAGGTCAGCGCAAAGACGCGCTGCACGTTGACGCCGGAAGCTGCCAGCATGCCCCGGTCATCCACTCCGGCGCGGATCATCATCCCGATGCGTGTGCGCGCAAGCAGGAGCCACAGACCGACGCCGATCACGATGGAGGCGATCAGCACGAAGATGCGATAGGTCGGAAACTTGTTGACCAGCGGCAGCGTGGTCGAGCCGTAGATCCACGACGGCGGATCGAAGGTGTAGATCTCCGCGCCCCAGGCCCAGAGCATCAGGTCGGCGAGCACGATCGACAGCCCGATGGTCACGAGCGTCTGCCGCAGGTCCTGCCCTTGCATGTGGCGGAACACCAGCACCTGCATCAGCAGCCCCAGCACGGCCGCCGACAGGAACCCGGCGATCACCGCCAGCACCCAAGAACCGGTGTGCTCGCCCACGTACCACCCGATGTAGGCTCCGAAGAGGTAGAGCGAGCCATGCGCCAGGTTGACGTTGCGCATCAGCCCGAACACCAGCGTGAACCCGCTCGCGACCAGGAAGTACAGCGATGCGAGCGTGAGCCCGTTCAGCAGCGTCTTGAAGAACAGGGAAGCGTTGTCGACGATCGCCCAGACGGCGAACACCGCGACCGGAATGACGAAGAGCAGCAGGAGAGCCCAGTTTTTTCGACTCACGCGGCGCGCTCCCAGCTGCGTTGCGACGCGATCTCCGGCGTCTTGGCGAATTCGCCATCCTTCATCACCGCGAGGATGCGCTTCGGGTCGCGCAGGATCGACAGGTTGGCCAGCGGGTCGCCGTCGACCAGCAGCATGTCGGCGAGGTAGCCGTCCTTGATGACGCCGAGCTCGTCCGGCTTCATCATGATCTGGCCGCCGTAAAGCGTGGTCGAGCGGATCGCTTCCATCGGCGTGAAGCCCAGGTACTTGACGAAGAACTCCAGGTCGCGCGCGTTCTGGCAATGCGGTGTGAAGGCAAAACCGTAGTCGCCGCCCGGCAACACGCGGATGCCGCGCTTGTGCATCTTCGACAGCGACACGCAGGCCGCCTCCCACTCCGTCTCGTAGCCCATGTCGACGGCCATGGCGTGCGTGACGCCGTAGGGCTCGGCCTCGTGCAGCATGGCGTAGAGGATCGCGATGCCCGGCGCGACGAACACGCGGTCCTTCGCGGCCTCCAGCATGTCGATGGCCTCGTCGTCGACGAAGCTCGCGTGGTAGATCAGGTCGATGCCGTGGCGCAGTGCCTGCTTCACGCTGTCCGACGAGCGTGCGTGCGCGATGCCGCGCTTGCCGCGGATGCGCACTTCGCGCATGGCGGCCTCGACCTCCTCGTCCATCATCCACGTCGTCTCGGACGGCGACTGGGGCGTGAAGTTGTCGCCCGAGAGGTTGAGCTTGACCGAGTCCACGCCGTACTTGAGGAAGGTGCGCACGGCCTTGCGCATCTCCTCGGGGCCGGAGATGTTCACGCCGAAGCTGAACTCCGGGAAGGGCAGATGCGGCAGCGTTTCGTCGCCCAGGCCACCCAGTACCGTGATCTCCTGGCTGGCCGCGAGATAACGCGGCCCCGGGATCTGCCCGGCGTTGATGGCGTTGCGGATCACCACATCGAGACGCGGCTTGGCGCAGGCGGCTCCAACGCAGGAGGTGAAGCCCGCTTCGAGATAGCGCCGGGCTACCTTGCTGCACCACAGCACATGCTCTTCGAGCGGCATCGTCTGGATGGCCGCGAGCGTGGCTGCGTCGTTCCACGAGAAGTGCGTGTGGGCCTCGCACATGCCGGGCATCAGCGTGGCGCCAGCGCCGTCGATCACCGTCGCGCCGCCCGGTGCGATCGGCGCCGAGCTGCGCCCGACCTGCCGGATGCGGTTGCCCCGCACGAGCACGCTGCCGGTGTAGGGGTTCTGCCCCGTGCCGTCGAGGACGCGGACGTTGGTGAAGACGACATCGGCCATGACGTATCTCCTATGCTGCCCAGCGGGTAGTACGTTGCGAACGCACAGGGGGCGCGCGATGAAATTCGCCGTCCTTCATGACGGCCATGATCCGGGACTTGTCCTGCAGCACGGTGATGTCGGCGAGCGGGTCGCCGTCGATCAGCAGGATGTCGGCCAGGTAGCCTTCGCGGATGTAGCCCAGTACCTTGCCCATGCGCATCATCGGACCGCCCCAGGCAGTCGCCGAGAGCAATGCTTCCATGGTGCTCATGCCGACGTACTTGACGAAGTACTCCAGGTCTTTCGCATTGGTTCCGTGCGGTGTCCACGCGAAGCCGTAGTCCCCGCCCGGCAGGATGCGGATGCCGCGCTTGCGCATGGCGCGCATGCTTTCGACGGCCGCTTCGAGTTCGCGGTGGTAGCCCATCTTGCGCGTGACCTCGGGCGTCAAGCCCCATTGGCTTGCGTGATGGCAGGTGTTGATGAGCCAGGCCAGGCCCGGCGCGATGAAATGCTCGGTCTTCTTCGCCTCGAGCATGTCCAGCGCCTCTTCGTCGGTGAAGCTGGCGTGGTAGATCACTTCGATGCCCTGCTTCACACATTGCTTGATCGACCATGTGGAGCGCGCATGCGCCGCCACGCGCTTGCCCCAGGCCTTGGCCTCCTGCACGCAGACCGTGATCTCTTCCTCGGTGAACTGGCTCATCTCGCTCGGCATGCCGGTGATCGACTCGCCCGAGAGATTGATCTTGAGCGAGTCGACGCCGTACTTGGCGAACATGCGCACGCAGCGGCGCATCTCTTCCGCGCCGCTGACGATCGCGCCGAAGGCGAACTCCGGTTGCGGCAGGTGCGGCTGCGTGGTGTCGCCCAGGCCACCCGGCACGGTGATCTCCTGGCTCGCGGCCAGGTAGCGCGGGCCGATGATGGTGCCGTCGTTGATCGCATTGCGGATGACCACGTCGAGGCGGGGCTTGGCGGCGGCGGCGCCGACGCAGCTTGTCCAGCCCATGTCCAGATAGCGCTTCGCGACCTCGGCGCACCAGAGGATGTGCTCCTCCGGCGGCATGCGCTGGATCGCGTCGAGGCTGGGCTGGTCGTTCCACGAGAAATGCGTGTGCGCCTCGACCATGCCCGGCATCAGGAAGGCGCCGGCACCGTCGATCACCTGCGCGCCGCTGATGAGCGCGGGCCGCGCCCCGTAGGCCGTCTTGACCACGCGCGCGATGCGATTGCCCTGCACGAGCACGTCACCGGTGAAAGGTGCTTCGCCGCCGCCGTCGAAGACCCGCACATTCGTGAAGAGGACGTCGGCCATTGTCAGTTCCTCGCATGCGTTGCAAGAAAGTCGCGCAGCTCGCGCTGGCACTCCTCGGGACGCTCGACCGGCGTCCAGTGCCCGCAGCGCGGCAGCACGACCACGCGTTTGCTGGCGGCGCGGTGCAGCCGGTCAGCGAAGGAGCGCACGGACTGCGGCGGCGCCACGCCGTCCTCGTCGCCCGTCACCAGCAGGACGGGCGCCTCGATGTTCTCGACCGCCGCGGCTTGCGCGTCGGCCAGTGCTTCGCAGCTTCGCGCATAGCCGTCGCCGTCCTGCCGCATCAGGCTTTCGCGAACGAAGGCCACCGCGACCGGAAGCCGCTCGCGCGTGTCGCGCGAGATCGCGGCCTGGAGCAGCCCCTGCGTGATCTCCTGCATGCCCGCAGCGCCCTCGCGCGCCTTCGCCGCACGCGCCTTCATCGCCGAGCGCGCGGCATCCGGCGGCGCGATGAGCGGACCGAAGAGCGCGACGCTCGCCACCCGCTTCGGATGCGCCGCCGCGATGTGCTGGCAGACGATGGTGCCCATCGAGTGCCCGAGCCAGTGCGCGCGCGGGACGTTCAGCCGCTCGCAGATGTTCAGCATCGTCTCGACATAGCGCTCGATCGACAGCGCGCCTTCCGCGCGTTGCGAGCGCCCGCTGCCCGGCAGGTCGACCCGGATCACGCGATGCCGCGCCAGGGCGGGCATCAACGGCGTCCAGCTGTTGGAGCTGCCGCCCAGGCCATGCACGCAGACGACAGCGGGGCCTTCGCCTTCCTCTTCCACCGCGATGCGGTCGATCAGTTGAAAGCTCATGATGATTCGAACCTGTTCTCGATGATGCCCACACCGTCGATCTCGATGCGCACCACGTCGCCCGACTTCAGCCACTGCGGCGGCTTCAGCCCCATGCCCACGCCGGACGGCGTGCCGGTCGCGATGACGTCGCCGGGATGCAGCGTGATGCCGCGCGAGCAGGTCTCGATCAGCGTCGGGATGTCGAAGATCATGTCGCGCGTCTGCCCGTCCTGCCGCAGCGCGCCGTTGACCCAGCCGCGCACGCGCGTGGCGCGGCCGTCGAGTTCGTCGGCCGTGACGATCCAGGGGCCCATCGGGCAGAAGGTGTCGAAGCTCTTGCCCAGGTCCCACTGCTGGTGCCGCATCTGCACGTCGCGCGCGGTCACGTCGTTGACGATGGTGTAGCCGAACACGTGTTCCATCGCGCGCGACGCGGGAATGTCCCGTCCGCCGCGGCCGATGACGACGGCGAGTTCGGATTCGTAGTCGATCTGCACCGATGCCGCCGGCGAGGGCAGGCGCACGGCATCGTGCGGCCCGACCACGCATTCGCCCAGCTTGCCGAAGACGATGGGCCAGGGGTCGCTCTCCGGCATGGCCGACCGGAACACCGAGCCGGCCAGTTCCTCCGCATGCGCACGGTAGTTGCGTCCGACGCAGAACAGGCTGCGCAGAGGGCGCGGCAGGGGCGCACGAAGGGTGACGACTTCGACGGGAAGGCGCGTGCCCGAAGGCTGGGGCAGCGGCTCGTCGCGCGCCAGGGCCTGGATCAGCGGGAGCGCGCCGAGCGATGCGTCGCGCACACCCAGGGGCGTGGCTTCACGCCCGTCCGGCGAGATCGTGCCAACGTAGTCGCGACCACCCCAATTCCAGCTGGCCAGGCGCATCGACTTTGTCTCCATGGGGTCCCGCGGTCTTGCTGGTGCGAGCCAGTTGCCATGGGATCTCGGAAGTCTTGAATGTCAGGTTTGAGACTTGCGTCTCAAATCGGGATCGCTGCATCATACGGGCCGGCCGCAGCTGTTCACAATAGATTCCAGACCCTACCGAGCCCCGTACAAACCCCATGGCCCGCCTGAAGCACAAGCTGAGCGAACCCCCGGTGCCCCCCGAACGCGGTGTGCGGGCCGCGACCTTCCGCTTGTTGCTCGACACCGCCATGGCCATCATCCAGGAAAGCGGCCACATCCCTTCGGTGGCCGTGTGCGCGGCGCGGGCGAAGGTTTCGCGCGCCACGGCGTACCGCTACTTTCCGAGCCGCAGCGCGCTGGTGACGGCGGTGATCGACAGCTCGCTCGGCCCGGTGCGCAGGCTCGCTTCGGACAACCCCAACGGCCGCGAGCGCGTGCACGAGCTGTTCCTCCAGACCTTTCCGCGCTTCAAGGAGTTCGAGGCGCAAATGCGTGCCGCCGCGCTGCTGTCGCTGGAGCAGTGGGGCCTGGAGCGCGCAGGGCTGCTGGAAGAGGAGCCCTATCGGCGCGGCCATCGCGTGCGCATCCTGGAGCATGCGATCGAGCCGCTGGCGCCGCTGATGCGGCCGGCGATGCGCAATCGGCTGCATCAAGCGCTGTCCGTCGTCTACGGCATCGAGCCCTACGTGATCCTCAAGGACATCTGGGGACTGCGCGATCGGGAAGTCGAACGGACCGCGATCTGGATGGCCGATGCGTTGATCGATGCGGCCCTGCGCGAATCCGAACAGAAGCCACGCCCGAAGCACAAGGCCCCCTGATGCGTTCCAGGTCCCGACCCTCGCCAGCCTGGCACGACGAGCAGTACAACAACCGCGCACGCATTCCCGGGCACCCGGCCATCCTCCAGCATTGGGCCGATGCGTCGGCGCGTGCGCTGGTGCGCCCAGGCTGGGTGCTCGACGTGGCCTACGGGGATGACGCGAGCGAGCGGCTCGACATTCTTCCGGCGGGCCGCGACGCGCCGGTGTTCGTCTACATCCACGGCGGCTACTGGCGGGCGCTCGACAAGCGCGATCACGCCTTCGTCGCGCCGCCGCTCGCGGATGCGGGGGCGATGGTCGTGAACCTCAACTACGCGCTGTGCCCGGCGGTGAGCATCGAGCACATCGTGTCGCAACTCGTGCAGGCGCTCGCGTGGGTCTGGCGACATGCGGCCGAACATGGCGGCGACCCGAAGCGCATCGTCGTGGCGGGCCATTCGGCTGGCGGGCACCTGGCGACGATGTTGCTGGCCACCGATTGGCGGGCCGTGTCGCCGGACCTGCCGGCGGATCTCGTGAAGTCCGCCTTGTCGATCTCGGGTCTCTACGAACTGGAACCGCTTCGGCATGCGCCGTTCCTGGCGCCTGACATCGGTCTGACCGAAGCGTCGGCCTTGCGCCTCAGTCCAGCGGCCATGCCGGCACCCTTGCGCGGATCGCTGGTCACGGTCGTCGGCGGCGAAGAGAGCGAGGAGTTCCATCGACAGGCCGACCTGATCGCGCAAGCATGGGGCCCGCGCGTCGTCATCGCGGCGGAGAGTGAGCTGGGTCGTAATCACATGGATGTGCTCCACGAACTCGCCAACCCGGGGGCGCGGACACATCGGCGCGCCCTGGAACTGCTGGGCCTCTGACGCTCGCGCCTACGGGCGCCTCTGCACCAAAGTGCAATTCAAAGCTGGCGGCGAAGGGGGTAGGCTGCAGCCGCGGCGTCGAAGGGCAAATAGCGCAGGAGACATGCTGTGTGATCAGGCGACGGTTGCTTCGGACGGGGCTCGGCGTCATCCTGGGGTGGAATGGCCTCGGCGTGACGCTGGCGCTCGCGCCGCCGACCGACGAGGCTCCGCCGGCGCGCTCGGCGTTGCTGTCGTCGGCCATTGCCTATGTGCTGGCGCAGCCCTCCGAGCATCCCTATGCGGCGGTGCTGGACTTTTCCGTCCAGTCGCGATTGCCGCGCTTTCATGTGATCGAGCGCTCGACCGGCACCATCGTCCACAGCTTCCTGGTGGCACACGGCATCGGATCCGAGCCGGAGGACAACGACGGGGTGCCTGAAGTCTTTCTCGACGTTGTCGACAGCTTTGCGAGCAGCCTCGGGCTGTATCGCACCGACGAGGTCTACATGAGTCCAACGGAAGGCAACGGGCTCTCCATGCGCCTGCGTGGCCTGTCCCCGACCAACAGCAACGCCTACAAGCGCCTGATCGTCATCCACGCGCAGTGGTATGTCGAACCGGAGTTCGTCGCGCTCTACGGCAAGGCGGGCCGGAGCGACGGATGCATGGTTTTCTCGTCGGCCGACCGCGACACGGTGATCGACCTGTTGCGCGGAGGCGCGCTGATCTACGCGGTGGCCGGACCCTGATGCAGGATGTGCCAAGGCTTTCCGGGGCGGTGCGGCAACGCCTGATGTTTCAGATCCAGCGCTGGACGGCCTCCGCTGTATCGCTCGGCTTCGTGTTGAAGCAGAGCCGGGCGGCGGGTGCGTGTCGGTGCACCGCGTTCACGAGTCTCTCGAAAAGGAGGAAATGGACAGGCAGCGTGCGGATGCCGGCGCCGATCACGACGCAATCGAAGGATTTCGCGGAGAGCCTTTGCGTGACGACGGCTTCCGCCGTGCTTCCGAGGTCGGTGAGGCACAGTTCGGCTTCGTAGCCCAGTCCGGCAAGCTTCGCCTTGTCGGCTTCGAGGCCCGCCCGTACCTTTGCTGCGTTCATGTCCGGCATCGCGCTGAAGTCGACGAGATCCGGCTCCAGGCCGATCACCAGTACTTGTTTGTTCGCCATGGGCATCTCCTGTCGGGATTCGCGGTGTCGTGAGGCCGCCGGGGCGTCGCCTAGCGGTAGAAAGCTTCGACCTTGCCCTTGAGCTTGATCAGCAGCGGCTTGCCCTTGCGGTCGAGCGTCTTGCCGGCGGGCACCTTGATCCAGCCTTCGCTGATGCAGTATTCCTCGACGTCGCCGCGCTCCTTGTCGTTGAAGCGGATGCCGATGTCGTGATCGAAGATGGCGGCCACGTGATGCGGGCTGCGGGGGTCGACCGACAAGTGGTCGGGAAGAGGTGGCTTGGGTGTGGTTTCAGTCATGGAATCGGGAATCGTCAAGACTTCCATTTTGCGGTACCTACCCGGCGGTAGAAGCAGGTGTCTCAAACGTGCTGCCGGGCGACCACGAGTACGCGAAGAACTGGAGCCAGCTCTTCGGGCCGGCCTGACACCGCTCGAAGGGTCGATCGGCGTGTTGCCGGTGTCGTATGACGAACGCGTGGGGCCCAAGACCTTCGCGGCGGCCTATCGCAAGGCCTATGGCGCTGACAAGGACCCGACCACCGAGTCTTCGTACAACTATGCGCTGGTGCACGCACTGGCCGGCGCGAGCTGGCCGGCACCACGACCGACGCCACGGCCATCCGTGCCAAGATCGGTGAACCTGAGCGACCTCGCGAAGTAATCCCTGGACCGAGCCCAGTCCGCTCGAAGGAAGAGAGGCATGCCATGTCCCACGTTTCATTCGAAGTCGACCAAGCGGTCTGCACCATCACCCTGAACCGGCCGGAGAAGCGCAATGCCGTCAACGGCGTCGTCGCGGCCGAACTGTTGGCTGCGTTCGAGCGCTTCGAGGCCGACGAGGCGTTGCGCGTCGCGGTGCTGACGGGCGCCGGCGGCCACTTCTGCGGCGGCGCCGATCTTGGTGCGGTCGGCAATCCGGCCGAGCGCAACAAGCTGGACCCCGAGGGCGAGGGAGGCGGGCCGATGGGGCCTACACGCATGGCGCTGTCGAAGCCACTGATTGCCGCCGTCAATGGCTATGCGGTGGCCGGTGGACTGGAACTCGCGCTGCTGGCGGACCTCCGCGTAGCGGATGAAGACGCGACCTTCGGCGTGTTCTGCCGCCGCTGGGGCGTGCCGCTGATCGATGGCGGCACCGTGCGCCTGCCGCGCATCGTCGGGATGGGCCGCGCGCTCGATCTGATCCTCACGGGCCGCGCCGTGCCGGCACCCGAGGCGTTGGCGATGGGGCTGGTGAATCGAATCACGCCGCCGGGTGGCGCGTTGGCGGTTGCGCAAGAACTGGCCCGGCAGATCTCGGGCTTCCCCCAGCAGTGCATGTTGGCGGATCGCCGTTCCGCCTACGAACAGTGGGATCTTCCGCTGGACATGGCGTTGCGCCGCGAAGGCAAGCGGGGTGTGCCCATCGTGCTCGCGGAAGGCGAGGCCGGTGCGGCACGATTCGTCGCCGGCGCCGGCCGACACGGCAAGTAGACCGGCGCGTCCTCAGGTGACGCGGTGCTTGCCGTATTCCATCCGCGCGATCGCGCGGTTGTGCACTTCGTCCGGCCCATCGGCCAGCCGCATCGTGCGCATGCTCGCGTACTGCTTGGCAAGGCCGAAATCGGTGGTCACGCCGCCCGCGCCGTGCGCCTGGATGGCATCGTCGATGATCTTCAGCGCCATGCGCGGCGCGGCGACCTTGATCATCGCGATCTCGAGTCGCGCGACCTTGTTGCCCACCCGGTCCATCATGTCGGCCGCCTTCAGGCACGGGGGCGCGGCGGTGCACCCGCCGGGCCTCTCGATCGCCGGATTTCAGCGCGGATTCCGGCGGCGCGGGCGCTTCAGGTAGGCGTCACGGACCACCAGTGCCATCGTCTCGACCGGCGTGAAGACCAGCGAGGCGCCTGCCAGCACGGCGCAGCAGAAATCGCCCAGTTGGAAGATCCCTGGGGGATGTGGTTGGCTCAAGGAGGGGCTGATCACGACGGCATGCGCCACGAAGAGCAGGAAATTGGCGACCACCACCGCGATCAGCAGGCGGCTGCGGAATATCGCCGAGCAAATCAGGGCCTGCAGCGTGGCCGCCGCCAGAAGGGACATGCCCATCGGGTAGCCAGCCGCATAGGCCTCCAGTCCAAGCGCCGCGAGCACGAGCGAGACGGCGGCCAGCAGTGCCGATTTCCTGCGCACCGATGCCATGGCGGCCACGGGCCGCACCGGCTCCATCAGTCCAGCGGCGCGCCGCGGATCGTATCGGCCGACTTCTGGAGCTGGCGCTCCATTTCCTCCGTGACGTGCGAACTGCCCCACCAGCCAAGGTGATCGAGCAGCCATCCGCCCACGAGAACCGCCGCGAGGACGCTGAGGGTGTAAAGGTCTGAATCCATGATCCGCTTCCCTGTCGATTCAACGGCTTCAGTCTGTACGGATGCGGCGCCGGTGGGAATCTGCCAATTGGCAGGTGTTGTAAATCCAAGGCGTACAGCTTTTGACATTGCGCCGGCGGGCGATCCCGGCTAGCCCTTGCCCGCCCGGCGCTGGCCTCCCAGCAACTTGGCCCGCTCTTTCTGTATGTCCTTCAGCCGCGCGACCTGGTCCGGGCAGTCCGCCTGCGTGCCGATCAGCACGACCGGGTTGCGGCGCAGGGCGGTGACGGTTTTCTCGACCTGCGCCGGGTCCCGGTGCTTGACCACCAGCCCGGCTGCGACCGCCGCCTTGGATTGCTTGTAGAAGCCCTTTTCGAAGGCCGGGGTGCCGCATCGGGCCGCAATCACGCGGTAATCCGCCTCCTGCTGTTCGCCCGAAAGGTCCGGACCGGCCATCGCGCCCGTCTGGGCAACCGAAATCCATGGGAGGCAGATGGCAACTGCCCCGAGCAACTTTCCGACGTTCAAGCGCGCTGTCATTTCACCCTCACTTCCACATCCGGCGGATGGGAGTGAGAGTGATTTTGCGCCCGATCAGTTGCACTCGGGCACTCAGCTGATCAGCTGGTTCTTCAGTGCGTAGTAGGTGAGGTCGCTGTTGGAGGCGAGGTTCATCTTCTCCATCAGGCGGCTGCGGTAGGTGCTCACCGTCTTGACCGAGAGCGACAGATGCTCCGCGATGCTGCCGGCCGTTTCACCGGTGGCCAGCTTCAGGAACACCTGGAATTCGCGCTCGGAGAGCTGCTCGTGCGGCGCCGCGTCGTTCTTGCGATCGAGTTGCCGTGCGAGCAACTCGGCCACCGCGGGCGTGATGTAGCGCCGGCCCAGCGAAATCGTGCGGATGGCCTCCACGATTTCCTTCGGGTCGCATTCCTTGTTGAGGTAGCCGCTCGCGCCTTGGCGGATGAGGCTCATCGCGTAGTGCTCCTCGGGGTAGCCGCTCAGGATCAGGATGCCGGTGTCGGGCGCCTTGGCGCGCACCATCGCGATCGCATCGATGCCGCTCTGGCCCGGCATGGAAAGGTCCATGACCAGCACGTCGATCTTGTTGGATCGCACCAGGTCGATCGCCTCGCGGCCGCTGGCCGCCTCGCCCACGACGCGAAGGTCGACGTGCTGCGAAAAGAAATCCCGCAGGCCCGAACGCACGATCGCATGGTCGTCCACGATTCCGATCTTGATCATCGCTTGCTCCTCGAGTTATTGGCCCGGGAGAGCATGCGGCCGGAAAGGCTCTTCGCGTGTCTGCGGGGGGGCCGACACCTCGTAGGACAAGCCGCGAATCAGCGTGCAGGAGAGATGGCCGCGTCGACGATGGTCTGGGCTTCGTCGAGGATGCGGCGCAGGTGATCCGCGCCGCGGAAACTCTCGCCGTAGATCTTGTAGATGTCCTCGGTGCCCGAGGGCCGCGCCGCGAACCATCCGCCCTGCGAAATCACCTTGATGCCGCCGATCGCTGCGCCATTGGCGGGCGCATGGTTCAGCACGCTCTCGATCTTCTCTCCGGCGAGTTCGGTGGCGCCGAGCTGTCGTGGCGACAGCGCGGACAACTGCCTCTTCTGCTGGACTGTCGCGGGCGCGTCGATCCTGCTGGCCACCGGATTGCCGAATTCGTTGGCAAGGTCGACGTAGAGCGCGCCAGGGTCGCGGCCCGTCCGCGCGGTGATTTCCGCCGAAAGGAGCGCAGCGGTGATGCCGTCCTTGTCGGTGGTCCATACCGTGCCGTCGCGCCGCAGGAAAGTGGCACCCGCGCTTTCTTCCCCGACGAAGCCGAGGGAGCCGTCCAGCAGGCCGTCCACGAACCACTTGAAGCCCACCGGCACTTCGTAGAGGCCTCGGCCGAGCCTGGCAGCCAGGCGATCGATGAGCTGCGTCGAGACGACGGTCTTGCCGACGGCCATCTGCGGCGCCCATTGCGGGCGATGCTGGAACAGATAGTCGACGACGACCGAGAGGTAATGGTTCGGCGGCAGCAGCCCGGCGCTGCCGGTCACGATGCCGTGCCGGTCGTGGTCGGTGTCGCAGGCGAAGCCGACGTCGAAGCGGTCCTTGATGTCGAGCAGGCGCTGCATCGCATAGCCCGATGACGGGTCCATGCGGATCTGCCCGTCCCAGTCGAGTGTCATGAAGCCGAAACGCGGATCGACCACATCGCTGACGACGGTCAGGTCCAGCTTGTAGCGATCGGCGATGGCTGCCCAGTAATGGACGCCTGCGCCCCCAAGCGGGTCGACGCCCATCCGGACCTTGGCGTCGCGGATCACGTCCATGTCGATCACATGGCCGAGGTCGCCCACATAGGTGCCGAGAAAATCGTGGCGGTGGGTCGTGCCGGCCTTCAGGGCCGCTGCGTGCGGCATCCGCTTGACGCCATTGAGCCGCTGTTCGATGTAGCGGTTGGCCGCTGCCTCGACGCCGCCGGTGACGTCCTGTCCCGCCGGTCCGCCGTTGGGCGGGTTGTACTTGAAGCCGCCGTCGCGCGGCGGGTTGTGCGAAGGCGTGACGACGATGCCGTCGGCCAGGCCATCCTGTCGCCCGCGGTTGTAGGTCAGGATTGCATGCGACAGGGCCGGGGTCGGCGTGAATTCGTCATTCGTTGCCAGCATCACGTCGACGCCGTTGGCGGCCAGCACCTCGAGCGCGCTGGCGCAGGCCGGCTGCGACAGCGCATGCGTGTCGATGCCGAGGAACAGCGGCCCGTCGATGCCCTTGGCCTTGCGGTAGTCGCAGATGGCCTGCGTGACCGCGAGCACGTGCCATTCGTTGAAGGAACGTTCGAACGCCGATCCTCGGTGGCCTGACGTCCCGAACGCAACGCGCTGTGTCGCGATGCCGGGGTCGGGAACGTCCGCGTAGTACGCGGCGATGAGCGCGTCGACGTCGATGAGGGACTCGGGCGGTGCCGGCTTGCCGGCGAGGGGACTGATGCGTTCGGCCATGGCGGTGGACCTCAGGCTGGGTGCGCATGCCTTGCCAACTGTTCCTTCGCGGCAGCGACGACATGCGCAGCGTCGAAGCCGAAGTGCGCCTCGGCGACCTTGCCGGGCGCCGACAGACCGAAGGAGCGCATGCCGATGATGGCGCCTTCGCGCCCGACGTAGCGCTCCCAACCCAGCGGCGAGGCCGCTTCCACGGAAACGCGGGCGGCCACGGAGGGCGGCAGCACGCTGTCGCGGTATTCGTCGCTCTGCTTTTCGAAGAGGTCCCATGAGGGCATGCTGACCACGCGTGCCGCGATTCCTTGGCTTTGCAATTGCTCATGCGCGGCGATGCAGAGCGCGACCTCGCTGCCGCTTGCCATCAACAACACATCGGGCTTGCCGTTGGCGGCGTCGGCGAGCACATAGGCGCCGCGGGCGACGCCGCTGGCGCTGGCATACCGGATGCGGTCGAGCGTGGGCAGCGCCTGGCGCGACAGGACTAGGCTCGCGGGGCGGTCCGTCATCTGCATCACGACGCGCCAGGCCTCGACGACTTCGTTGGCGTCGGCCGGGCGCAGCAGCGTCATGCCGGGCATGGCGCGAAACGACGCAAGCTGCTCGACGGGCTGGTGCGTGGGACCGTCTTCTCCCATGCTGATCGAATCGTGGGTCCAGATGTAGATGACGGGGATGCCCATCATTGCGCCGAGCCGGACGGCACCGCGGCAGTAGTCGGTGAAGATGAAGAAGGTCGCGGCATAGGCGCGCAGTCTCGACAGCGTCATGCCGCTGGCGATCGCGCACATCGCGTGTTCGCGGATGCCGAAGTGGAAGTTGCGCCCCTGGTAGTTGCCGCTCTTGAATTCGCCGGCTTGCTCGAAGCCGAGCGCCGTCTTGGTCGATGGCGACAGGTCGGCGGCACCGCCGAGGAGCCAGGGGACACGCTTGGCGATCGCGTTCAGCACCTTGCCGGAGGAATCGCGCGTGGCCATGCCCTTGGCGTCGGCCGGAAAGGCGGGCAGGTCGCTGTCCCATCCTTCGGGCAATTCGCAGCGCTCCATGCAGTCGATCTGCGCTGCGAGTTCCGGGTATTGCGCCTTGTAGGCCTCATGGATCGCGTCCCATGCGCCGCGGGCAATCGCGCCGCGTTGGCCGAACTGCGCTTCGAAATGGGCGCGCACGCCGTCGGGCACGGCGAATTGCACGTCGGGATCGAAGCCGAAGAATTTCTTGGCAAGCCTGACCTCATCGGCGCCGAGCGGCTCGCCGTGCGCCTCCTTGGTGTCCTGCTTGTGCGGTGCGCCATAGCCGATGTGGCTTCGCACGACGATGAGCGTCGGCCGGTCCTGTGTGGCGTTGAATTCACGCAGGCTTTGCGTGAGCGTTTCGAGATCGTTCGCATCGGCGACACGAAGGATCCTCCAGCCGTAGGCTTCGAAGCGTGCGCCGACGTCCTCATCGGAAGTGATCGAGGTCGCGCCTTCGATGCTGATCTGGTTGTCGTCGTAGATCCAGCACAGGTTGGAGAGCTTCAGGTGGCCGGCGAGCGATGCGGCTTCGGCGCTCACGCCTTCCATCATGTCGCCATCGCCGCACAGGGCATAGACCTTGTAGTCGAACAGGTCGTGCCCGGGCCGGTTGTAGGTGGCCGCCAGCCAGCGCTGCGCGATCGCCATGCCGACGCTGGTCGCGACACCCTGGCCGAGCGGGCCGGTGGTGGTCTCGACGCCCGATGTCCATGCGTATTCGGGGTGGCCGGTGCAACGGCTGCCTTCCTGGCGAAAGCTCTGCAGGTCGGCCATCGACACCGCGGGACTGTCTTGGGCGGGGTAGTGCGGCCCTTTGCCCTTCACGCCGCACAGATGCAGCAGGCTGTAGAGCAACGCCGATGCATGGCCCACCGACAGCACGAAGCGGTCGCGGTTCGGCCAATCGGGGTCCTTCGGGTCGTAGCGCAGGAACCGCTGCCACAGGCAGTAGGCGACCGGCGCTGCGCCCATCGGCGTGCCGGGATGGCCGGAGTTGGCCTTCTGCACCGCGTCGATGGACAGGGTGCGCAGCGTGTTGATGCACAACAGGTCGAGGGCTGCGTCATCGCTCATGATTTCTTCTCCGAATGACCGCCGAACTGGTGCCGCAGGGCCGACAGCACGCGGTTGGAAAAGTCCGCTTCTCCGCGCGAGCTGAATCGGGCGTACACCGCCGAACTCAACACGGGCGCCGGCACGCCCTCGTCGATCGCGGCCTGGAGGGTCCAGCGACCTTCGCCGGAATCGGAAACACGGCCCTGGAAATTCGACAGGTCCGGATCGGCTGCAAGGGCCGCGGCCGTGAGGTCGAGGAGCCACGATCCGATCACGCTGCCGCGTCGCCACAGTTCGGTGATCTCGGGCAGGTTCATGTCGTACTGGTAGGCCGTGGGGTCGCGCAGCGGCGTGGTCTCGGCGTCGATGTCGTGCGAGCCCTTGCCGATGTTCGCTCCGCGGAGGATGTTCAGACCCTCCGCATACGCGGCCATGATCCCGTACTCGATTCCGTTGTGGACCATCTTGACGAAGTGCCCTGCGCCGTGCGGACCGCAGTGCAGGTAGCCCTGGTCGGCCGTGCCGCTGCCAGGGGCGCGGCCGGGGGTCGGCGGGTGGTCGCCGGCGCCGGGTGCCAGCGTGGCGAAGATCGGCGAGAGGTGCTGCACGGTCTCGGTTTCGCCGCCGATCATCAGGCAGTAGCCGCGATCGAAGCCGGCGATGCCACCGCTGGTGCCGACGTCGATGTAGTGAAGGCCCAGGGAACGCAGTTCGGCGGCGCGGCGGATGTCATCGCGGTAGTAGGAGTTGCCGCCGTCGATGACGATGTCACCGGGCTCGAGCAGCGGCGTCAGGGTGGCCAGCGCGGAGTCCACGACCGCGGCGGGGACCATGAGCCAGACCGCGCGCGGCCGCGTCAGCTTGTCGACGAATTCCTTCAGCGTGGCCGCGCCGGTCGCACCCTGCGCGGCCAGGCGCTCGATGGAGGCGGGGGCGTTGTCATGCACGACGCAGTCGTGGCCTCCACGCATCAGGCGGCTGGTCATGTTGGCGCCCATGCGTCCGAGTCCGATCATGCCGATTTGCATCGCGATGCTCCTGTGTCCGGTTGAGTTGATGTGTGAGGGCGCCTTCGCCGTCGAGTTCCAGGGACGACGACGGAGGACGGCCGGCGATCATCTTCCCGCCCACGGGAAAAGTCGAGCGCGGTTCGACTTGAATGGCTTCCTGCGTGCCCTAGCCGGACGACGGTATCGGAACGTACTGCGACTGAAGGGCTTGCTGCTGAGGATTGAGAATCGCGTGCAGGACATATGCCGCGCCGCCAACGGCGGTGGCCAGGTCGGAGTACCGCGCCGTTTTCACCACGGGGGCCGTCAGGCCGGCCCTCTCCGCATACTGGGAAAGTACCTTGGTTGCAGCGTCGAGAAGGGTGTCGCCGCCGAGGGTCACCGTCTCGCCGCCCAGCACGATCACCTGCGGGTTGAAGGTCGTCCATGCGTTCTGGAGCAACACGCCAAGCACTGCGCCGGCTCGCGCGAAAGCGCTCCGGGTCGCTGGATCGCGAGCGCTCATGCGCGAGCGCAGTGCGCGCCGGTCAATGACGTCGTCCTGAAAGCAACCTGCAGCGGCTGCGATGGCCTTGAGCCCGATGTATGCCTCTGCGCAACCGAGGCGACCGCAAGAGCAGGGCTGCCCGTCGATCACAAGGGTCGTATGGCCGATTTCGCCTGCTGAACCGCTGGCGCCCGTGAACAGCGCGTGGTTGAGGATGATGCCTGCGCCAACGCCGACGCCGCAGCTGACGTAGACCAGGGGATCGTCGACCGGTCGCTCGCAGAACTCCGTCTCGCCGACCGCGGCCAGGTCGGCTTCGTTGTGATAGTAGACAGGCACGTCCGCCAGACCTGCCTGTGCGAGTTCCGCGCCGAATCGACGGCCGATCTCGACATGACGCCAGCCGATGTTCGGCGCGAATTCCAGCATGCCCGAACGCTTGTCCACCGGACCATGCAGTCCGACGCCGATGCCCAGCAGGCGCGAACCGCCGCGTGTCATCTTCGCGGAGAGAGCGGTGGCCATCTCGACGAGTTGGTGGCACGCTTCATCCGGATCCTTCGAGCGGAGGGCCGCCTGGCTCGACTCGAGGATTTCTCCATTGATCGAGGTCGCCACGACCTGGACGACGTCGGGTGCGAGATCGACGCCGAGCAAGACCATGTTCTTCCCGGCGAGCCGCAAAGGCGTCGGCCGACGACCGACGGTACCGGTGACGAACGCATCCGCCTCGACCAGCCACCCTTCATCGATGAGTTCCTTGATGAGCAGGCTTACCGTCGATCGCGTCAGGCCGCTGCGCTCGGACAGGCCGGCGCGCGAGATGCCTGCGTGGTCGCGAAGCAGGCGAAGCAGGGCAATGCGATTGATGCTCTTGACAAGCGCCTGGTCTCCCGTGACTGGAATTGGCGTGGCGATCTGCTCCTTCGGCTCGCTCGTGCGCTTTATGGCTGCTGGTCGAATTAATGGTCTCACGTTGCGATTTGTCAGGTGGGTCATGGCGATCTTTCGCGGCCGTTGCCTTGGCGGAAACATGTGGAAGCGTAACGCCAGCCCCGAAATTTAGCACCATCAGCGTAATCCCTAGTGACCGCGTCGCTGGCGGATGGCACATTTGTTTGGCCATCAAACAAATAGGAGACACCATGAAACGCATCAAGTTGGTTTCCACTGCCATGCTCGCCGCAGGGATGTGGTTGTCCTCTGCCGCGGTCCTGGCCGCCGACACGACCGTTCGTCTGATGCACGTGGATCAGAACCCCGACGTCGGCGCTTTCTACAACGACGTTGCGCGGCGTTTTGAGTCGACGCACCCTGGCGTCAAGGTCGAGATCCAGTACCTCGAGAACGAGTCATACAAGAAGAAGCTGACGACGCTCCTGCAATCGCCCGATCGGCCCAACATCCTCTACAGCTGGGGCGGCGGAACGATGAGGGATCAGATCAAGGCCGGCGTCGTCGAGGACCTGTCGACGCCGATGGACGCAAAGTGGCGCGAGAGCTTCATGCCAGCCGCGATGCAGGCCTATACCGTCAACGGCAAGGTCTACGGTGTGCCGTTGCAGCTGGGCCAGGTCGGGTTTTTCTACAACAAGGACCTCTTTGCAAAGGCCGGGGTCGACGCAGGGTCGATCAAGACCTGGGACGACCTGCTCGGCGCAGTGAAGAAGATCAAGGACTCGGGAACCACGCCGATCATCGTCGGTGGCGGGGACAAGTGGCCGCTGCACTTCTATTGGTCGCACCTGGCCCTGCGAGTCGGAGGCAAGGGCGCGTTCGATGCCGCCATGCAAGGCGAGGGCAAGGGCTTCGCGGGCGATACCTTCGTACAGGCGGGCACGTTGTTCCAGCAGCTCACGGATCTGAAGCCGTTCCAGCCGGGCTACCTCGGCAGCACCTTTCCCCAGTCGTCTGGTCAGTTCGGCGACGGCAAGGGCGCGATGGTCCTGATGCTGAACGCGATGCTCGGCTCGATGAAGGCGAACTCCGCGAACAAGCTCGGCATTCCCGAGGACAAGCTGGGATGGTTTCCGTTCCCGGTCGTTGCGGGTGGCAAGGGCGACCCGAGCGACACGCTGGGCGGAATGAATGGCTGGCTTGTCACCAAGGGCTCGCCGAAAGAGGCCGTCGAATTCCTGCGCTTCATGTCGGAGGCGAAGAATCAGCGGGTGCCAGCCGAGCGCGGTTCCTACATCCCCGTGGTGAATGGAACGCAGGATGCAATTGCCAATCCGATTCTTCGCCAACTGGCCGACAACGTTGCGAAGTCCCATTACCACCAGATCTATTACGACCAGATGCTTGGCCCGTCGGTCGGCGCAGTAGTCAATGACGTGTCGGTCGACCTCGCCACGGGGAAGATGAAGCCGGCAGATGCAGCGGCTGCCGTGCAAGCCGCCTGGCAGCGCGCCAACAGCGCCAACTGAACCACTCGCACGACCTCGCGCAATCGTGACGACGATCGATCACAGTGCGGGTGCCATGGCGGCGGCCCGGACCGGCTCTTCGCGGGCCTGGCGTCGCAAGCCATCCAAGCGAATCGGCGGAACAACGACAGTCCTGCTGTTCTTTCTTCCGCCGGCGATCTTGCTGTTCACCTTGTTCGTCGCCTTGCCCATGGGGGCGGCCGGCTGGTACAGCTTCTTCAGCTGGAATGGCTACGGTGTTCCCACGAATTTCGTCGGCTGGCGGAACTTCGTGGACCTCTTCAAGAACCCAGCGTTCCACACGGCCCTTGGCAACAACCTGCTGATCATCGTGAGCTCGCTGGTCGTGCAGTTGCCTTTGGCACTGGCGATGGCGGTATTGCTCGTCGACCGGGTGCGTGGCACGACCACGTTCAGATTGATCTTCTTCCTGCCGTACATCCTGGCGGAGATCGCGGCCGGCCTGATCTGGCGTTTTGTCTACGACGGCGACTACGGCTTGCTGGCCAAGATCTGGGAATCGTTCGGAGCGACGGCGCCCTATGTGCTGTCCGAGCCCGACCTCGCCATGTATGCCATCCTGGTCGTCGTGATCTGGAAGTACTTCGGCTTCCACATGATCCTCTACATCGCCGGATTGCAGCAGATCGATCGCAGCCTGTACGAGGCCGCCCGCATCGACGGCGCGTCACGCTGGCAGATCTTCAGCCGGATCACTGTTCCATTGCTTGGTTCGACGATCAGGCTGTCGGTGTTCTTCGCGATCCTGGGTTCGATCCAGTTGTTCGATCTGATCATGCCGCTGACCAAGGGCGGCCCGTCCGACAGCACGCAGACCATGGTGACGTTCCTCTACAGCTACGGCGTCACCCGCACGGAGATCGGATTCGGCAGTGCCGTCGGCGTTGTCCTGTTCCTGATCTGCGTCGTCTTCGCCTTTGGCTACAAGCGGGTCCTGATGCGCCATGACTAGTCACGATTCATCTGCGCCGAAGTCCGCGAGCATGTCGCCGGTCGTCCGCTATGCAGCGCTGTTCCTCGTCGCCGGCCTGGTGCTGATCCCGCTGGTCGCCACGGTCCTCGGCGGATTCAAGACCCTCGGAGACCTGCGCGTCAATCCCTTCGGGATTCCGGCGCATTGGGAATGGCGGAACTACTGGGACATCCTGGGCGGGAGCCGCTACTGGCAATTGATGGGGAATTCCGCGGTGATCGCGGTGCTGACCGTCATCCTGACGGTCATGGTCTCGGCGATGGCCGCGTTCGTGTTCGTGCACATCCAGTTCTTCGGCTCGACATTCCTCGTCAACTACCTTCTTCTCGGACTGATGTTCCCCGCGGCAACCGCGATCCTGCCGCTGTTCATCCAGATCCGGGACCTGGGGCTGCTCGACAACTACTGGGGCGTCGTCCTGCCGCAGGTCGCTTTCGGCCTGGCGTCGAGCATCCTGCTGTTCCGCAACTACTTCAAGCAACTGCCGGCGGAATTGTTCGAGGCGGCATTGATCGACGGCTGCGGCTACTTCAGGTTCTTCTGGCACATCGTGCTGCCCCTGTCGCGACCCATCCTGGCAACGGTGTCGGTGATCGTCTTCGTGCACAGCTGGAACTCCTACCTGCTGCCCTTGGTGGTCTTCAACCGCGAGACGCTCTACACGTGGCCTCTCGGAATCATGGCGTACCAGGGCGAGTACTCGACCGACTGGAACCTGGTGCTGGCGTTCATCACGCTCACGATCCTTCCGGCCGTGATCATGTTCTTCGCCGCGCAAAAGCACATCGTGGCCGGCTTGACCTCCGGCTCTGTCAAGGGATGACTTCTGTCGCTCGCGCGCTCGGCGCGGCAACGCAGAACTAGAAGGACCCATCATGTCTTCAGTCAGTATCAGAAAAGTCCAGAAGGACTATGGCCCGGTGTCGGTCATCCGTGGGGTCGATGTCGAAATCGATGACGGTGAGTTCGTGATCCTCGTCGGCCCTTCCGGCTGCGGAAAGTCGACGCTGCTGCGGATGATTGCCGGTCTCGAGGACATCTCGGGCGGCGAGATCCGCATCGGCGAGAAGGTGGTCAACGATGTCGCACCGAAGGAACGCGACATCGCGATGGTGTTCCAGAGCTACGCGCTGTATCCGCACATGACGGTCGAGCAGAACATGGCCTTCTCGCTCAGGATGGGCGGCGCGAAGAAGAGCGAGATCGAACCGAAGGTCGCGCGCGCGGCGAAGATCCTCAGCCTGGAGCCGCTGCTGGGTCGCCTGCCGAAGGAACTCTCGGGTGGCCAGCGCCAGCGCGTCGCGATGGGCCGGGCGATTGTCCGCGACCCCAAGGTGTTCCTGTTCGACGAGCCGCTGTCCAACCTCGACGCCAAGCTCCGGGTGCAGATGCGCACCGAGATCAAGGCGCTGCACCAGCGCCTGGGAACCACCATCGTCTACGTGACCCATGACCAGGTCGAGGCCATGACCATGGCCGACAAGATCGTCGTCTTGCATGACGGTGTCGTCGAGCAGGTGGGCGCACCGCTCGACCTGTACGACCGTCCGGCCAACTTGTTCGTTGCCGGCTTCATCGGCAGTCCTGCGATGAACCTCATCAAGGGGAAGGTGGAGCGGGAGGGCTTCGTCGTCGATGGACCGGCCGGACTGACGTTGCCCTTCTCGAACGCACCGACGGCGACGCCGGGACTGCCTGCGGTCTATGGCATCCGGCCAGAGCACTTTGCACTCGACAGCGCGGGCTTCCCGATCACGGTGGAGGTGGTCGAGCCGACCGGCTCCGAGACCCAGGTGATGGCACAGCTCGGTGGCCAGGCGATCACCGCGGTCTTCCGCGAGCGCATCACCGCTCGCCCCGGCGAAGTCATCCGGATCGCCGCACAGCGCGAGCACGCGCATCTGTTCGACGCGGCGACCGAGCAACGAATCAACTGATGCAACAGGAGCAGTGGCAATGGATTTTCTAAGCGTAAAGGCCAACCGGATCGTCGATGTGCAGGGCAAGAGCGTGTGGCTCAGAGGCACCTGTGTCGGCGGCTGGATGAACATGGAGGACTTCATCAACGGGTTCTCCGGCGCAGAGCACACGCTGCGGGTCGAGATGGCCGAGGTTCTGGGGAAGTCGAAGGCTGAATTCTTCTTCGAGCGATTTCACGACCACTTCTTCAATGAAGCGGACATCGAATACCTCAAGAGCCTTGGCACCACCGTTGTGAGGCTCCCGCTGAACTACAGGCATTTCGAGGACGACCGGACGCCCTTCATCTACAAGGAAGCCGGCTTCCAGCGGCTGACGCAGGTGCTCCGGTGGTGCGAGAAGCATGGCCTCTACGCCATCCTCGACCTTCACGCCGTCCAGGGGTGGCAGAACGTGCATTGGCATTCGGACAACGCCAACAGGCACAGCCTGTTCTGGAATCACACGCACTACCAGGACAGGTTCATTGCCTTGTGGAAGGAGATCGCCAGGCGATACAAGGACGAAGCCGTCGTCGCGGGCTTCAACCTGATGAACGAGCCTTGCGTGAACAACCAGTTCGGCGATCTGCCCTGGAATGTCCAGAAGAACTATCTTCCGGACTGGGACCTGATGAACGCCGTCTATCGGCGGGCCGTTGCCGCAGTGAGGGAGATCGATCCCAGGCACATCATCTTCCTCGAAGGCGATCGATATTCCTACCTGTTCGATGGGCTGGAAGCGCCGTTCGCGGAGAACCTTGTCTACAGCAGCCACAACTACACCATCGCGGGCTTCGGTCCAGGTCAGTATCCCGGAACGATCAACGCGGGACCCCTCCGTAGCGATGGCCCGGAGCACTGGGACCTGGCGAAGCAAGAGGCCGTGTTCCAGAGCCACGAAGGGACCGTGTTCACGAAGAAGCATGGCGTCCCCTTGTGGGTCGGGGAGTTCGGATCGGTCTACAACGGTGGGCTGGAAGGCGTGCCGGACCGCCTCCGTGCAATGGACGACCAGATCGGCATCTTCGAGCGCCATGGCGCGCATTGGACCACCTGGACCTACAAGGACGTCGGCGTCATGGGCCTGGTGACTCTCGACCCCGAGTCGGAGTACAGGCAGCGTGTCGGCGACTTCATCAGGAAGAAGGAGCAGTTGGGCACCGATGACTGGATGGCGTGGATGCCGCAGACGCCGGTCAAGCAGGAAACCGCAAGATTGGCGGAGCAGATCTACGAGGTCATCGGCGACGACAGCATCACGAAGAACTACAACCGCACGTGCTTCAGTTCGGCGGTGCTCTGCTTCTACACGAGCGCCTTGATGCAGCGGAACTACGCCAGCCTGTTCAAGGACTTGTCGGAGTCGCAGATCGACCAGGTCCTTGCTTCTTTCTCGCTGAAACAGTGCAAGGTGAACGATGAACTCGCCGGCATCGTGAGGAAGTACGCCTCCCTCCCGACGTCGTCAGCCGACTGACAGATTCACCGAGAGATCACTCATGGACAAGGTAGGCATTGGCTTCATAGGCTGCGGAAACATCAGCGAGGCTTACTTGAAGGCCGCGACGAAGTTCCCGATCCTCGACATCCGGGGCGTCGCCGACATGAAGCCTGAGGCAGCGCAGGCGCGCGCGTCACAGTTCGGACTCAAGGCGGTCTCGGTCGATGAACTCTTGCGCGACCCCGCGATCGAGATCATCGTCAACCTGACGATTCCGGCGGCGCACGTCGAGGTCGGCCTGATGGCGCTCGCTGCCGGAAAGCACGTCCATTCCGAGAAGCCGTTGGCGCTCACGACATCCCACGCGCGAACGCTGCTCGAAGCCGCCGACAAGCGGGGTCTACGCGTCGGTTGTGCGCCCGACACCTTTCTGGGTGGGGCGCACCAGACGTGTCGCAAGCTCATCGACGAAGGCGCGATCGGCCAGCCAGTTGCTGGTACGGCGACTTTCATGTGCCCCGGTCACGAGCGCTGGCATCCGAATCCTGCCTTCTACTACGCAGCCGGTGGTGGTCCGATGCTCGACATGGGGCCGTACTACATCACGGCGTTGGTCAACCTCATCGGACCGGTCGCGCGCGTCTCCGGGTTGACCTCGCGCGTGCGCAGCGAACGCCTCATCACCAGCGAGCCGCTCAAGGGCACGAGGATAGATGTCGAGGTGGCCACCCATGTCGCCGGCACGATGGAGTTCGCTTCAGGCGCCATCGTTTCGATCGCCACCAGCTTCGACGTGCCGAAGCACCGGCACGTGCCCATCGAGCTCTACGGCACCGAGGCCAGCATGATCGTGCCGGACCCGAACTACTTCGGCGGAACGATCCAACTCGCGCAAGCCGGGCAGGAGTGGGCTGATCAGCCCATCGGACATGCCTACGGGGACGGGAACTACCGAAGCATCGGCGTGGCCGACATGGCGCATGCCATTCGAACCAACCGCCCGCACCGTGCGTCGGGCGAACTGGCCCTTCATGTGCTCGAAGTGATGGAGGCGTTCGAGACTTCGTCGCGACTCGGCCGCCACGTGAGCATCGAGACCAAGCCCGAGCGGCCGCAGATACTGCCGACCGCATTCTCGGCGGGCGCCCTCGGCTGAACCCATCCGTGAACTGAAAAGGCAATTCAAATGCGTGAAGCCATGATTGTGTGGGGCGGCTGGAGTGGGCACGAGCCCGAACAAGGCGCGAAGATCGTTTCGGCCATGTTGGCGGAGCACGGCTTCAAGGTCCGTGTCGAAGACTCGACGAAGGCGTTCTCGGACCCGGCCATCAAGGACCTGAGCCTGATCGTTCCGATCATCACGATGGCGAAGATCGAAAAGGACGAGCTCTCCAACCTGACCCAGGCCGTGCGTGACGGCGTCGGCCTCGCAGGTTTTCATGGCGGGATGTGCGACGCCTTTCGCGAGGCGGTCGACTACCAGTTCATGACTGGAGGTCAATGGGTCGCTCACCCCGGCAACGTCATCGACTTCCGCGTCAACGTCGCCCGGCCGGACGACCCGGTGATGAAGGGCATCGGCGACTTCGACTATCGCTCGGAGCAGTACTACATGCACGTCGACCCATCCAACGAGGTGCTGGCGACGACGAAGTTCACTGGAGAACATGCGCCGTGGATCGATGGCGTCGTGATGCCGGTGGTGTGGAAGCGCCGGCACGGGCAAGGGCGGGTGTTCTACAGCGCGCTCGGCCATGTCGCCAAGGAGTTCGAGGTGCCGCAGATGCGCACGATCTTCGAGCGCGGCATGCTTTGGGCTGCGCGCTGACACCACGGTTCCTCTCGCTGAATTCAGGACTTCAGAATGCCATCGACTTTCACTCCCCCACTTCTTCCCGATGACGTATCGAGCGCCTTGCTGGTGGGCCGCGTCTGGCGTGAAGCCGATGTCAACGGCCCTTGCGTCGTCGTGGTTCGCGAGGGGCAGGTCTTTGACATCACAGCCTCCGCGCCCACGGTATCGGATCTTCTGGACCGAGAAGACCTGCTGGAATTCGCTCGCACTTGTCCCGGTGATCCCCTGGGCGATGTCGCCAGTTGGCTGGACAAGGCGATGCGTGCCTCGAAGAACACTGGCGCCGAGAGAATCCTGGCCCCATGCGATCTGCAGGCGATCAAGGCATGTGGCGTCACTTTCGCCGTGAGCCTGCTGGAGCGCGTCATCGAGGAGCAGGCCGGCGGCGATGCCGCGAGAGCCGAGCAGATCCGTGAAGACATCCAGCGCACCATCGGATCGGACTTGTCCGCCATTCGACCAGGCTCTTCCGAAGCGGAGGCACTCAAGCGTGAGCTCATGCGCCAGGGCAGCTGGTCGCAGTACATGGAGGTCGGAATCGGCCCCGATGCCGAAGTGTTCTCGAAATCGCAACCGATGTCGGCCGTCGGATTCGGCGAGGACGTCGGACTGCATCCGACCTCGTCGTGGAACAACCCCGAGCCCGAGATCGTGCTGGCGGTCAACAGCCGCTCGCAGATCGTTGGCGCGACGCTGGGCAACGACGTCAACCTTCGGGACATCGAGGGCCGCAGCGCCCTGTTGCTGGGCAAGGCCAAGGACAACAACGGCTCCTGTGCCATCGGACCGTTCGTGCGTCTCTTCGACGAGGGCTTCACGCTGGACACCATCCGCGCGGCCACCGTGAGCCTGGTCATCGAAGGGCAGGAGGACGGCTTCAGGCTGGAAGGGTCCAGCCGCATGGCCGAGATCAGCCGCGACCCCGCGGACCTGGTGCGGCAGACCTGCGGTCGGCACCACCAGTATCCGGACGGCTTCTTCCTGTTCCTCGGCACGATGTTCTCTCCCATCCAGGACCGGGGGGCCAAGGGCGAAGGCTTCACCCACCGCCTCGGGGACCGCGTGACGATCTCCACGCCGTCGCTGGGCGCGTTGATCAATCACGTGCAACGCTCCGACGTCATCGCGCCCTGGACCTTCGGGGTCCGGGCTCTCTACCGGAATCTTTCCTCCCGCGGCATTGCCGTTGCCTGAGGCACGACCGGATCAACAAAAGGACTTATCAATGTCTGCCATCTACCCGAGCCTCGCGGGCAAGCGAGTCGTCATCACCGGCGGGGGCTCCGGCATCGGCGCGGCCATGGTCGAGGCCTTCGCCCGGCAAGGCGCCAAGGTGTTCTTTCTGGACATTGCCGACTCGGAAGGCCGTGCGTTGCAAGCGAAGCTCGGCGACGCCGTGCATCCGCCTGTCTTTCACAGGTGCGACCTGACCGAAATCCAGGACGTCCAGGCAACCTTCGCGGCGATCGAGGCATCGGGGGGACCGATCAACGTCCTCGTCAACAACGCGGCGAATGACGACCGGCACGAGATTGGTGCCGTGACAACGGACTACTGGGACCAGCGGATCGCCGTCAACTTGAGGCACCAGTACTTCTGCGCGCAGGCTGTCTCGAGCGGAATGCGTGCTGCGGGCGGAGGCGTGATCCTGAACCTCGGCTCCATCTCGTGGCACCTGGCGCTGCCCAGTCTGTCGATCTACATGACCGCCAAGGCCGGCATCGAGGGGCTGACCAAGGGATTGGCACGGGACCTGGGGGGATTCAACATCCGGGTCAACTGCATCGTTCCAGGCGCCGTGCGGACGCCCCGCCAGATGAAGCTGTGGCAATCGCCCGAGAGTGAGGCGAAGGTCGTGGCGGCGCAGTGTCTGCAGCAACGCATCGACCCTGAGCATGTTGCGGCGATGGCGCTCTTTCTCGCGTCGGACGATGCGGCCCGATGTTCCGGGCGCGAGTACTTCGTGGACGCGGGCTGGCACGGCGCATGAAGGAAGGTACCCGCCCCGCTCGCCGGTTTCGATCGCAAGACTGGTTCGCCAACCCCGATCACATCGACCTGACGGCGCTCTATCTCGAGCGCTTCATGAACTACGGCGTCACGCCGGCAGAACTGCGCTCCGGCCGACCCATCGTCGGGATCGCGCAATCCGGAAGCGATCTGAACCCGTGCAATCGCGTTCACCTGGAACTCGCAAAGCGCGTGCGCGACGGCATCCGCGACGCCGGAGGCATTCCGATGGAATTCCCCGTGCATCCGACTTTCGAGAACTGCAGGCGTCCGACGGCGGCCATCGACCGCAACCTGGCCTACATGGCGCTGGTCGAGATCCTGCATGGCTACCCGATCGATGCCATCGTGCTGACGACGGGTTGCGACAAGTCGACGCCGTCTCAGGTCATGGCCGCGGCGACCGTGGACATTCCGACGATCGTGCTGTCCGGCGGCCCGATGCTGGACGGCTGGTTCGAAGGGGAACTCGTGGGCTCCGGGGCAGCGATCTGGAAGAGTCGGCGGTTGCTGGCCGCCGGCCAGATCGACGAGGCCAAGTTCATGGATATCGCCACGGCGTCGGCGCCGTCGGTGGGGCACTGCAACACCATGGGCACCGCTTCGACCATGAACGCGCTGGCGGAGGCGCTGGGCCTGTCATTGACCGGCTGTGCCGCGATTCCCGCACCCTACCGGGAGCGAGGGCAAATGGCCTATGAAACTGGACGCCGCATTGTCGAGTTGGCGTTCGAGGACAGGCGGCCCTCTTCGATCCTCACGCGGGATTCGTTTCTCGATGCGATCGTTGTCAATTCCGCGATCGGCGGCTCCACCAACGCGCAGCCGCACCTCATGGCCATGGCGCGTCATGCGGGCGTGGAATTGCGTCCGAGTGACTGGTCCGAGTTCGGCTTCGATGTGCCGCTGTTGTTGAACATGCAACCGGCGGGCAAGTACCTGGGCGAGGCCTTTCATCGTGCGGGAGGCGTTCCGGCCGTGATGTGGGAACTCCAGCAAGCGGGTCTGTTGCGCAGCGCGCGCCCGACTGTCACAGGCATGACGATGGATCAGAACCTCGAAGGTCGGCAAAGCGTGAATCGGGACGTGATTTGCGAGTTCGCGCGTCCTCTCAAGAGTCAGGCAGGGTTTCTCGTCCTGAGCGGCAATCTGTTCGACTTTGCGATCATGAAGACCAGCGTGATCTCCGAAGAGTTTCGCGCGCGCTACCTGAGTCGTCCGGGCGCGGAGGGAAAGTTCGAATGCCGGGCCATCGTGTTCGAGGACTCCGACGACTATCACGCACGAATCAATGACCCTGCGCTCGCCGTCGATGAGAACTGCATCCTCGTGATCCGCGGTGCGGGACCCGTCGGCTGGCCCGGGTCGGCTGAAGTCGTGAACATGCAGCCGCCGGATGCGTTGCTCAAGCGCGGGATCACCAGCCTTCCCACCTTGGGCGATGGGCGGCAGTCGGGGACATCGGACAGTCCGTCGATTCTCAACGCGTCGCCCGAGAGCGCCGTCGGCGGCGGGCTGGCGTACCTGCGCACCGGAGATGTCGTCCGCATCGACCTCACCGCCGGACAATGCGACATGCTGGTGTCCGATGAGGAAATCGCTCGCCGCAAGGACGAAGGGACGCCGTCGATCCGACCGAGCCAGACGCCATGGCAAGAGATTTATCGCGCGACAGTCGGGCAACTCGAGTCGGGCGCTTGCATGGAACTGGCGATCAAGTATCGCGGCGTGGCCGGCACTCAGCCTCGCCACAATCATTGATTCGAGGGCGTGACGTTCGCCGAAGCCGGACGTTTCAAAGCAGATCGCTCGGCACGAACCACGAGAAGAGGAGCAGCTTCAGTCGCACCAGCGCATTCGCGTCCGGTTCCTCGTCGAGGACGACGTTCTCGCCGTCCGTGGTCACCCACTGGATCTGGTTGGTGTCCCGCTTGAGGCGAACTTCGTAGGCGCTTTCGACGTTGTCGACCTGGAACGCGTCGAGCAGCCTGTGCGCGACTTCATAGCTTTCGAAGCGCACGCCCAGTTCGGTGTTGATGTGGGCCGAGCGCGGATCGAAGTTCAGCGAGCCGACGAGCGCCCATTCGCGGTCGATCAGCGCGAGCTTGGCGTGCAGGCGCCCGCGCGACTGGCGGAACACCTTGCGCAGGTTGAGGCTGCGCTTGATCTGCTCGGAACTCACTTCGTACAGCGTGACGCCCATCCTCAGCATCTCGACGCGGAAGTTGTTGTAGTTGATGTTGACGAGCGGCTCGTCCGTGTCGGCCAGGGAATTGGTGGCAACGGTGATCCGGATGCCGCGCGCACGCAGACGCGCGATGTGGTCCATGCCCTCGTCGCCCGGGAGGAAGTACGGCGTGATGATGTTGATGTCGGACTTCGCGAGGTCGAGCAACGCACGCATGCGCTCGGCCACGGTGGGCGGGCGGCGCTGGAGGATGTCGACGTCGTCCACGCGCAGCGCCTTGGAGGGAGAGTCGGCCACGGCGTTGGCGCGCGCCGGAATCAGTTCCAGCTTGCCCTGCGCGATGGCCGCGCTGACCGGCAAGTCGCCGAACATGTCGGTTTCGGGTGGGGGCTCGGGCGGTGGTGCCTCCGACGTCGACGCCAGGGCGTCGAAGCGAGCGCGCAACGCTTCGGGCGATTCCGATGATGCAACGATGTCGTGGAGCGGGTAGACGACTTCGCTGTTCCAGTAGTTGTCGAAGATGGTCTCGAGTTCGGTCACGACGGGACCGGCGGCGAGCATGTCCAGGTCGATGAAATTGGCGCCGGCGCTGCGCAGGAAGTATTCGTCCGCGAGGTTGCGTCCGCCGACGATGGCAACCACGCCGTCGGCGACGAAGAGCTTGTTGTGCATCCGGTGGTTGAGCCGCCTGAAATCGGCCGCGAAGCTGACCCAGCGGGTCGTCGAGTGATCGCGCCCCGAGACGAAGGGGTTGAACAGGCGGATATCGACATTCGGTTCGGCCGCCAGGCCGAGCAGCAGGGGATCGAGCCGGGTCGTGTAGAAATCGTCGAGAAGCAGTCGCACGCGAACGCCGCGCCGGGCTGCGTCGCGCAACTCGCGAAGGATCAGCTTGCCGGTCTTGTCGTTGCCGAGCAGGTAGTACTGCAGATCCAGCGAAGTCTGGGCGTGGCGGATCAGCGTCAGCCTTGCATCCAGCGCGATCGCGCCCTGCGGCATCACTCGCGCGCCCGATACGCCGTCGGGCTGCTCGTAGAAAGAGGCGGTGAGCTTTCCAAGTTCCGTGGCAGGCGAGGCCGTGACGGCCGGGCTGTACGGCGCGACCGTGTGCGAAGGCAAGCCGGCGCAGGCGCAAAGCAGGCAGACCAACGCAAGCGCCACGCAACGGGTGAGGAAAGCAGGCAGCGCGAAGGGTCTGGGCATTGGGGCGTGAGGCCCGCTGGGCTATGCGGGCAGCGGATCGTAGCCGGCCCGTGGAATGCACCTGGATTCGTCCCGGGTTTCAGGGTCGACCCTGATTTAGATGAGAATCGCTGTCAATTGCAATGAAAAAATCTATCCGATGCGCATGACCTCCGGAGGCACCAGGCCGCTGTGAACAGCCGACGAATCAAGACCTGGGCCTGGGTCCACAAGTGGAGCAGCCTCGTCTGCACCGTGTTCATGCTGCTCCTGTGCATCACGGGGCTGCCGTTGATCTTTCACCACGAGATCGGCCATTTGCTGGGCACCGAGGTCGAAGCGCCCAGGATGCCGGCGGGTACGCCGCGCGTGAGCCTCGACCGCGTGCTCGAAGTGGCGAAGGCGCAGCATCCGGACCGCATCGTGCAGTTCGTCTCGCAGGAGGAGGATGACGACGCCGTCTGGTTCGTCACGCTCACTCCGACGCCCGAGCCGACGGACAACTTCAAGCAGGTCGCTGTCGATGCGCGCACCGGCGAGGTGCTGGCGCATCCGAAGACGGACGAAGGCTTCATGTTCGTGGTGCTGAAGCTGCATGTCGACCTGTTCGCGGGGCTGCCGGGCAAGCTGTTCCTCGGCTTCATGGGGCTGTTGTTGCTGGTGGCGATCGTCTCCGGCGTGGTGCTCTATTCGCCTTTCATGCGCAAGCTGGAGTTCGGCACCGTGCGGCGCGAACGACGCCCGCGCCTCAAGTGGCTGGACCTGCACAACCTGCTCGGCATCGTGACCCTGGTCTGGGCCTTCACGGTGGGCGCGACCGGGATGATCAACACCTGGGCCGATCTCATCGTCAAGTACTGGCAGTACGACCAGCTCAGCGCCTTGCTCAAGCCCTATCAGGGGCAGCCCACGGTGCCGATGGCGGAGCGCGGTCCCGTGCAGAATTCACTGGATGTGGCGCTGCAGAGCGCGCCGGGGATGAAGCTGGCGTTCATCGCCTTTCCGGGGACTTCGTTCTCGAGTCCGCACCACAACACCGTCTTCCTGCGCGGCAACGAGCCGTTCACGTCGCGGTTGCTGCAGCCGGTGCTGGTCGATGCGCAGACCAACGAGATCACGGCCAGCCCCAGGCTCCCCTGGTACCTGACGGGTCTTCTGGTGTCCCAGCCGCTGCATTTCGGCGACTACGGCGGCATGCCAATGCAGATCCTGTGGGCGCTTCTCGACGTCGCCACCATCGTCGTGCTGGGCAGCGGCCTCTACCTGTGGCTCAAGCGCGGCAACACGGCGCCGGCCGCTGTGCGTCGGGACGGGGATGAACACGGTGCGTCCGCGCCGCTGACGCAGCCGACTGCGGCGGCCAAGGCGGGCACATGAGCGGGCATGCGAAGCCGCACGGTCATTTCTGGCGCCTGTGGGGCTGGCCGATCGTGCTGGGCCTGCTGACCATCGTGGGCCTCGTATCGGCGCTGTTCAGCGATGGCGGGTTCGGCGACGCATTGGCGTGGGTCGCGCTCGGAATTCCGTTGGCGGTGGGAATCTGGTACGGCTGGTTCCGGCCGCCGCGACATCCCTAGTGGCGGCTCGGGCTGTGGCGCCATAGGGTCTTGCCCTTCGATCGGGGGCCTGGCCGCCAAGCAGAATCGCCGGCATGAAATCTCGCGCCGCCGTCGCCTGTCTGTTGATCGCAGTCTCATCTTCCATCCAGGCGCAGGATGTCGGGGCCGTCCCGACGCTGGGCGAAGTCACCGTGACAACGCCGCGCGGGGCGGAACCGCTGTTCGATGTCGCCGGTTCGGTCAGCCGCGTCGAAGGCGCAGACATTCGCGACATGCGGCTGCAATCGCAACTGTCCGAAGGCCTGAATGCGGTGCCCGGCCTGCAGATCCAGAACCGGCAGAACATGGCCCAGGACCTGCAACTCTCGATCCGCGGCTTCGGCGCGCGCTCCACCTTCGGCGTGCGCGGGATTCGGATCTATGTCGACGGCATCCCGGCCACCTTGCCGGACGGGCAGGGGCAGACCTCCAACATCGACATCGGCTCGCTCGACCGCGTCGAGGTCCTGCGCGGGCCCTTCTCCGCGCTGTACGGCAACTCCTCAGGCGGCGTCGTGCAGTCCTTCACCGAGACCGGCGAAGGACCTCCGAAGCTGGGCTTCTCGCTGGCCGCGGGCAGCTTCGGCACGACCCGCATCGGCTCGACGGTGGGCGGATCTTCCGGTGCCGTCGACTACCTGCTGAGCGGAAGCCACTTCGAGACCGACGGCTACCGCGACCACAGCGCGGCGGAGCGCAACATCGTCAACGGCAAGCTGGGCATCAACCTCGACGACGGCGGCCGGCTGTCGTTCATCCTCAACAGCGTGCACCTGAGCGCCCAGGATCCGTTGGGACTCACCGTGGAGCAATACGCGCTGGACCCGCGCAGCGCGGCGGTCGCGAACCAGTTCAACACGCGCAAGACCGTGGACCAGACGCAGGTCGGCATGCTGTACGAGCGCCCCATCGACGCCAACAACGCGTTGCGGCTCATGGTCTATGGCGGCGAACGCAAGACCACGCAGTACCAGGCCATTCCGCCGTCGGCGCAGGTGAACCCGCTGAGCGCGGGCGGCGTGATCGGCCTGTCGCGCGACTACGGCGGCCTCGACCTGCGCTGGACCTCCGTCATGCAACTGGCCGGCCGTCCCTTCGAACTGGTGGCCGGCCTGGCCTACGACGACCTTCGCGAGCAACGCACCGGCTACGAGAACTTCATCGGCCCGGTAGCGAATCCCATCCTGGGGGTACAGGGCCGATTGCGTCGCAACGAGACCAACAAGGTCGACAACCTCGACCCCTATCTGCAAGCCACCTGGCGCCTGGCGGAGCGCTGGACGCTCGAAGCCGGTGTGCGACGCAGCAATGTCGACTTCGATTCGACGGACCACTACATCGTCGGCGCGAACCGCAACGACAGCGGCAGCGCCGGCTATGGCGAGACGCTGCCGGTGGCCTCGCTGCGCTACCAGGCCACGCAGGACCTGGCCTTCTACACGTCGGTGGGCCGGGGCTTCGAGACGCCGACATTGAACGAGCTCTCGTACCGCCCCGATGGCCAGGGTGGCCTCAACTTCGCGCTGCAGCCCGCGACGAACGACAGCGTGGAAGTCGGCGCCAAGGCGCGCCTGGCGGGTGGCCTGCTCACGGCGGCGCTGTTCGAGACGCGCACGGACGACGAGATCGTGACCGCCACCAACGTCGGCGGCCGCGCCACCTTCCAGAACGCGGGACGCACCAAGCGCGAGGGCTTCGAACTGGCCTGGCAGCACGAGACCGTCAATCACTGGCGCACGCAACTGGCCTACACCTGGCTCAACGCGCGGTACAGCGATGCCTTCTGTTCGACGGTGCCGTGCAACGCGAACAGTTTTGTGCCTGCGGGCAATCGCATCCCGGGGATTGCGCCGCAGTCCTTCTTCGCCTCGTACGGCTGGGCGCCGCCCGAAGGATGGCGAGTGGGCGCGGAACTGCGCGCGCTCGGGAGCATCCAGGCGAATGACCGCAACACCGTCAGCGTGCCGGGCTACGGAGTGGTCGCGTTGTTCGCGGGCTATGTGAAGCGCTGGGAGCGTTGGGAATTCAACGCCTTCGCGCGCATCGACAACCTCTTCGACAAGCAATACATCGGGTCGGTCATCGTCAACGAAGGCAATGCCCGTTACTTCGAGCCGGCTCCCGGGCGCAACTGGACGGTGGGCATGGGAGCGGCGTATCGTTTCTGAATTCCGACTGCAAGGAGCGCGGATGGAATTCAAGGATCGACGTGATGCGGGCCGCAAGCTCGCGACTGCGCTCGGCGCCTGGCGCGGGCACCCGGAGGTGCTGGTGCTCGGACTGCCGCGTGGCGGTGTGCCTGTCGCATGGGAAGTCGCCGTGGCACTGGGCGCACCGCTCGATGTGCTGGTCGTGCGCAAGCTCGGCTTTCCGGGCCAGGAGGAATTCGCAATGGGCGCGATCGCATCCGGGGGCGTGCGCGTCATGGGCGAACAGTTCGACGCCTGGCCGGTGTCGGAGAAGGCCATCGAGGCCGTGGTGGCGCGCGAGCAGGTCGAGTTGGCGCGCCGCGAGCGCCTGTACCGCGGCGAGCGGCTGCCGCTGTCGCTCGCTGACCGGGTGTTGCTGCTGATCGATGACGGCCTCGCCACCGGAGCCACCATGTGTGCCGCCGTCAAGGCGGCGCGGGCGGGGCAGCCTCAGCGCATCGTAGTGGCCGTGCCCGTGGCTTCGCGGGAGGCCGTGCAGAGCGTGGGCGCAGTCGCTGACGAGGTCATCTGCGTCTTCACGCCCGAACACTTCCGCGCGGTCGGCCTCTGGTACGAGGACTTCGGCCAGACCAGCGACGAGGAGGTCTGCGCGTTGCTGCGCAGACCTTCCTGATTCAGCGCCGAAAAGGCCTCAGAGGCCGGCAGCGGCGCGCAGGGCGGCGGCGTTGGCCGTGCTTTCCCAGGTGAACTCGGGCTCTTCGCGCCCGAAGTGACCGTACGCTGCCGTCTTGCCGTAGATCGGGCGCAGCAGGTCGAGCATCTGGATGATGCCCTTGGGGCGAAGATCGAAGTGCTCCTGGACCAGCGCGGCGATCTTGTCGTCCGGGATCACGCCCGTGCCTTCGGTGTAGACCGTCACGTTCATCGGCTTGGCCACGCCGATCGCGTAGGCGACCTGGATCTGGCACTGGCGGGCGAGGCCGGCGGCCACGATGTTCTTGGCCACGTAGCGGGCTGCATAGGCGGCCGAGCGGTCCACCTTGCTCGGGTCCTTGCCCGAGAAAGCGCCGCCGCCGTGCGGGCAGGCGCCGCCATAGGTGTCGACGATGATCTTGCGGCCGGTCAGGCCGCAGTCGCCCTGAGGGCCGCCGATAACGAAGCGGCCGGTCGGGTTGATCAGGTAGCGCGTTTCCTTGAGCCACTCCTTGGGCAGCACGGGCTTGATGATCTCTTCGATGATGGCTTCGTTGAACGAGGCCTTCATCTTGGTCGGCGTCTCGCTCTGGTCGGGGTGGTGCTGCGTGGAGAGCACGACGGTGTCGATGCTGTGCGGCTTGCCGTCCACGTAGCGCATGGTGACCTGGCTCTTGGCGTCGGGGCGCAGGAAAGGCAGGCGGCCGTCCTTGCGCAACTGGGCCTGGCGCTCCACGAGCCGGTGGGCGTAGTAGATCGGCGCGGGCATGAGCTCGGGCGTCTCGTCGCAGGCGTAGCCGAACATCAGGCCCTGGTCGCCGGCGCCGGTATTGAGGTGGTCGTCGCTCGCGTGGTCCACGCCCTGCGCGATGTCGTTGGACTGCTTGTCGTAGCAGACCATGACGGCGCAGCCCTTGTAGTCGATGCCGTAGTCGGTGTTGTCGTAGCCGATGCGCTTGATGGTGTCGCGCGCGACCTGGATGTAGTCGACGTGCGCGTTCGTCGTGATCTCGCCTGCGAGCACCACCAGGCCGGTGTTGGTCAGCGTCTCGGCCGCGACGCGCGAGCGCGGGTCTTGCGCAAAGATCGCATCGAGAATCGCGTCGGAGATCTGGTCCGCCACCTTGTCGGGATGGCCTTCGGACACGGATTCGGAAGTGAAGAGGAAGTCGTTCGCCATTTGATGAAACTCCATGCAGGTTCGATTGGCGCGTTGCCAACCCGGATGGAGCTTTGGCGAACGCTTTAGCAGAGTTGTTTAACGTCGCCCTGCAAGTAGTTCCATAACTCAGCGACAATTTGCATTCTATTCGAGCCGCGCTGTACGCTGCGCGCGCGTCCTGATTTCACCCCTCCCCTTGCCTTGATGATTTCTCTGTTCCGTTGGCTTGCCCGATTGCCGCTGCCCCTGATGCACGCGGTCGGCGGATGCCTGGGTTGGCTGGTCTGGTGGATGGCACCGGCCTATCGTCGGCGTTTCCGGGAAAACGCCGAGGCCGCCGGATTCACCCCGGCGCAATACCGCCCCGCGATCACCGCCGCCGGTGCGATGGTGGGAGAGCTCCCCTGGGTGTGGGCACGCCCACAGGGCGAAAGCCTGCTGCCGAAAATCGTCCGCTGGGAAGGCGTCGAGGCGTTCGAGGCCGCGCTGGCCGCGCGCAAGGGCGTGATCCTCGTTTCGCCGCATCTCGGCAGCTGGGAGACCTTCGGGCAGGCGGTCGGCGAGCGCTTCTTCGAGGCTTACGGGCCGATCACCGCCCTGTTTCGGCCGGCGCGCAAGAAGTTCATGGCCGAACTGATCGCAGGTTCCCGCGACCGACCCGGCTTGCAGACCTTGCCGACCACGGTGGCCGGCGTGCGCGGCCTGATCCGCACGTTGCGCAATGGCGGCTACACCGGCCTGCTGCCAGACCAGGTGCCGCCGCTGGGGCAGGGCGTCTGGGCACCGTTCTTCGGCCGACCGGCCTACACGATGACGCTGCTGCCGCGCCTCGCGCAGCAGACCGGGGCTCGCGTGTTCCTCGGCGTGTGCGAGCGGCTGCCGCGCGGCGCCGGCTACGCCATCCGCTTCGAGGCCTTCGACGGCACCGCGATGAGCGACTCGAAAGCCTCGCCCGAAGCCGCGGCGACCGCGATGAACGAAGGCATCGAGAGGTTGATTCGCCGCCTGCCAGGCCAGTACGTGTGGGACTACGCGCGCTACAAGCAGCCGCGCGCCGAAGCGGAAGCCGAG
The DNA here is from genome assembly GCF_056400665.1 of Variovorax sp. P5_A3. Lineage (NCBI taxonomy): Bacteria > Pseudomonadati > Pseudomonadota > Betaproteobacteria > Burkholderiales > Comamonadaceae > Variovorax > Variovorax sp. P5_A3. The sequence continues at coordinate 321,735 of NZ_JBFUKW010000004.1, read as the reverse complement.
GTGGCCTCGTGAGCCTGAGCTCGAGACTCGGCATCGCCTTCATGCGTACGTTGGCGCACGTGCCGCTGCCACTGGTGCGGGGCTTCGGCGCATTGCTCGGACCAGTGCTTCACGTGGCGGCGGTGCCTCGCCGGCGCGTGGTGGATGCGAACCTGGCTGTGTGCTTCCCCGAGAAGTCGGTCGCCGAGCGCCGCCGCATTGCGCGCGAGACCTTCGTCTTCGTGGCGCAATCCTGGCTCGACCGCAGTTGGCTCTGGCATGCGCCGGAAGACGTGGTGGCGCGGCGGCTCAAGGTCGTCGGGGCCGCCAGGGAGATCGACGAGATCGCCAACGGGCAAGAACCGATGATCCTCTTCGCGCCGCATTTCTACGGCCTCGATGCGGCTGCGACGGCATTGACCATGCACACCGCGCGCCCGTCGACCACCATTTACACGACCCAGCGCGATCCCATGATCGACGAGTGGATCCGCGAAGGGCGGAAGCGCTTCGGCAACGTGATCACCCTGAATCGCGTCGATGGCATCAAGCCGATCGTTGCGGGACTGCGCAAGGGCGGATTGCTGTACTTGCTGCCCGACATGGACTTCGGGCGCGACCAAACCGTTTTCGTGCCGTTCTACGGCGTGCAAGCCGCCACCGTGCCATCGCTGTCGCGCTTCGCGCGGCTGGGCCGGGCCAAGGTAGTGCCGGTGGTCTCGAAGCTCACCAGGGATGGCTACGAGATCGAGGTTCTGGAGTCCTGGAAGAACTTCCCGACGGATGACGTGATCGCCGACACCACGTTGATGAACCAGCGCCTGGAGGGCTACATCGACGCGATGCCTTCGCAGTACTACTGGGTCCACCGTCGCTTCAAGACTCGCCCGGAAGGCGATTCCTCGATCTACTGAGTTCGCCGCACGAAGGCTTCGATCTCGCTGGCAACGAACTGCGGTTGTTCGTGAATCAGCCAGTGCGTTGCACCGGGCACCTTCTTGAGGTCGAGTTTCGGGACGTAGTCCTCGAGGCCTTCGAGGAGGCCCGGCAGGAGTGCCGCATCGTCGAGCGCCCAAAGGACGAAGGTGGGCGCCGCGACCGTCAGCCGTTCGCGCGGCAGGGTCGGAATCTGGGGTGCCGGCCCGCCCGGAGCGGCCGGCTTCATCGGCGTGACGCGATAGAGGTTGCAGGCGCCGGTCAGCCCTGCGTTCCAGACTTCGCGGTACTTGTTCTTCACGTCTTCAGTGAGCCAGCCGAATCCGTCTGCGCCCGCCTTCATCAAGGTGAAGAAGGGCCACATCCGCCGGTAGTCGTCGGCAGAGAGCAGCGCCTCGGCGTCGGGCCGGGCAAGGAAGTTCATGTAGGCGCTCGCGGCCTGCTGCGCCGGGTTGTTCAGCAACTCGCGCGTGAAGGTGCCGGGGTGCGGCGAATTGATGATGACCAACCTGCCGAGCCTGTCGCCGTGCTGGTTCCCGTAACCCCAGCCGAAGGCACCACCCCAGTCGTGCGCCACCAGGACCTCGATCCTGCCATCCGGGTTCTCGCTCGCTGCGAGTTCGGCGACGTCCTGGACGAGCAGGTGCGCGCGGTAGGCCGACACCTCGGTGGGCGAACTCGATTTCTCGAAGCCGCGCAGGTTGGGCGCGATGCAGCGAAAGCCGCCATGCTCGGGCTGCGCGAAGTACTCCAGCAGTTCGTCCCAGATGAACGCGGCTTCGGGAAAGCCGTGCAGGAAGACCATCAAGGGGCGTCCCGGCGTGCCGGTGGCGCGACAACTCAGGGTCGTGCCGTTGGGAAGCTGGCGGGTGAAAGTCTCGATCACGGGTTGTCTCCTTCTTGCTGGTTGCATCGCTTCGGGCAGAGGGAGAGTCGCCGTTGTCGTTCCCTCAGCCCTGCGCGTCGATCTGCGCCGGGGGCTCCGCGGGCTGGGCGTCCTGCGGATGCGCCCAGCGCCAAAGCAGTTCGGCCGCCTCGTCCACGCCCTGCAGTTTCAGGGCCGAGAACAGTTTGACCTCGCCGCCGCCGGCCTGCAGTCGCGCAATCGACAGCGCCTTGGCGCCGTCCGAGCGCGTGAGCTTGTCCGCCTTGGTCAGCAACACCAGGAACTTGAGCCCCTGTTCGACCCGGGGACGGATGACGTTCAGGAGGATGTCGTCCAGCTCGGTCAATCCATGGCGCGGGTCGCACATCAGCACGACGCCGCGCAGGTTCTCGCGCGTCATCAGGTAGTTGCCCATCACGCGCTGCCAGCGCAGCTTGGCTTCCCGAGGCACGGCGGCGTAGCCGTAGCCCGGGAGGTCGGCCAGCACGGCATCGTCCACCTTCTGCTTGCCGACGCCGAACAGGTTGATGTGCTGCGTACGGCCGGGCGTCTTCGATGCGAAGGCCAGGCGGGTCTGTTGCGTGAGCGTGTTGATCGCCGTCGACTTGCCGGCGTTGGAGCGGCCCACGAAGGCGATCTCCGGCAGGTCGAGCGCCGGCAAGTGCTCCAATTGAGGTGCGCTGGTGAGGAAATGGGCGGTGTGCAGCCAGCCTCGGGCGATGCGGGCGCGTTCGGCGGCCGCGGGGTCCACGGCGGGCGCCGGGCGGGAGGAGGGTGCGGCCGGCTTGCGCGGCGGGGTGGTCATCGATGAGCTTTCGGAACGGGGCGCCATTGTAGAATCGCCGGGTTTTGCGCCATAAATCCACCCCCCCGATATGAAGTTGTTTGCCCATTTTCTGCTTGCAGCCCTGTTGGGCATCGCCGCCAGTGCCAGCTTCGCAGCCGACGAGCATGCCGCCAAACCGGCAGCCGAAGCGCCTCCCAAGGCGGCCAAGCCTGATCCGGCCAAGGGCGACATCCTCTTCAATACGGCGCCGGCCAACAGCGTAAGCTGTGCCTCTTGCCACAACGCCGACGGCAACTCGGCCATCGCGACAAACCCCAAGCTGGCGCAGCAGCATCCCGAATACATCTTCAAGCAACTGCAGGACTTCCAGTCCGGCAAGCGCAAGAGCGCGATCATGAAACCGATGGTCGCAGGCCTGTCCGAAGAAGACATGCGCAACATCGCCTGGTTCGTCGGCTCCAAGAAGATCAAGACCGGCTATTCCAAGGACAAGGACCTGGTCGCCCTGGGCGAGCGCATCTTCCGCGGCGGCATCGCCGAACGCCAGATCCCGGCCTGCGCCGGCTGTCACAGCCCCAACGGGGCCGGCATTCCTGCGCAGTACCCGCGCCTCGGCGGCCAGCACGCCGACTACACGGCCGCGCAACTGGTCATGTTCCGCGACGATGTGCGCCTGAACTCCCCGCAAATGCACGGTGTTGCGGCCAAGCTCAACGATCGCGAGATCAAGGCGGTGGCCGACTACATTGCCGGCCTGCGCTGATCCACGGCGGTTCAGCATGAACTAACCGCCAATAACAAACCCCAAACAAGGCGGGCCGATCCAGGAAGGATGGCCCGCCTTTTTGCTTCCCACGATTCGCCCTTCATGTCAGTTTCCACCCACGGCCTTCGAGTCCGTCGCGGTCCCCCAGTGGTCCGCGCGGCGGTGGAGCTCTTTTCGTCGATGCGCTTCGCGATCGCGCTGCTGACGATCATCTGCATCGCATCGATCATCGGCACCGTGCTCAAGCAGCACGAGCCCATCAACAACTACATCAACCAGTTCGGACCCTTCTGGGCCGAGGTGTTTCGCGCGGCACGGCTCGACACGATCTACAGCGCCTGGTGGTTCCTGCTGATCCTGACCTTCCTGGTGATCAGCACGTCGCTGTGCATCGCCCGCAACACGCCGCACATCCTCTCGGACCTGAAGAACTTCAAGGAGGGGATCCGGGCACAGAGCCTCAGGGCCTTCGGCCAGCGGGCCCAGGCCGTGCTCGACGAAACGCCGGACACCGCGGCCAACCGCATCGGGCAGTTGCTGGCGACCGGCGGCTGGAAGGTCAAGCTCCAGCACCGCGATGGCGACGGCTGGATGGTGGCGGCACGCGCGGGCGGAGCACACAAGCTCGGCTACATCGCTGCGCACAGCGCGATCGTGCTGGTGTGCATCGGCGGGCTGCTGGACGGCGACCTGGTGGTGCGCGCACAGACGTGGTTCAACGGCAAGAGCGTCTACACCGGCGGCGGCCTCATCGCGGACGTGCCGCCGCAGCACCGCCTGTCGCCCAACAACCTGACCTTCCGCGGCAACATCCTGGTGCCCGAGGGTGCGCAATCGAGCGTTGCCATCCTGAACCAGGCCGATGGCGTGCTGCTGCAGGAGCTTCCGTTCTCCATCGAGTTGAAGAAGTTCATCGTCGACTACTACTCGACCGGCATGCCCAAGCTGTTCGCGAGCGAAGTCGTGCTGCACGATCGCGAAACGGGAAAGGAGATTCCGGCGCGCATCGAGGTGAACCACCCTGCGAGCTACAAGGGCATCGAGATCTACCAGTCGAGCTTCGACGACGGCGGGTCGAGCGTGAAGCTCAAGGCGGTGCCGATGGCCGCCGCGGCCAAGCCTTTCGAGATCGAGGGCACGATCGGCGGCACCTCCGAGATCACCAACGGGACCGACAGGCTCACGCTGGAATACACCGCGCTGCGCGTGATCAATGTCGAGAATTTCGGCGAAAGCGCCGGTGGTCCCCAGACGAGCGGTGCCGACGTGCGAAAGGTCGACCTGCACAGCAGCCTCGAATCGCGCCTGGGTGCGGCCAACAAGACCAACAAGCCCAAGGTGCTGCGCAACATCGGACCGAGCATCGGCTACAAGCTGCGCGACGCCGCCGGGCAAGCCCGCGAATATCAGAACTACATGGTGCCGGTTGACACTGGGGACGGCCAACCGGTCTTCCTGCTCGGCATGCGCGAGCGGCCGGAGGAGCCGTTCCGCTATCTGCGCGTGCCGGCCGACGAGCAGGGATCCATGGATGCCTTCGTGCGCATGCGTGCGACGTTGGCGGACGCCGATTCCCGCGTGCGCGCCGTCGATCGCTACGTCGCCCGCGCGACCGACCCGAAGCGCCCCGAGCTCGCCAACCAGCTCCGCGCCTCGGCCTCGCGCGCACTCGCTCTCTTCGCCGGATCGGAGCGCGCCAAGGCCGATGCCGTCAGCACCGGCGGCTGGCAGGCCATTGCGGAATTCATGGAGGCCAATGTCCCCGAAGCGGAACGCGAGCGCGCAGGGTCGGTGCTGGTGCGCATCCTCAACGACGTGCTGTTCGAAGTGCTCAACGTGAGCCGCGAGAAGGCCGGTCTGGCGGCGCTGCCTGCGGACGAGAAGTCGCAGGCCTTCCTTACACAGGCCGTGCTGGCCATCAGCGACGCCCATTTCTATCCCGCACCGGTGGCGTTGATGATGACGGACTTCAAGCAGGTGCAAGCCAGCGTGTTCCAGGTCGCTCGCGCGCCGGGCAAGAACATCGTCTACCTGGGCTGCCTGTTGCTGATCATCGGCATTTTTGCGATGCTGTACGTGCGCGAACGCAGGCTGTGGGTCTGGCTGGCGAAGGACGTAGCCCACCCGCGCGGCACGACGGCCACCATGGCCTTTTCGGTCAATCGCAAGACCATCGACAGTGACCGCGAATTCGAGCACCTCAAGGACAAGCTGCTCGCCATCAGGAAAGATACGGCGTCATGACCACCACCACCCTCACGCTCAACGACAGCTGGCTTTCGCGCCGCAATGCCTTCGACTGGGTCTTCGCGGTCCTGGTGGTGGCGGGCGGGCTCTTTGCCTTCTCGCGCTATGCCGCGTCGATGGACTACTACGAGAAGACCATCCTGGTCGCGACCATGCCGGCGGCGATCTGGCTCGGCTGGTTCTGGCGCCCGCTGCGGGTGCTGGCGATCGTGGTCGCCTGCGCGGCGCTGCTGGCGATCGCGTCCTACCAGGGTGACCTGGCGCGCGCCGACTCGGTGTTCTGGCTCAAGTATTTCCTGTCGAGCCAGTCGGCCATCCTCTGGATGAGTGTCCTCTTCTTCATGAGCACGCTGTTCTACTGGATCGGCTTCTTCGGCGGCAGGCAGGGCGATGCGATGGACCTGATCGGCTCCCGGCTCGCGTGGGTGGCCGTCACCATGGCCCTGATCGGCACCATGGTGCGCTGGTACGAAAGCCATCAGCTCGGGCCGGACATCGGCCACATTCCGGTCAGCAATCTCTACGAAGTGTTCGTCCTGTTCTGCTGGCTGACGGCGACTTTCTATCTCTACTTCGAATCGCGCTATGGCACGCGCTCTCTGGGCGCCTTCGTGATGCTGGTGGTGAGCGCGGCGGTCGGGTTTCTGCTCTGGTACACGCTGGTGCGCGAAGCCCACGAGATCCAGCCGCTGGTGCCGGCGCTGCAAAGCTGGTGGATGAAGCTGCATGTGCCGGCCAACTTCATCGGCTACGGCACTTTCTCGCTGGCCGCGATGGTGGCGTTTGCGTATCTCATCAAGGAGCAGGCGAACGAGACGCGCTGGTACAAGCTCACGCCGATCTGGCTGCTGGGCGTGGCGCTGTGCTTCGTGCCGGTGGCGTTCCGCCAGCGCGTGCAGGAAGCCGGCGGCAGCTATTGGGTCGTCTATGCAGCGATCTCGGCATTCATCGCGGCGGGCATCCTGCTGGGACGCAAGCGCATCGCGGCCCGGCTGCCGGCCAACGAGGTGCTGGATGACGTGATGTACAAGTCCATCACCGTCGGTTTCGCCTTCTTCACGATTGCCACCGTGCTCGGGGCGTTGTGGGCGGCGGACGCGTGGGGTGGCTACTGGAGCTGGGATCCCAAGGAGACCTGGGCACTCATCGTGTGGCTCAACTATGCGGCCTGGCTGCACATGCGGCTGGTGAAAGGGCTGCGAGGTACGGTGGCGGCATGGTGGGCGCTGGGCGGGCTGGCGGTGACGACCTTTGCCTTCCTGGGCGTCAACATGTTCCTGAGCGGGCTGCACAGCTACGGCACCCTGTAGGCGCCCCTGCGCGGAAGTTTTGCGATGAACTGAACCGACGGCGCGTTTTTCGCGTAACCGAATGATCGTTGGCAACGAACTCAACTGGGTACACAGCAATTCAGGCGAAAGGCAAGCGATGTTGATTCAGTCCCGTGACAACGGCTTCATTCATCCCCGTTCGAGCGAAATCACGCCGCAAGGCGTCTACGAAGGTCGTCGCGACATGCTCAAGTGGCTGGCCAGCGGCGCGGCCGGTGCGGCCATGGCGTCATGGGCAGCGCGCGACGCGCTGGCGCAGGCTGCGGCACCGGGAAAGCTCGCGCCGCTGCCGGGGGCGAAGTCTGCCGTGCCTGGCGCGCAGACCATGGAAAAGGTCAGCGACTACAAGGACGTGACCACCTACAACAACTACTACGAGTTCGGCACCGACAAGGCCGACCCGGCCAAGAACGCCGGCACGCTCAAGACCAAACCGTGGACGGTCGAGGTTGAAGGCCTGGTCAAGAAGCCCGGCAAGTTCGCCATCGAGGACCTGATCAAGCTGAGCGCGCAGGAAGAGCGCATCTACAGGCTTCGGTGTGTCGAGGGGTGGTCGATGGTGATCCCGTGGGTGGGCTATTCGCTGGCCGAACTCATCAAGAAGGTCGAGCCGCAGGGCAATGCCAAGTACGTCGAGTTCGTCACGCTGGCCGACCCCAAGACCATGCCCTTCGTCGGATCGCGCGTCCTGGATTGGCCCTATGCAGAAGGATTGCGCATGGACGAGGCGATGCATCCGCTCACGCTGCTGACCTTCGGCATGTACGGCGAAGTGCTGCCCAACCAGAACGGTGCGCCGGTGCGCATCGTGGTGCCGTGGAAGTACGGCTTCAAGAGCGGCAAGTCGATCGTCAAGATCCGTTTCGTCGAGAAGGAACCCGGCACGGCCTGGAACAAGGCAGCGGCGCAGGAGTACGGCTTCTATTCGAACGTGAACCCGAATGTCGACCATCCGCGCTGGAGTCAGGCAACCGAGCGCCGCATCGGCGATGGAGGCGGCCTGTTCGCCAAACGCACCAAGACACAGATGTTCAACGGCTACGAAGCGCAGGTCGGCCAGCTCTACGCGGGCATGGACCTGAAGAAGTTCTACTGACTCGGAGTCTGTCTTGAACAAGCTCCTGATGCACCCGGCGGCGAAGCCGGTGGTGTTCGTGTTGTGTCTTTTGCCGTTTGCATGGCTGTTCTACGCTGCGCTCACGGACGGTTTGGGCGCCAACCCGGCCGAACACCTGATCCGCTCGACGGGCGACTGGACGCTTCGCTTCATCTGCATCGTGCTGGCCGTCACGCCGCTGCGCGTGATCACCAAGACCAATGCGCTCGCGCGCTTCAGGCGAATGTTGGGCTTGTTCGCCTACTTCTACGTCGTCGTGCATCTGCTGAGCTACAGCTGGTTCGACATGGGCTTCGAGGTTCAGGACATTGCCAAGGACATCGCCAAGCGTCCGTTCATCCTTGTCGGCTTCTCCGCTTTCGTCCTGTTGACGCCCCTGGCGGCAACCTCGTTCAACCGGGCCATCAAGGCGATGGGCGCGAAGCGTTGGCAGGCGCTTCACAAGCTGGTGTATGTCATTGCCGGACTGGGGCTGCTGCACTTCTTCTGGATGCGCGCGGGGAAGAACAACTTCGCCGAAGTGTTCGTCTACGCTGCGATCGTCGCCGTTCTCCTGGGCTGGCGTCTGTGGAACTTCGCCAGCAAGCAGAAGGCTGCAGTGCCGCTGGCAGCCCGGACTCAACTGACCAAGTGACCGGGCGAGCGGTCGCGCTCAGTCGCCGAACCGCTCGCTGAGCAACTGGTCGTCGATGGTCTCCCGGCGACGAATCAGGCTGGCACGCTCGCCGCTCACCAGCACCTCTGCGGCACGGCCGCGCGTGTTGTAGTTGCTGGCCATTGCCATGCAATAAGCGCCCGCGGACAGAACAGCCAGCAAATCACCCGAAGCCACTTTCAGCGAGCGGTCGCGGCCGATCCAGTCGCCGCTTTCGCAAATGGGGCCCACGACGTCGTAGGTGACAGCGCTCGCATCGGTCCGCTCTGCAGCGACGGGGACGATCTGGTGAAAGGCCTGGTACATCGCCGGCCTCGGCAGGTCGTTCATCGCCGCATCCACGATGCAGAAGTTCTTGTCCTCGCCGGGCTTGGTGTAGAGCACTTCGGTCACGCACACGCCCGCATTGCCGACCAACGAGCGACCGGGCTCCACGATCAGTCGGCGCTGGCCGAATCCCCGCGCGTCGAGGCGCGCGAGCAACTGGTACCAGAGCGCATCGGCAGCAGGCGGCGTATCGCCGTTGTAGTCGATGCCGAGGCCGCCACCGAAATCCAGATGGTGCAGGGAAACGCCGGCCTTCTCGATGGCCTCGACCAGGTCGAGCACGCGTTCCAGCGCCTCGAGGTAGGGCGAGGCGTCCGTGATCTGCGAACCGATGTGACAGTCGATGCCGACCACCTTCAGGCCCTTCAGCGACGCCGCATGCTGGTAGATGGCCACCGCGCGGTCGTGCGCGATGCCGAACTTGTTGCCCTTCAGGCCCGTCGAGATGTACGGGTGCGTTTTCGGGTCGACATTGGGGTTGATGCGCACGCTGATCGACGCGACTTGGCCTTCCTCGAGCGCGACAGCGTTGAGCACGTCGATCTCGGCTTCGCTCTCCACGTTGAAGCATGCGATGCCTGCGGCGAGCGCCTGGCGCATCTCCCCGCGCGTCTTGCCGACGCCGGAAAAAATGACCTTGGCCGGATCTGCGCCCGCTGCCAGCACGCGCGCGAGTTCGCCGCCCGAGACGATATCGAAGCCGCAGCCTGCTTCGGCAAAGACGCGCAGGACGCCCAGCGAGGAATTGGCCTTGATCGCATAGCAGACCATGGCGTCGCGACCTTCGAAACCACGCTGGTAGGCGGCCAGCGCGTCGAGCATCCACTGCTTCGAATACACGAACAGGGGCGTGCCGTGTTCGTGGGCGAGCGAAGCCAGCGACTGACCCTCGACGTGCAGGACGCCGTCCTTGCGAGCGACATGAGGATGGCCGGGAAGACGGGCAGTGGTGTTCATTTCGCGTCCCCGTTCTTGGCGGGCGCACTGTTGGAGGGATTCGTTGATTGTCCAGGTTGTCCGGGTTGTGCAGGCGTGCCCGCAGCATCGGAGGCGGGCTTGCCGCCGGGAATCAACAGTTCGGGAAGCGTTGCGCGATCCTTTGCGCCAGGCCCGGTCGGCAAGTAGAGCGCGCCCCTCTGGCCGCAGGCCGTCAGGCTGACCCCAACGAGCGCGAGGCCAACGGCGCTCACTAGAATTTGGCGAACATTCAACATGGCGAAATTGTAATGACCGACCCTGAGTACATGGACCGCGCGGAAGCAGTGCTTGCAGCGATCGAACGAGGCTGCGATCGCATCAACGACGCGACGGACGTCGACATCGACAACCAGCGCGTGGGCGGCATGATCACCATCACCTTCGGCAACGGAAGCCAGTTGATCGTCAATCTGCAAAAACCGTTGCAGGAAATCTGGTTGGCCGCTCGCTCCGGCGGCTACCACTATCGACACGACGGCAATGCCTGGGTCGACACCAAGACGAGCGAGGAATTCTTCGGCAACCTGTCGCGCGAGGCGTCGTTGCAAGCCGGACAGCCGCTTGAATTCGCGGCCGACTGACACACTCGACTAGTTACGGAAGAGGTCGAGGATCTTGTTGCGTTCTTCTGGCGGTGGCGCAGCACTGATAGGCGCTCCCGCGACCGCTTCCGCCGGCGGCGTCGGTCCGGCCTCGACACCCAGCACCGCGACACCGCGACCCGGCGCGTAGTCGTCGTAGTACCACTCGCCGCCGACGTTGACTACGCCCGCAGGCGCAGGCACCTCGGCCACCGGAACGCCCTTGATGGCCGTTTCCATGTACGTGATCCAGATCGGCAGGCTCAAGCCGCCACCCGTCTCCTTGTCGCCGAGCTTGCGTGGCGTGTCGTAGCCCATCCACGCCACCGCAGTCATGGTCGGCTGGAAGCCGGCGAACCATGCGTCGAGCGAATCGTTGGTGGTCCCGGTCTTGCCGTAGATGTCCGTGCGCTTGAGAGTGGCCTGCGCCTTGGCCGCCGTGCCGCCGCTTGCGACGGATTGCAACAGGCTGTCCATGATGTACGCATTGCGTTGAGGGATCGCGCGCAACGTTTCGTTGAGCAGGGGCGGCTGCTTGTCGACCAGCACCTTGTCCTTGTGGTCGGTCACGCGGGTCACGAGGTAGGGATTGACGCGGTAGCCGCCGTTGGCGAACACCGAGTAGGCGGTCGCCATCTGCATCGGCGTCACCGATCCGGCGCCCAGCGCCATCGGCAGGTAGGCGGGATGCTTTTCGCGCTCGAAGCCGAAGTTGGTGATCCAGTCCTGCGCATAGCGCGTGCCGATCGATTGCAGGATGCGGATCGAGACCATGTTCTTCGACTTCATCAGGGCGCGTCGCATGGACATCGGGCCCTCGAAGGTTCCGTCGTAGTTCTTCGGCTCCCACGGCTGTCCGCCGGTCGTGCCCGCGTCGAAGAACAAGGGTGCGTCGTTGATCACTGTCCCGGGCGTGAAGCCTTTTTCGAGTGCAGCCGAATAGATGAAGGGCTTGAAGCTCGATCCCGGCTGGCGCCATGCCTGCGTGACGTGGTTGAACTTGTTCTTGTCGAAATCGAAGCCACCGATCATCGCCTTCACCGCGCCATCGCGCGGGTCCATGGCGACGAATGCACCTTCCACCTCGGGGAGTTGCGTGATCTCCCATGTGCCCTTCGGCGTCTTGGCGACCCGAATCACGGCGCCTCGGCGGATCCTGATGTTGGGCGGTGCCTTGTCGGACAGCCCCGATTGCGCGGGCTTGAGACCGTCGCCGACGATCTGGATCTCATCGCCGTTGGCGCGAACCGCATTGATCTCCTTGGGGGTCGCCTTCAGCACCACAGCCGAGATCACGTCGCCGTTGTCGGGGTGTTCGGCGAGCGCGTCATCGACCGCCTCGTCAAGCTCCTTCGGGTTGGTGGGCAAGTCGACGAACTTTTCGGGGCCGCGATAGATCTGGCGGCGCTCGTAGTCCATGATGCCCTTGCGCAAGGCCTTGTACGCCGCAGCCTGGTCGGCCGCGACAAGGGTGGTGTAGACCTTGAGCCCGCGCGTGTACGTGCTGTCGCCATATTGGGCATACATCAGTTGCCGCACGGTCTCGGCGACGTATTCGGCGTGCAGTCGGGTCGGGTCCGCGGCGTCGCGCAGGTGGAGTTCTTCCTTCTTGGCCTCCGCCGCTTGTTCGGCCGTGATGAAGCCGGCTTCCTGCATGCGGTCGATCACGTAGAGCTGCCGTCCACGTGCGCGCGCAGGGTTGTTGACCGGATTGTTGGCGCCGGGCGCCTTCGGCAGCCCTGCCAGCATCGCCGCCTGCGCGATCGTGATATCGGACAGTGGCTTGCCGAAATAGGCTTCGGATGCGGCCGCGAAGCCGTAGGCCCGGTTCCCGAGATAGATCTGGTTCAGGTAGATCTCCAGAATCTGGTCCTTCGTGAGCAGGTGCTCCAGCTTGAAGGTCAGAAGGACTTCGTAGATCTTGCGCGTCAGGGTCTTCTCGGAACTCAGGTAGACGTTCCGCGCCACCTGCATCGTGATGGTGGAGGCGCCCTGGCTCTTGACGCGGTTCAGGTTCGCGAGACCGGCGCGCAGCATGCCCTTGTAGTCGACGCCACCGTGGTCGTAGAAGCGGGCATCCTCCGCTGCGAGGACGGCGTCCTTCATCACCTTCGGAATGGTGGAGACGGGCGTGAGATTGCGGCGCTCTTCGCCGAACTCGCCGATCAGGATGCCTTCGGACGAGAAGACCCGCAGCGGCAACTTGGGCCGGTAGTCGGAAAGCTCGGAAATGTCGGGCAGGTTCGGATAGGCGACCGCCAGAGCGACCGCGATCACGCAAACGACTGCGATGACGCCCGCTGCAGCGATCCCGAGACCCCACAATACGATGCGCATCAGCCAAGTGAGCCAGGCAGGGCGTTTGGAAGGGGGGGCCTTGGATGGCCCTTTGGGTCGAGTTGTTTCGGGCATTGAGGCTGTTGGAGTCTTCGCCCATTATAAAAACGCAGGTCCTGGAGACGGTCCGTTCGTAGCAGTTAGGACCCAAGTACTCTTATTTGTGACGTAAGTTGCAGATCGGAACCGTTACGTCGACTTTTGACAACGATTGGCGCTGCAGTGGGGATTCGCCGCTTGGTTGGCGTTGTGCCTTGCTGCTAGCATGCAACCACTCGCATATTTTTCCAATCGTTACAAACGGATGGGATCGAACTTGACTGCTCTGGGATCGTTGTTTCGCCGTCAGCCCGCGCCTCTGCTCGGGTTGGACGTCAGTTCGTCCAGTGTCAAGCTGGTCGAGCTTGGCCGTGACGCGAGCGGCAAGCTGGTACTCGAGCGGTGTGCGATCGAGCCCCTCGAGCGCGGCTGGATCACCGACGGCAACGTCGAGAAGTTCGACGAGGTCGCCGAGGCGGTCCGTCGTGTCGTCCGCAAGAGCGGCACGCGCACCAAGAATGTCGCACTGGCGCTGCCGCCGTCCGCTGTCATCACCAAGAAGATCGTCCTGCCGGGCGGCATGAGCGAACAGGAACTCGAAATCCAGGTCGAGTCCGAAGCCAATCAATACATCCCCTTCTCGTTGGACGAGGTCAGCCTCGATTTCTGCGTGATCGGGCAGAGCGCCAATTCGGCGGGCGACGTCGAGGTACTGATCGCCGCGTCCCGCAAGGAAAAGGTCCAGGATCGCCAGGGCTTGGCCGAAGCATCGGGTCTCAAGGCCGTGATACTGGATGTCGAATCCTATGCATCGCGCCTGGCGACGGCGCGCCTGATCGAGCAGCTTCCCAGCCAGGGGCGCGACGCAGTGGTCGCACTCTTCGAAGTGGGTGCCTTCACGACCAGCATGCAGGTCCTGCGCAACCAGGAAGTGCTCTACGACCGGGACCAGGCGTTCGGCGGCGCGCAGCTCACGCAACTGATCGTGCGCCAGTACGGCTTCTCCGCTGAGGAGGCCGAAGCCAAGAAGCGGAGCGGGGAACTGCCTGACGACTATGGATCGGGTGTCCTCAAGCCTTTCGTGGCAAGCATCGCCCAGGAAATTGCGAGAGCGCTCCAGTTCTTCTTCACCAGCACGCCGCACAATCGCGTCGACTACGTGTTGCTGGCGGGTGGCTCGGCCGCGTTGCCCGGATTGACCAGCGCCGTAACGCGTCAGACGTCGTTTGCCTGCTCGCTCGTCAATCCGTTCGACGGAATGGAAATTGGCAGTGGAATTCGTGAGAAGAAAGTTCGACGCGAAGCGCCGTCCTATCTGACATCGTGCGGCCTGGCGATGCGGAGGTTTCTGCAGTGATCCTGATCAACCTGCTCCCGCACAGGGAAGCCGCGCGCAAGCGCCGGCGCGAGACCTTCTACGCCACGCTCGGTTTCTCCGCGGTGCTCGGCGGTGTGATCGCGGGGATGGCGTTCCTGTGGTTCCAGGCCCAGATCTCCAGCCAGCAGTCGAAGAACGGCATCCTGCAGTCGGCGATCACCAAGCTCGAGGCGGAGATCAAGGAGATCTCGACCTTGCAGGCCGAGATCGCCGCCTTGAGGGCAAGGCAGCAGGCGGTCGAGGACCTGCAGGGCGATCGCAATATGCCCGTGCACCTGCTCAACGAATTGGTCCGGCAACTGCCCGATGGCGTCTACCTGACCAGCATGAAGCAGGACAACCAGACGGTGACCCTGCAGGGCATGGCGCAGTCCAACGAGCGCGTGTCCGAGCTGCTTCGCAATCTCGGAAACAACAGCCCTTGGCTGGTCAAGCCGGAGCTCGTCGAAATCACCTCCAGCAGCGTCAGCCTGAGTCCTCGCGACCAGCGTCGCGTCGCGAACTTCACGATGCGCATCGGTCTCAAACGACCCACCGACGCGCAGAAAGCCGCAGCGCCAGGCAAGCCTGCGGCACCGGCAGCCAAAGGGTAGGCGTTCATCATGGCAACCAAACGCGCATCCCCGAAGTTCGACCCGACGGTCGCCCTGCGGCGCTTCGGTCAACAGTTCCAGGGCCTCAATCCCAATGATCCGGCGTCCTGGCCCTCGGCGCCGCGCTATGCCCTGTGCATCGCGGTCGCGGCGATCGTGCTCGTGGCCTTGTGGTTCGTCTGGCTCACCAATTCGAACGACGAACTCGAGGCCGAGCGTGCCAAGGAAGTCACCCTTCGCGCGGACTACCAGAAGAAGGTCGCGCAGGCCGCCAATCTCGAATTGCTGAAGAAGCAGCGCGAGCAGGTGCAGCAGTACGTCACGCTGCTTGAGAAGCAGCTGCCGAGCAAGGCCGAGATGGACGCCCTGCTGTCGGACATCAATCAGGCAGGGCTCGGGCGCAGCCTGCAGTTCGAGCTGTTCCGCCCGGGTCAGGTGTCCGTCAAGGACTACTACGCCGAGCTTCCGATCGCCGTGCGCGTGACGGGTCGCTATCACGACATGGGTGCCTTTGCCGCGGACGTGGCGAACCTCTCCCGCATCGTGACCCTGAACAATCTGTCTGTGGCGCCGCAGAAGGACGGGAACCTGGTCATGGACGCCACGGCCAGGACCTACCGATATCTGGATGAGGAAGAGCAAGCCATGCAGAAGCGTGCTGCCGCTGGAGCAAAGAAGAAATGAGATCGCTCAGATTTCTCTGGCTCGGCGTGGCCGCGGCCAGCCTGAGCGGCTGCTTCGGCTCCGAGGAGGGAGACCTCCAGCACTGGATGGCCGACCAGAGGGCGCAGGTTCGCCCCACGGTGCCGCCCATCACGGAGCCGAAGAAGTTCACGCCGCAGGCCTACACGGAAGGCGCCGTGATCGAGCCGTTCAATATGCAGAAGCTCACGCAGGCATTGCGCCGCGACTCGAGCCAGCCCAGTACCTCTGGCCTGATCGCGCCGGAACTCACGCGCCGCAAGGAAGCCCTGGAGGCTTTCCCGCTCGATTCGATGGCCATGGTGGGCAGCCTGAACCGCAATGGACAGCCGGTCGCCCTGGTCAGTGTCGACAAGCTGCTCTATCAGGTCCGCGTAGGCAACTATCTGGGACTCAATTACGGGCGCATCACCCGTATCGGTGAAACCGAACTCGCCTTGCGTGAAATCGTGCAGGACGCCGCCGGTGAATGGATTGAACGCGTGGCGACGCTGCAGTTGCAAGAGAGGACGAAATGAATCTACAAAAATCAATGTTCGCACGCTGGCTGCGCGTTGCCGGTGCGGCTGTCCTCGCGTTGAGCGCGGCGGCTGTCGTTCATGCCCAGAATGCCATCGAATCGGTGACCAGTTCGATGCAGTCGGGCGCCGAGGTCATCCGGATCGACTTCACCCAGCCGCTCGCCGCGCCGCCGACAGGCTTTGCCATCCAGTCACCCGCACGCGTTGCGCTCGATTTCCCGGGTGTGACCAATGCGATCGGTCGCTCGGCGATCGAAATCAACCAGGGCAATCTGCGCTCGGTGAACGTGGTCCAGGCCGGTGAACGCACGCGGCTCGTGATGAATCTCAAGCAGGCGACGGCGTACAAGACCGAGATCCAGGGCAAGTCGCTGCTGGTCTCGCTGGAGCCCGTGGCTGGTGCGGCCCTGGTGTCTTCGATGCCGCAGGCGTTCGCGGAGAACCGGAACCGCGACATGTTGCCGTTGCGCGATGTGGATTTCCGGCTCGGTTCGGACAACACCGGCCGCGTGATCGTCGACCTGGCCAACAACCAGGTGGGTGTCGACATTCGCCAGCAAGGCAAGAACCTCGTCGTCGAGTTCACCAAGTCGACTTTGCCGGAGGGCCTGCGCCGCCGGCTCGACGTCTCGGATTTCGGCACGCCCGTCCAGGTGGTGACAACGCAGCAAGCCGGCGATCGCGTGCGGATGGTCATCGAGCCCAAGGGCGACTGGGAGCACAGCGCCTACCAGAGCGAAAACCAGTTCGTGGTCGAAGTCCGCCCCCGCAAGGTCGATCCGACCAAGCTGACGCAGGGCGTGGGCTACACCGGCGAGAAGCTCTCGCTGAACTTCCAGAACATCGAGATCCGCTCGCTGCTCCAGGTGATCGCCGACTTCACCAACTTCAACATCGTGACTTCCGACTCGGTGACGGGTGCGCTCACGCTGCGTCTGAAGGACGTGCCCTGGGACCAGGCGTTGGACATCATCCTGCAGGCCAAGAACCTCGGCATGCGCAAGAACGGCAGCGTCCTTTGGATTGCGCCCAAGGACGAAATCAACGCCAAGGAAAAGCTCGAGTTCGAGGCGCAGGCTGCCATCCAGAATCTGGAGCCGCTCCGCACGCAGTCGTTCCAACTCAACTACACGAAGGCGGTTGCGATTGCGCAGGGCCTGACGGGTACGGGCGCCGCTGCCGCCGGCGGTGGCGGTGCCGGCACGGCGTCGCGCATCCTGAGCCCGCGCGGCAGCGTGATCGCCGAATCGCGTACCAACCAGCTCTTCGTTTCGGACATCCCTTCGCGTCTGACGCAGGTCGCTGAACTGATCCAGAAGCTGGATGTCCCGGTCCGGCAGGTCATGATCGAGGCGCGCATCGTCGAAGCCGCAGATACCTTCGGCAAATCGCTGGGTGTCAAGCTCGGCGGCGGTGCCATCAACCAGAACAACACGATCGGCGCGAACCCGATCATCACGCCCAATCCGGTGGTCAACGGCCAGTTCCAGAACCAGCCCACGGCGACGACGATCTTCACGAATTCCAACTTCGTGAATCTGCCCTCGACGGGTGTCTCAGGGAACGGCAACGCAGCAGGTACCTTTGCGATCTCGCTCTTCAACTCGAGCCTGTCCAGACTCTTGAACCTGGAAATCTCGGCGTTGGAAGCTGACGGCAAGGGCAAAGTGGTGTCGAGTCCTCGCGTGGTCACGGCCGATCAGACCAAGGCGCTGATCGAGCAGGGCACGGAGCTTCCCTACCAGGTAGCGACGTCGAGCGGTGCGACCTCCATTGCATTCCGCAAGGCCAATCTGAAACTCGAGGTGACCCCTCAGATCACCCCCGAGGGCAACATCATCCTGACGCTCGACGTCAACAAGGACACCGTTGGTCAACCTACGACGGCCGGCTTCGCCATCAATACAAAGCATGTGCAAACCGAAGTGCTGGTCGAGAACGGCGGCACGGTGGTCATCGGCGGCATCTTCGAATTGACCGAATCGGTCGATGAGTCGCGCATTCCGGTGCTTGGGGAAGTTCCGTATGTCGGTGCGCTCTTCCGTACGCGGAATCGCACGGCCAACAAGACGGAACTGCTCGTCTTCATCACGCCGAAGATGATCACCGACCGCAATGCGGCTCGCTGATCCGGCAAATACCAAATCAATACGAAGTTTGAGGGAACTGATGAGTTATAGGAATATCCTGGCCGTCGCGCTGGTCGCGGGTGCATTGATTTCGTGCGGCGGCGGCGGCAGTCCGGGCCTGCCTCCCGCGACGCCACCCGCCACGGGTACTGGATCTGGCGGCTCGACCGACCAGGCCCCGGCGGCCGCTGCGGCGAAGGTCACGGTCGACGTGTTCAATGGAAGCGGTGCTTCGACCACGTCCATCTCCGGCGTGGAGATCGCGCAGGTCAAGGCGGTGCTCAAGGATGCCAAGGGCGCGCCGGTGCCCGGGGCCATCGTTACCTTCAGCGAAGCCGGCGGGTCGCTTTTGACCTATTCCCCGGCCTCCAAGACGGCGCTGACGGACGCCACCGGCACGGCCGTGGTGGAAATCCGTGCGGCCTCCTCGTCGAACACGGGCGCGACGGCCGTGGCCGCGGCTGGGATGGTCGCTGGTGTGGCGGTCACCTCGCAAAAGGCCATCGCGATTACCAGCGCGCCTTCGAGCGGTACGACCGATCCGCAGATCCTGGCGAGCGCCATCAACTTCCTCGACGTCAATCCGGCGGACAGCTCGATCGTCCTCAAGGGCTCGGGCGGCAACGGCCGACTGGAATCCGCGACCCTCCGGTTCCGGATCGTGGACTCGAACAACAGTCCGGTGAAGGGCGCTGCCGCGACTTTCTCGGTCACGCCGGCCGCGAACGTGACCTTGAATATTCCGACCGCGACCAGCGATTCGGACGGTGTGGTGGTGACAACGGTTTCCTCGAAGAGCGTTGCCACGGCAGTGGTCGTCAAGGCCACCATCGACGGCAAGACCATCAGTACACAATCGGACCAACTGACCGTGACCACCGGCGTGGCGACCCAATCGGGCTTCGACATGTCTGCGAGCAAGTACAACCTGAATCTCAACAAGACGGGCGACAAGTCGACTGTCACGGTCCGGGTTCGAGACGCCAACGGCAATCCCGTGGCAGACGGCGTGCCGATCGTCTTCACCGCCGACTATGGCGTGGTGGGTACTTCGACTCGCGGTGGCTGCGTGACATCGGGCGGTGCATGCTCTGTGGATTACCTCGTGCAGGATCCGCGGCCTGCGGATGGCATGCCGGCAACGGTGACCGCGACCACCCAATTGGGGGATGGCACGGCGATTGGCAAGCAGCTCTTGTTCCGCATGGTTGATGCAGCGTTGCTCGACGTATTCAATGCCAGCACCAATGGAGTGCCAGTCACGACTGTGAATGCGAACGGTTGCGCGGCCCAGACGTTCTCGTACTTCGTAGGCACGCCTGCCAACTTCCCGCCGGCGGCGGGCACGACGATCGCCATCAAGCCGGTGACGTCGGGGTTGAAGGCCACGCTGAAGTCAGCGTCGCCAGTCTCGGATCTGCTCAATCCGGTGCCGAGCCGTGTTGGGCTGGACTTCGAACTCGACCTGAGCGCGTTGCCGACCAATGCGTGCACTGGCACGGGTAACACTGCGCAGGCCCAGTTCGACGTCGAATTCAGCGTGGACGGCATCGTGACGAAGCAACGGCTGACGGTGAACTACGCCAAGTAGTTCCAGGCAGCGGCGGCGCCATCGCCGCCCGAGGCCTCCGGATGCTTCGGCACCCGGAGGCCTTTGTACATTCGGCTCCCGGTCATCCGGGATGCTATCTTTTGCATCTTCTATGCAAACCATCGACTCGCGCACCAGCCCCCAGAGCCCCGCCATTCCGCGCCCGTCCGCGACGGGGCAATAGCATGGCGGTCGCACTCGTCGGCTTGCCCGGCGCCGGCAAATCCGCGGTAGGCCGGCGCCTTGCGCAGCGCCTGCAGCTTCCCTTCATCGACAGCGATCATGTGATCGAGGACCGGATCGGCTGCTCGATCCGGGATTTCTTCGAGCGGGAGGGCGAGGCCAGCTTCCGCGATCTGGAGCAGACAGTCATCTCGGAGTTGGCCGCGACGCCCCATGGCGTGGTGGCGACGGGTGGCGGTTCCGTCTTGCGCGAGGTCAACCGGACGCAATTGCACTCCAGCTTCCACGTGATCTACCTGCGTTCGGCGCCCGAGGAACTCTTCCGCCGCCTGCGACACGACGTGAAACGTCCGTTGTTGCAGGTCGCAGATCCCCTGGGGCGGCTGCGCGAACTCTATGACGCGCGCGATCCGTTGTATCGCGCCACGGCCCATGACGTGGTCGAAACGGGCCGTCCCACCGTCGCCATGCTGGTGAACTTCATCGTCATGCAACTGGAACTGGCCGGCATCGCTTCGCCCGGTCCCGAAGGGGATCTGCCGGAGTGAACCGGGCCGTGGCGGCATGGACCTAAACTCGGGGCCATGCGATTGGCCATCCCCACTGAACGCGTCGAGATCCAGCTCGGCGAGCGCAGCTACCCGATATTGATCGGCAGCGACCTGCTCGGAGATCCGGGCAACTTCGCGGCCTTGCCGTCAGCGGCAACGGCCCTGATCGTCACCAACATCACCGTTGCCCCCCTCTACGCCGAGACGCTGCGTACGGCGCTCGCCGGACGCTTCCGCCAGGTGCACGTGCTCCAATTGCCCGACGGCGAGGCGCACAAGGACTGGCAGACGCTCAACCTGATCTTCGACGCCCTGCTGGGTCACGGCAGCGACCGCAAGACCGTCCTGTTCGCGCTGGGCGGCGGGGTCGTTGGCGACATGACCGGCTTTGCCGCCGCGAGCTACATGCGCGGCGTGCCTTTCGTCCAGGTCCCGACCACCTTGCTGGCGCAGGTCGATTCCTCGGTCGGCGGCAAGACAGCCATCAACCATCCGCTGGGCAAGAACATGATCGGCGCGTTCTACCAGCCGCAACTCGTGTTGTGCGACCTGGCGACGCTGGCAAGCCTGCCGCCGCGCGAACTGAGCGCCGGGCTGGCCGAAGTCATCAAGTACGGCCCCATCTACGACATGGCCTTCATGACGTGGATCGAAGACCACATCGACGCCCTTGTCGCGCGCGAACCATCGGCGCTGGCGCATGCCGTCAAGCGAAGCTGCGAGATCAAGGCTGCGGTCGTCGGCCAGGACGAACGGGAGGCGGGCCTTCGCGCGATTCTCAACTTCGGCCATACCTTCGGACATGCGATCGAGTCGGGTCTGGGCTATGGCGAGTGGCTCCATGGCGAGGCCGTGGGTTGCGGCATGGTCTTGGCCGCGCACCTGTCGCAGCGCTTGGGCGGCATCGACGCGGCCTTCGTGCAACGGCTGACCGCGCTGATTCTTCGCGCCGGTCTTCCCGTGATCGCGCCTGCGCTCGGCGCCGAACGCTATCTCGAACTGATGCGCATCGACAAGAAGTCGGAAGGCGGCGAGATCCGCTTCGTGGTGATCGACAAGCCGGGCTCGGCCGTCGTGCGAGGCGCGCCCGAAGCGATGGTGCGCGAGGTGCTTGCGCAATGTTGTTCCGCCTGAATCTCGCGCCCTACGCATCCGATCCCGCCGTGTCGCGCGGACGCAGGCACCCCGAGCCGCCGGCACCGACGCGCGACGCGTTCCAGCGCGACCGCGATCGCATCGTGCATTCGACGGCGTTCCGCAGGCTGGTCTACAAGACACAGGTGTTCCTCAACCACGAAGGTGACCTGTTCCGGACGCGACTGACCCATTCGCTCGAGGTCGCGCAGCTAGGTCGCTCGATTGCGCGCTCACTCCAGCTCAACGAGGATCTGGTGGAGGCGATCGCCCTGGCGCACGACCTGGGGCACACCCCGTTCGGGCACGCCGGGCAAGACGCGCTCGACGATTGCATGCGGGATCACGGCGGCTTCGAACACAACCTGCAGAGCCTGCGTGTCGTGGACGAACTCGAACAGCGCTACCCGCAATACGATGGCCTCAACCTGAGCTTCGAGACGCGCGAGGGCATCCTCAAGCATTGTTCGCGCGCCAACGCCGAGCGCATCGAGGCGGCGGAGCCGGGCGGCGTCGGGCGACGCTTCTGTGACCGCACCCAACCCGGGCTCGAAGCGCAGTTGTGCAACCTTGCCGACGAGATCGCCTACAACGCACACGACATCGACGACGGGGTGAGATCAGGATTGATCAGCATCGAGCGTGTGAGCGAGGTGCCCTTGTTCGACCGCTATTGTCGCGAGACACTGGCAGAGTATCCGCAGTTGCAGGGGCGGCGAGTGCTCTATGAAGCGATCCGGCGAATGCT
Source organism: Variovorax sp. P5_A3 (assembly GCF_056400665.1). Taxonomy (NCBI): domain Bacteria; kingdom Pseudomonadati; phylum Pseudomonadota; class Betaproteobacteria; order Burkholderiales; family Comamonadaceae; genus Variovorax; species Variovorax sp. P5_A3. The sequence continues at coordinate 299,239 of NZ_JBFUKW010000004.1, read as the reverse complement.
CAGCGCCCAGGTGTACGACGTGATCGACGCGACGCGCAGTGCCCTCGAAGCCGTCGCACCGATCGACGCCGATGCGGCGCGCCGTTCGACGCCGCTGGTGCTTTTCAGCGAGACCATGCGAGCCGAATCCACCGAGCTCAAGCGCTTCCTTTTTGGCAACCTGTATCGGCACGAGCGCGTGGTGCGGACTGCCGATCAGGCGCAAGGGGTGGTTCGCGCATTGTTCGATGCGTACCTGGCCAATGCGGCGGAGATGCCGGAGGGCTATGGACAGCGCATGGACCGGCATCGCACGGTGGCGGACTATATTGCCGGCATGACCGATCGATTCGCGATCCGCGAATCCGAACGCCTCACGGGGCGTCGGTGGATTCAATGAACGGCACATCGATCCCGCAGGCTCGCATTCCCGTCGCCGCGCTGGCTGTTGTCGCTGCGGGCGTTGCCGCGGCATTGCATATCGGCAAGCTGCCGCCCGCGGTGCCGGCGCTGCAATCCGGTCTGGGCATCGGACTCGTCGAAGCGGGCTTCCTGTTGTCCCTGATCCAGGTGGCAGGCATGACGCTCGGCATCTTCATCGGCCTGGCAGCAGACAGCATCGGCTTGCGGCGCAGCATGCTGGCGGGGTTGACGCTCGTCTCGCTCGCGAGCGTTCTCGGCGGATTGGTGGGCGTCTGGATCACTGACGGCGCAAAGGCTCTGCCGTGGTTGCTCGCGCTGCGTGCGCTCGAAGGACTTGGATTTCTGCTGGCGGTGATGCCCGGCCCTGGCCTGGTTCGCGCCATGACGCCTCCCGGTGCGGAGAAGGCGGCGCTCGGGATGTGGGGTGCGTACATGCCACTGGGCGTGGCATTGGCCCTGTTGCTGGGGCCGGCGCTGATCGATTCGGCAGGCTGGCAAGGTTGGTGGTGGGCGCTCGGCGTCGTCTCCGGGGCGGCAGCAATCTGGGTGGCACTGGCGGTGCCCGGCGACAAGACCCGGCGGCAGGCGACCGCGTCGGCTGACGGCTGGTCATTGCGCCTGCGTGCCACTGTCGGTGCTGGCGGGCCGTGGACGCTGGCACTCGCCTTCGCCGTCTACTCTTCGCAATGGATGGCGGTGATCGGGTTCCTGCCAGCCATCTACGCCGATGCTGGCGTACCCGTGGGCTGGAGCGCGGCGCTGACCGCATTGGCAGCGGCCGCCAACATCATCGGCAACGTGACGGGTGGCCGCCTCCTTCAGCGAGGCGTGGCACCGGATCGCCTGCTGCGCTGGGGCTTCGTCGTCATGGCGCTGGGCAGCGTGGCCGCCTTTGCGCAACTTGGCCACCCCCACGATGCACTCAGCCTGCCGCCGGCGCTGCGCTACCTCGCCGTGTGCATGTTCTCGCTGGGCGGGGGTGTCGTGCCGGCGACGCTGTTCATGTTGAGCGTGCGGCTCGCGCCGGGCCCTTCCACCGTGTCCACGACCGTCGGCATGATGCAGCAGGCATCGTCGCTGGGTCAGTTCATCGCGCCGCCGCTCGTTGCCTGGATCGCGCATCGGATGGGGGGATGGCAATGGACCTGGGTCATCACGCTTGCATGCTCGCTGGTCGGTATGGCGCTCGCAGCGCGACTGTCGCCCGTCATCGCTCGAAGGGGCGTCGCATGAACACGGTGACCATTTCATCAACCCAGGCCGAGGCCGACACGCGGCGTTGGCTGGAGCGCGCGGTGATCGGCCTGAATCTTTGTCCCTTTGCCAAGGCGGTTCATGTCCGGGGGCAGGTGCACTACGCCGTCTACCTGCCGAGCGAAGAGGGCGCCCTGATCGATGCACTGCTCGCAGAAGCGGACGCGCTGGCCGAATGCGAGCCGGTCGAGCGTGACACCACACTCTTGATCGCGCCCAACACCTTGGCCGACTTTCTGGACTTCAATGATCTCGCGGCGCGTGCCGAACGACGACTCGCGCGCGAGGGCTACGAAGGCCAGTTTCAACTCGCGACCTTCCATCCCCGTTTCCAGTTCGCCGGCACCGACGCCGACGACATCACCAATGCGACCAATCGTGCACCGTATCCCACGCTTCACTTGCTGCGCGAGGACAGCGTGAGCCGCGCCGTCGATGCCTTCCCCGATGCCGAAGCCATCTTCGGTCGAAACATCGAGACACTGGAGGCGCTGGGCGAGGCAGGTTGGACCGCCCTCGACGTCGGGCCTGGAGGCGGGGCGCAATGAGCAAGTTGGCCAAGGCCGCGAAAGCCGAAGCGGAGGTCATGAGCGAACTGCGCCCCGGCCAGTCGGTCGAGTTGCTCAAGGAATTGCACATCCTCACGCGAGAGGGCCGGCTCAACCAGGACTCGCGCCGCAAGCTCAAGCAGGTCTATCACCTGTTCCAGTTCATCGAGAAGCTTCTTCGCGAGTTGCCGGGAGACGGTGCGAACGCGACGCTTGCCGATCACGGTGCCGGCAAGTCGTACCTGGGCTTCATCATCTATGACCTGTTCTTCCGGGAACGCGGTGGCGGGCATGTGTACGGAATCGAGACGCGCGCGGACCTCGTTGAAAAGTCGCGCTTGCTGGCCGAACGACTGGGATTCGACCGCATGTCCTTCCTCAACCTGACCGTGGCCGAGTCGGCCAATGCGTCCGCCATGCCGGCCCGGATCGACGTCGTGACTGCGCTCCATGCGTGCGACACCGCGACGGACGACGCGATCGCTTTCGGCCTTGCGAAAAAGGCACGCTTCATGGTCCTGGTGCCTTGCTGCCAGGCCGAGGTTGCCGCCTGCCTGCGCCAGACGAAGGCGCTCGCGCTGTCTCGCACGCCACTGGCGGAGTTGTGGCGCCATCCGCTGCACACGCGAGAGATCGGCAGCCAACTGACCAACGTGCTGCGCTGCCTCTACCTCGAGGCCAACGGCTACCAAGTCACGGTGACCGAACTGGTGGGCTGGGAGCACAGCATGAAGAACGAACTCATCATCGCTCGCCACACCGGGCAGCAAAAAGACAGTGCGGCAGCGCGGCTCCGCGAATTGCTAGCCCAGTTCGGACTGGAGTCGCTGTTGGAGACGCGCTTCCGGCTGCCCTGAGCCTTCGCGCCCGTTCACGTCATGGCACGCCTGCCTCGTCTCACGCTGGCCGATCACCCGCACCACGTCATCCAGCGCGGCAACAACCGGCAAGCGGTCTTCGTTGATCGCGATGACCGCGAGTTCTTCCTGAGCCTGCTCGGCGAGAACGCGGCACGATTTGCCGTCGCCTTGCACGCGTACGTGCTGATGGACAACCATTTCCACCTGCTTGCGACGCCTTCGACGGCGGACGGACTGCCGCAATGGATGCAGGCTGTCGGGCGGCGCTACGTGCGGTATTTCAATGGCCGGCACGGACGGACCGGCACCTTGTGGGAAGGGCGCTACAGATCAACCCTGATCCAGACCGAGCGCTACCTGCTGCCATGCATGGCCTACATCGACCTCAACCCGGTTCGAGCCGGCATGGTGGCCGAGGCGCGCGACTATCCCTGGTCCAGCCACGGGCACTACGCCGGATTGCGTCACGACAAGTTCCTGACTCCCCATCCCCTTTACTGGGGACTCGGCAACACGCCCTTCGCGCGTGAGGCCGCATATGCCGAATTGGTGCAGAACGGCATCTCGGGTGCCGATTACGCCGTGTTGACCGACGCCACGCTGCGTGGCTGGGCCGTTGGCGACCGGGATTTTCTCCATTCGTTACAGAAAACCACGGAGCGGCGCGTGCTCAAGGCCCGTCCGGGGCGGCCGCCGACCCGACGGGTCGAGTAGAGAACCTGCCGGGAGACTTATGGCACCTCAGTATCGTGCTCATGTTTTTGATGTGTCCCCATTTAAAATCCGAGCAATCCAATCGGAATTTAATATTGATCTGACCCCATTTAATCCATTTGGCATTATTTGTGCAAAGCAATATGCTCCTTTTCCCTGCGAAAACTGAAGGAGCACGCCCATGACGACGGCTGCCGAGATCCAGCATCTCCAAGAACACGGTCTTTATTCCGCTGCTGACGAACACGATGCCTGCGGCGTCGGCTTCGTCGCTCACATCAAGGGCGAAAAGAGCCACGCCATCGTGCTGCAGGGCCTGAAGATTCTCGAGAATCTCGATCACCGCGGCGCGGTGGGCGCCGACAAGCTGATGGGCGACGGTGCCGGCATCCTGATCCAGCTGCCCGATCTGCTGTACCGCGAAGAAATGGCCAAGCAGGGCGTCGCACTCCCGCCGCCTGGCGAATACGGCGTCGGCATGATCTTCCTGCCCAAGGAGCACGCCTCGCGCGAAGCCTGCGAGCAGGAAATGGAGCGCGCCATCAAGGCCGAAGGTCAGGTGCTCCTCGGCTGGCGGGACGTGCCGGTCAACCGCGAAATGCCCATGTCGCCGAACGTGCGTGCCAAGGAGCCCCTGTTGCGCCAGGTGTTCATCGGACGCGGCAACGACGTGATCGTTCAGGACGCCCTGGAGCGCAAGCTCTACGTCATCCGCAAGACCGCGAGCGCGAACATCCAGCGCCTGAAGTTGAAGCACAGCAAGGAATACTACGTTCCGAGCATGTCGAGCCGCACGGTGGTCTACAAGGGCCTGCTGCTGGCCGACCAAGTTGGCACCTACTATCTCGATTTGCAAGACAAGCGCTGCGTTTCGGCCTTGGGCCTGGTACACCAGCGCTTCTCGACCAACACCTTTCCCGAGTGGCCGCTGGCCCACCCGTACCGCTATGTCGCGCACAACGGCGAAATCAACACCGTCAAGGGCAACTACAACTGGATGAAGGCGCGCGAAGGCGTCATGTCCTCGCCCGTCCTTGGTGCGGACCTGCAGAAGCTCTATCCGATCAGCTTCCCCGGCCAGTCCGACACCGCGACCTTCGACAACTGCCTCGAGCTCCTCACCATGGCCGGCTACCCGATCAGCCAGGCCGTGATGATGATGATTCCCGAGCCGTGGGAGCAGCACGCGACGATGGACCCGCGCCGTCGCGCCTTCTATGAATACCACGCCGCCATGCTGGAGCCGTGGGACGGCCCCGCCTCGATCGTGTTCACCGACGGCCGCCAGATCGGCGCCACGCTCGACCGAAACGGCCTGCGCCCCTCGCGCTACTGCGTGACGGACGACGACCTCGTCATCATGGGTTCCGAATCCGGCGTGCTGCCCGTGCCCGAGCAGAAGATCGTGCGCAAGTGGCGCCTGCAGCCCGGCAAGATGTTCCTGATCGACCTCGAACAGGGCCGCATGATCGACGACGAGGAGGTCAAGGCGACCCTCGCCAACGGCAAGCCCTACAAGCAGTGGATCGAGAACCTGCGCATCAAGCTCGACAGCGTCGAGGCCGAGACGGTGCAGGCGCCGCCGAGCCAGGTCAGCCTGCTCGATCGCCAGCAGGCATTCGGCTACACGCAGGAAGACATCAAGTTCCTGATGAGCCCGATGGCCGCGGCCGGCGAAGAAGGCATCGGTTCCATGGGCAACGACAGCCCGCTGGCCGTGTTGTCCAACAAGAACAAGCCGCTCTACAACTACTTCAAGCAGTTGTTCGCGCAGGTGACGAACCCGCCGATCGACCCGATCCGCGAGGCGATCGTGATGTCGCTCGTCTCCTTCATCGGCCCGAAGCCGAACCTGCTGGACATCAATCAGGTCAACCCGCCCATGCGGCTCGAAGTGAGCCAGCCGATCCTCGACTTTGCCGACATGGCGAAGCTGCGCGACATCGGCAAGTACACGCAGGGCAAGTTCAAGAGCTACACGCTGGACATCACCTACCCGCTCGGCTGGGGCGACGAGGGCGTGGAGGCCAAGCTGGCTTCGCTGTGCGCCGAAGCGGTCGATGCCATCAAGGGCGGCCACAACATCCTGATCGTGAGCGATCGGGCGGTCGGCCCGACGCAGGTCGCGATCCCGGCGTTGCTGGCGCTGTCGGCCATCCACCAGTACCTCGTGCGTGAAGGCCTGCGGACCACCGCCGGCCTCGTGGTCGAAACGGGCTCGGCCCGCGAAGTCCACCATTTCGGCGTCCTGGCGGGCTACGGCGCGGAAGCGGTGCATCCGTACCTGGCCATGGAAACGCTGGCTGCCATGCACGAAGACCTCTCCGGCGACCTGAGCGCGGAAAAGGCCATCTACAACTACGTGAAGGCGGTCGGCAAGGGCCTGTCCAAGATCATGTCGAAGATGGGTGTCAGCACCTACATGAGCTACTGCGGCGCGCAGCTGTTCGAGGCCATCGGCCTCAACAGCGGCACTGTCGCGAAGTACTTCACCGGCACCGCGAGCCGGGTGGAAGGCATCGGCGTCTTCGAGATTGCCGAGGAAGCGATCCGTATGCACAAGGCCGCTTTCAGCGACGACCCGGTGCTCGCCCACATGCTCGATGCTGGCGGCGAGTACGCCTGGCGCACACGGGGCGAGGAGCACATGTGGACGCCCGACGCGATCGCCAAGCTCCAGCACAGCACGCGTGCCAACAACTTCAACACGTACAAGGAATACGCGCAGATCATCAACGACCAGAACCGCCGCCATCTCACGCTGCGCGGCCTGTTCGAGTTCAGGATCGATCCTGCGAAGGCGATTCCCGTCGACGAGGTCGAGCCCGCAAGCGAAATCGTCAAGCGTTTCGCCACGGGCGCGATGTCGCTCGGCTCCATCAGCACCGAAGCGCATTCGACGCTGGCCGTCGCCATGAACCGCATCGGCGGCAAGAGCAACACCGGCGAAGGCGGCGAAGACCCGAATCGCTACCGCAACGAGCTCAAGGGCATCCCCATCAAGGTGGGTGACACGCTCAAGAGCGTGATCGGCGAAGCCAACGTCGAAGTCGACCTTCCGTTGAAGGATGGTGACTCGCTGCGTTCGAAGATCAAGCAGGTTGCGTCGGGCCGCTTCGGTGTCACGGCCGAGTACCTCGCGTCCGCCGACCAACTGCAGATCAAGATGGCGCAGGGCGCGAAGCCCGGTGAAGGCGGCCAGCTTCCGGGTGGCAAGGTCTCCAACTACATCGGCCAGTTGCGCTATTCGGTGCCTGGCGTCGGCCTGATCTCGCCACCGCCGCACCACGACATCTATTCGATCGAGGATCTGGCTCAGCTGATCCACGATCTCAAGAACGTCGCGCCGCACGCGAGCGTCAGCGTCAAGCTGGTGAGCGAGGTGGGTGTGGGCACGATCGCGGCCGGCGTCGCCAAGTGCAAGAGCGATCACGTTGTGATCGCCGGCCATGACGGCGGCACCGGTGCTTCGCCCTGGTCGTCGATCAAGCACGCGGGCAGCCCGTGGGAAATCGGCCTTGCAGAGACGCAACAGACGCTGGTGCTCAACCGCCTCCGCGGCCGCATCCGCGTGCAGGCCGATGGCCAGATGAAGACCGGCCGCGACGTCGCCATCGGCGCGCTGCTCGGCGCCGACGAGTTCGGCTTCGCGACGGCCCCGCTGGTGGTCGAGGGCTGCATCATGATGCGCAAGTGCCACCTCAACACCTGCCCGGTGGGCGTGGCCACGCAGGACCCGGTGCTCCGCAAGAAGTTCTCGGGCAAGCCCGAGCACGTGGTCAACTTCTTCTTCTTCGTCGCCGAGGAAGTTCGCCAGATCATGGCCCAACTGGGCGTGCGCAAGTTTGACGACCTCATCGGCCGTGCCGACCTGCTCGACACCAAGCAGGGCATCGAGCACTGGAAGGCGCGCGGCCTGGACTTCAGCCGCCTCTTCGCACAACCGAACGTGCCGGCCGATGTGCCCCGCTTCCACGTCGAGAACCAGGACCACGGGCTGGAGAAGAGCCTGGACAACAAGCTCATCGAGCGTTCGCGTCCGGCCATCGACAAGGGCGAGAAGGTCCAGTTCATCGAGGTGGCGCGCAACGTAAACCGTTCCGTCGGCGCCATGCTCTCGGGCGCGTTGACCAAGGTCCATCCCCAAGGCCTGCCCGACGACTCCATCCGCATCCAGCTCGAGGGCACGGGCGGCCAGTCCTTCGGCGCCTTCCTGGCACGTGGCATCACGCTGTACCTGATCGGCGATGCCAACGACTACACCGGCAAGGGCCTGTCGGGCGGCCGCGTCGTGGTGCGACCGAGCCTGGACTTCCGCGGCGAGGCCACGCGCAACACCATCGTCGGCAACACCGCGCTCTACGGCGCGACCACCGGCGAAGCCTACCTTTGCGGCGTGGCGGGCGAGCGCTTCGCCGTCCGTCTGTCGGGCGCGACCGCCGTGGTCGAAGGCACGGGTGACCATGGCTGCGAGTACATGACTGGCGGAACAGTCGCTGTGCTCGGCAAGACCGGTCGCAACTTCGCCGCCGGCATGAGCGGCGGCGTCGCCTTCGTCTATGACGAGGACGGCCAGTTCGCCTCGCGCTGCAACCTCTCGATGGTGTCGCTCGACAAGGTGCTGACTTCCGCCGAGCAGGCCGCGAGCGTGCATCGCAAGGTGTGGCATGAAGGCGAGACCGACGAGGCGCAACTCAGAAAGCTGCTGGAAGACCACCACCGCTGGACCGGCAGCAAGCGTGCGCGCGAGCTGCTCGACACCTGGGCCATTTCGCGGACGAAGTTCGTCAAGGTCTTCCCGAACGAATACAAGCGCGCACTGGCCGAGATCCATGACCGCGAGGTCGAGCTCACCAGCAGCGGCAACAACGCGCACGCGGGCATGGAGCCGCACGCCGCCACGGCCGCCAAGCCGGTGGCAGCCGTCTGACAGCCGCAACAACGAAGAACAGAGGACAGCACGATGGGAAAAATCACCGGGTTCATGGAGCACGAGCGCATCGAGGAGGGCTACAAGCCCGTCGACGAGCGGGTCAAGCACTACAAGGAATTCGTCGTCGGGCTCGACGAGGCGCAGGCCAAGGTGCAGGGCGCGCGTTGCATGGACTGCGGCACGCCGTTCTGCAACAGCGGCTGCCCTGTCAACAACATCATTCCGGATTTCAACGACCTGGTCTATCGCAGCGACTGGCAGAGCGCTTTCGTCGTGCTCGACTCGACCAACAACTTCCCTGAATTCACCGGCCGCATCTGCCCCGCGCCTTGCGAGGCGGCCTGCGTGCTCAACGTGAATGACGACCCGGTCGGCATCAAGTCGATCGAGCACGCGATCATCGACCGCGCATGGGACGAAGGCTGGGTGGCTGCGAGGCCGGCCAAGCACAAGACCGGCAAGAAGGTCGCGGTCGTCGGTTCCGGGCCGGCCGGCATGGCGGCGGCGCAGCAACTGGCGCGCGTCGGCCACGACGTGACGCTGTTCGAGAAGAACGACCGTATCGGCGGCCTGCTGCGCTACGGCATCCCCGACTTCAAGATGGAGAAGGTGCACATCGATCGCCGCGTCGAGCAGATGAAGGCCGAAGGCGTGAGCTTCCGGACCAGCGTGATGGTCGGCGCTGCCAAGGATCCGCTGGGCAAGGGCTCCAAGGTCACGAACTGGGCCAAGGAAATCGTCACGCCCGAGCAGCTCGACAAGGAGTTCGATGCCGTGCTGCTGACCGGCGGCGCGGAGCAATCGCGCGACCTGCCGGTGCCTGGCCGCGATCTCGACGGCATCCATTTCGCGATGGAGTTCCTGCCGCAGCAGAACAAGATCAACGCCGGCGACAAGGTCAAGGGCCAGCTCCGCGCCGACGGCAAGCATGTGATCGTGATCGGTGGCGGCGATACGGGCTCCGACTGCGTCGGCACCAGCAATCGCCACGGCGCCGTGAGCGTCACGCAGTTCGAACTGCTGCCGCAACCACCCGAAGAAGAGAACCGCCCGCTGACCTGGCCCTATTGGCCCTACAAGCTGCGCACGAGTTCCAGCCACGAAGAAGGCTGCGAGCGCGAGTTCGCAATCTCGACCAAGGAATTCATGGGCGAGAAAGGCAAACTCACCGGCCTGAAGACCGTCCGCGTGGAGTGGAAGGACGGGAAGATGGTCGAGGTGGCCGGCAGCGAGCAGATACTCAAAGCGGACCTCGTGCTGCTGGCGATGGGCTTCGTGAGCCCGGTCGGCAACGTGCTCGACGCCTTCGGTGTCGCCAAGGACGCGCGCGGCAATGCCAAGGCCACTGTTGATTTCGTCGGCGGCTATGCGACCAATGTGCCGAAGGTGTTCGCTGCAGGCGACATCCGCCGCGGACAATCGCTGGTGGTCTGGGCGATCCGCGAAGGACGCCAGGCGGCACGCGCCGTGGACGAATTCCTGATGGGATTCAGCGACCTGCCGCGTTGACGTCCTGGGGGCTGCGGGACACGGATGCCCGCGAATCGGGAAACTTCCCGCGCGGGCACGGGTTCGCGCTTCCCGTATCATTGTGTGTTACCGCGAGCCGGGATGCCTGAAGGCGCCCCGGCTTTTTTCATTGCCATGGACACATCTCCCGCCAATTCCCTCATCGAGTTTCGCAAGGTCGCTTTCGGCTATGGTGCACGCGCGATTCTCGATGGCGTCTCGTTCGCCGTGCCGCGTGGCAAGGTGACGGCGCTCATGGGTGCTTCTGGCGGCGGCAAGACCACGGTCCTGCGCCTGATCGGTGGCCAGCTGCGTGCGCAGCGCGGCGAGGTGCTCGTCAACGGCCAGGACGTGGGCAAGCTCGATGCCGATGCGCTCTACGCCGCGCGGCGCCGGATGGGCATGCTGTTCCAGTTCGGGGCGCTCTTCACCGACATGAGCGTGTTCGACAACGTCGCGTTTCCGTTGCGGGAGCACACCAAACTGCCGGAAGCGCTGATCCGCGACATCGTGTTGATGAAGCTCGACGCCGTCGGACTGCGTGGCGCACGCGAATTGATGCCGAGCGAGGTGTCCGGCGGCATGGCGCGGCGCGTGGCGCTGGCGCGGGCCATCGCGCTCGACCCCGATCTGGTGATGTATGACGAACCCTTCGCCGGGCTCGATCCCATTTCGCTCGGCACGGCGGCGCGGCTGATCCGGCAGCTAAACGACACGCTGGGGCTCACAAGCATCGTCGTTTCACACGACCTCGAAGAGACTTTCAGGATCGCCGATCACGTGATCATCCTTGCCAATGGCGGCATCGCCGCCCAGGGCAGGCCGGACGAAGTGCGGCAGAGCACCGATCCGCTGGTCCATCAGTTCGTGAATGCGCTGCCCGATGGGCCCGTGCATTTTCACTACCCCGCCGTGGGTGTCGAGGACGATTTCGGCAACGGCGAAGGGGGCCGTGCATGAGCTGGTACAAACCTTCGGACGTCGGTTTCGCGGTGCGCAGCAAGCTGGCCGATCTTGGGCTGGGTGCGCGACTGTTCCTGCGTCTCGTCTTCCGCGGCGCCAACGCCCTGCGCCGCTTCGGCCTTGTTCGTGACCAGATCCACTTCCTCGGCAACTACTCGCTCGCGATCATTGCGGTGTCGGGTCTCTTCGTCGGGTTCGTTCTCGGCCTCCAGGGCTACTACACGTTGCAGCGGTACGGCTCGTCCGAAGCACTGGGCCTGCTGGTGGCCCTCAGCCTCGTGCGAGAACTCGGGCCTGTCGTGGCAGCACTGCTCTTTGCCGGCCGTGCGGGTACCTCGCTGACGGCGGAGATCGGCCTCATGAAGGCCGGCGAGCAACTGAGCGCCATGGAAATGATGGCGGTCGACCCGGTCCAGCGCATCCTCGCGCCGCGTTTCTGGGCAGGCGTGATCACCATGCCGCTGCTGGCCGCCGTGTTCAGCGCGGTGGGCGTGATGGGCGGTTACGTCGTCGGCGTCCTGATGCTCGGGGTCGATCCGGGCGCGTTCTGGGGACAGATGCAGGGCGGCGTCGACGTGTGGCGAGATGTCGGCAACGGTGTCGTCAAGAGCATCGTCTTCGGGCTCACGGTCACCTTCATTGCGCTGCTGGAGGGCTACCAGTCGCAACCGACGCCCGAAGGCGTCTCGCGCGCCACGACCCGAACCGTGGTCGTGGCGTCGCTCGCGGTGCTCGGGCTCGACTTCCTGCTGACGGCGATGATGTTCAGCATCTAAAAATCGATCAGAGAGTACACATGCAACGTTCCAACAATGACATCTGGGTCGGCCTGTTCGTGCTGATCGGCGCTGCGGCGCTGCTCTTTCTCGCGCTCCAGTCGGCCAATCTCCTGAGCCTCAACTTCCAGAAGACCTACCCGGTGACCGCGCGCTTCGACAATATCGGCGGCCTGAAGCCGCAGACGGCAGTCAAGAGCGCCGGCGTGGTCGTCGGGCGCGTCGAATCGATCACGTTCGATGACAAGAACTACCAGGCGAGCGTTACCCTTGCGCTGCAAAGCCGATACAGTTTCCCCAAGGACAGCTCGCTCAAGATCCTGACCAGCGGCCTGCTCGGGGAGCAGTACATCGGCATAGAGGCGGGTGCCGACGAGAAGAACCTCCAGGCTGGCGACGTCATCACCGCGACACAGTCGGCGGTCGTGCTGGAGAACCTGATCGGTCAGTTTCTCTACAGCAAGGCGGCCGATGGAAGTTCGCCGTCCGGTAACTCCAACAAGAAATGAAACCACGAACTTCTCTTGCCCTGTCGTTCAGGACCGCCGGTCTGCGCTGGGTATTGGCTGTTGGCGCACTCATCCTGATGACGGGATGCGCCACGGGCCCGAACGCCAATCCCGCAGACCCCCTCGAGCCGCTCAACCGCCAGGTGGCCCGCTTCAACGATACCGTCGACGATGCGGTCCTGCGGCCGGTCGCGACGGTCTATCAGAAGGTGTTGCCTTCACCGATACGCACGGGCGTCAACAACTTCTTCAGCAACCTGACGGACGTCTGGAGCTTCGCCAACAGCGTGGCGCAGCTCAAGCTGCAGGACAGCGCACAGACATTCATGCGCCTGAACGTGAACACCGTCTTCGGACTCGGCGGTATCCTGGATGTCGCCACCGAACTCGGCATCGATCGTCACTACGAGGATTTCGGCCAGACGCTGGGGCGCTGGGGCGTGCCGAGTGGCCCGTACCTGGTTCTTCCGCTGCTCGGTCCTTCGACGGTGCGTGATGCCAGTGCGCTCATCGTGGATGTGCATGGCGATCCGGTGTACTACATCAACGACATTCCGTGGCGCAATTCGATGTACGCACTTCGCCTTGTGGACATCCGGTCCAAGCTCTTGCGGGCAAGCGCATTGCTCGACGATGCCGCGCTCGATCGCTATTCGTTCACGCGCGATGCCTTCCTTGCGAGAAGGCGCAATGAAGTCCACGACGGTGACCTGCCCGACGACGGAAACTAGGATCGGGCTTCTTGCATTCGGTTGCAGGGGGTCCAGCGAAGGGTGGAACCCTTCGCGCTCGGGCTGCCTCCAATCCGTCAAGTCGCCCGACTTGGAAACAGATACAAGGGAATCAATCGATGAACCAGATCCTTCAACGCCGCACCTTCGGCCGCCTGGCGATGGCAGGGCTCCTGCTCGCCGGTGCCGCCGTCTCCTACGTGCGGCCTGCGCACGCGGCGGATGAAACACCCGATGCACTGGTCAAGCGCATCTCGACCGACGTGCTGGAGACGATCAAGGCGGACAAGTCGATCAAGGCCGGTGACATCGGCAAGATCATGGTGCTGGTCGACACGAAGATCATGCCCAACGTGAACTTCCAGCGCATGACCTCCTCCGCGGTTGGTCCGGCCTGGCGCCAGGCCACGCCGGAGCAGCAACAGCGCCTCCAGGAAGAGTTCAAGACACTGCTCGTGCGCACCTATGCCGGGGCGCTCGATCAGGTCAGCGACCAGACCGTGAGCGTGCGGCCATTCCGTGGCTCGCTCGACGACAAGGAAGTCCTCGTCCGAACCGAAGTCCGAGGCTCGGGCGATCCGGTCCAACTCGACTACCGGCTCGAAAAGACGCCGGGTGATGGTGCAGGCTGGAAGATCTACAACATCAACGTCCTGGGGGTCTGGCTGGTCGATACCTATCGCACGCAGTTCTCGCAGCAGATCAATGCCAAGGGCATCGATGGCCTGATCGCTGCGCTGGCGGCGCGCAACAAGTCCAACGGCAAGAGCTGACCCGATGCTGGTCCTGCCGCCGAAACTGACGCACGACGAAGCGCCCGCCTGCGTCCACATGCTCCAGCACGGGCTTGGCGGACAGACGGACACCTCCACGGTGGTCGACGCCAGCGCGCTGGTCCAGTTCGATTCCTCGGCGCTGGCGGTGCTGCTGGAATGCCGGCGCGACTCGAAGGCGATGGGCCGGGGGTTCGCGGTGAAGGGGCTTCCATCCCGCTTGCGGGAGCTCGCTTCGCTGTACGGCGTGGCAGGCCTTTTGCCCGCCGCGCCCTGACCCAGGCAACGGGCCCGTAAAATCGCGGCCTCCCATGCCCGCGATCTCCTTTCAATCGGTCTCCAAGACCTATCCAGCCTCACGCCAGCAACGGGCCCAGGGAAACCCGGGCCTGCGAGCGGTCGATGAAGTCAGCTTCCAGATCGAAGAGGGCGAGTTCTTCGGTCTCCTCGGACCCAACGGCGCTGGCAAGACCACGTTGATCAGCATGCTCGCGGGCTTGTCCCGCCCCAGCGCAGGCTCGATCAGCGTCCATGGCTTCGACGTCCAAAAGCAATACGCGCAGGCGCGCCGACAGCTCGGCGTCGTTCCGCAGGAGCTTGTCTTCGATCCCTTCTTCAACGTTCGCGAAGCGCTGCGCATCCAGTCGGGCTACTTCGGCATCAAGAACAACGACGCCTGGATCGACGAATTGCTGCAAAGCCTGGGTCTGGCCGACAAGGCCAGCGCCAACATGCGCCAGCTATCCGGCGGCATGAAGCGCCGCGTGCTGGTCGCGCAGGCGCTGGTCCACAAGCCCCCGGTGATCGTGCTCGATGAACCCACGGCCGGCGTCGACGTGGAATTGCGCCAGACGCTGTGGCAATTCGTGGCCAAGCTCAACAAGCAAGGCAGCACCGTGCTGCTGACCACCCACTACCTGGAAGAGGCCGAGGCGCTGTGCCACCGCATCGCCATGCTCAAGCAGGGCCGCGTGATCGCGCTGGACCGCACCAGCGAACTGCTCCGGTCGGCGGCCAGCAACGTGCTGCGCTTCAAGACCGACGGCATGCTGCCGTGGGCGATCGCGCAGCATGCCCGCATCACCGGCCGCATCGTTCAACTGCCCGCGCAGAATGCGCTCGAGGTCGAGCAACTGCTCGCCGCGATCCGCGAGGCGGGCCTGGATGTCGAGGACGTCGAAATGCGCAAGGCCGACCTGGAGGATGTCTTCATCGACCTCATGGCGGGCGAGCAGACGCCTTTGGAGGTCTCCAGATGATGATCAACGCTTTGGGTTGGCGCGCCTTGCTCTACAAGGAGACGCTGCGCTTCTGGAAGGTCGGCTTCCAGACCGTCGGCGCACCCGTGCTCACGGCGCTGCTCTACCTGATGGTGTTCGGCCACGTGCTCGAGGACCACGTGAAGGTCTACGGCACGGTCAGCTATACCGCGTTCCTGGTGCCCGGCCTCGTGATGATGAGCGTGCTGCAGAACGCATTTGCCAACAGTTCGTCATCGATCATCCAGAGCAAGATCATGGGCAGCCTGGTGTTCGTGCTGCTCACGCCGCTGTCGCACTGGGGCTGGTTCTTCGCCTACGTGGGTTCGTCGATCGTGCGTGGACTGGCCGTGGGCCTGGGCGTGTTCGTCGTCACGGCGCTGTTCGCGATGCCGGGCTTCGTGTCGCCGTTGTGGATCGTGGTCTTTGCGTTCCTCGGAGCGGCGATCCTGGGCACGCTGGGGTTGATCGCAGGGCTCTGGGCCGAGAAGTTCGACCAGATGGCCGTGTTCCAGAATTTCCTGATCATGCCGATGACCTTCCTGTCGGGCGTGTTTTATTCGATCGGCTCCCTGCCGCCTTTCTGGCAGGCCGTCAGCCATCTGAACCCGTTCTTCTACATGATCGACGGCTTCCGCTATGGCTTCTTCGGCGTCAGCGACGTCTCGCCCTGGACGAGCCTTGCGATCGTCGGCAGCGCCTGGCTGGTGGTGAGCGCGATCGCTGTGCATCTTCTTCGCATTGGCTACAAGATCCGCGGATAACTTTCCTATGACTGCCGAAGAACTTCAATCGATCATCGAGGCGGGCCTCGCGTGCGACCACATCGCGCTCGAAGGCGACGGCCGCCACTGGTACGCCACCATCGTCTCCCCCGAGTTCGAGGGCAAGCGCGCCATCCAGCGGCATCAGCGCGTCTATGCCACCCTCGGTGCGAAAATGCATACCGACGAAGTGCATGCGCTCTCGATGAAAACCTTCACGCCCGCCGAATGGGCAGACCAGACTTCCTCGCCCTCCCGCTAGACCTCCGGATTCTTCATGGACAAACTTCTGATTCGCGGCGGGCGCAAGCTTCGCGGCGAGGTACTCATTTCCGGCGCCAAGAACGCCGCATTGCCCGAGCTGTGCGCAGCGCTGCTGACCGACCAGCCCGTCATCCTGCACAACGTGCCGCGGCTCAAGGATGTTGCGACCATGCTCAAGCTGGTGCACAACATGGGTGTCGCCGCCGAGCGCGATGACAACGGCACCGTGCGCATCAATGCGCGCTCGCTGGAAGTGCCCGAGGCACCCTATGAGCTGGTCAAGACGATGCGTGCATCGGTCCTGGCGCTCGGTCCGCTGCTGGCCCGTTTCGGGAGGGCCAAGGTGTCCTTGCCGGGTGGCTGCGCCATCGGCTCCAGGCCAGTCGACCAGCACATCAAGGGCCTTCAGGCCATGGGCGCAGACATCGTGGTCGAGCACGGCTACATGGTGGCCAGCATCGGCGGCGGACGCCGACGCCTCCATGGCGCCCGGATCACGACCGACATGGTCACGGTCACCGGCACCGAGAACTTCCTGATGGCCGCCGCGCTGGCCGAGGGCGAGACCGTCCTGGAAAACGCCGCGCAGGAACCGGAGATCGGCGACCTGGCCGAAATGCTGATTGCCATGGGCGCGAAGATCGAAGGGCACGGCACCAGCCGCATCCACATCCAGGGCGTGGAGAAGCTGACTGGCTGCACGCACCAGGTGGTCGCCGACCGGATCGAGGCGGGCACGTTCCTGTGCGCCGTTGCAGCCACGGGCGGCGACGTCGTCCTGAAGCACGGGCGTGCCGACCATCTGGATGCCGTGATCGAAAAGCTTCGTGCCGCCGGCGCGAGCGTGACGGCGCTGGAGGACGGCATCCGCGTGCGGAGCGAGGGTCGCCTCAAGGCGCAAACCTTCCGCACTACGGAATACCCGGGCTTCCCCACCGACATGCAGGCGCAGTTCATGGCGCTCAACGTGATCTCCGAGGGCACCTCGACCGTGACCGAGACCATCTTCGAGAACCGCTTCATGCATGTCGACGAGATGCTCCGCCTGGGCGCCAGGATCCAGACCGACGGCAAGGTGGCGGTGATCGAAGGCGTCACGCAGCTCTCTGGTGCGACCGTGATGGCGACGGACCTGCGCGCCTCGGCCAGCCTGGTTATCGCCGGTCTCGTGGCCGAGGGCGAAACGCTGGTCGATCGCATCTACCACCTCGACCGCGGCTACGACCGGATGGAAGCCAAGCTGCGCGGCCTGGGCGCCGACATCGAACGCGTGGCGGGCCCCGCCGAGGTCCAGCCGTGATCACGCTGGCGCTCTCGAAGGGCCGCATCTTCGAGGAGACGATGCCCTTGCTGGCTGCGGCCGGCATCGAGGTGACCGAAGACCCGGAGAAATCGCGCAAGCTGATCCTCGCGACCACGCGTCCGGACGTGCGGGTCGTGCTGGTCCGCGCCTCGGACGTGCCCACCTACGTGCAGTACGGCGGCGCCGACCTGGGCGTCACCGGGCTCGACGTGCTGCTCGAACACGGCAACCAGGGCCTCTACCAGCCGCTCGACCTCCGCATCGCGGCCTGCCGCCTCAGCGTGGCGGTCCGCGCCGACTACGACTACGCGTCGGCCGTCAAGCAGGGCTCGCGCATCAAGGTGGCGACGAAGTACGTCGGCCTGGCGCGCGATTTCTTCGCGAGCAAGGGCGTCCACGTCGACCTGATCAAGCTCTACGGCAGCATGGAACTCGCGCCGCTTACGGGCCTGGCGGACGCGATCGTCGACCTTGTCTCCACGGGAAACACCCTCAAGGCCAACCACCTCGTCGAAGTCGAACGCATCATGGACATCAGCGCGCGCCTGGTGGTCAATCAGGCCGCGCTCAAGCTCAAGCGAGAGGCGATCCGCCGCATCGTCGACGCCTTCGCCTCGGCCATCCCCACTTCTTGATCCCGGCACGTGCGATGAACCTGAAAGCTGCTCCCGCCCGACTTTCCACCACATCGGCGACCTTCGAGGCCGATTTCAAGGCGCGCCTGCATTGGTCCGCCGAGGCGGATGCGGCGATCGAGCAGGTGGTCGCCGACATCCTGGTGGATGTGCAGCGTCGCGGCGACGAAGCGGTGCTGGAGTACACGCGCCGCTTCGACCGGCTCGACGCGGCCGGCATGAACGCGCTCGAACTCACGGCGGCTGAACTGCGCGCCGCCTTCGAGTCGCTGCCCGCCGTACAGCGCGACGCGCTCGAAGCCGCCGCCCGTCGCGTGCGCAGCTACCACGAGGCCCAGAAGAAGGCGAGCGGCGAAAGCTGGAGCTACCGCGACGAAGACGGCACCCTGCTGGGCCAGAAGGTCACGCCGCTCGATCGCGTCGGCATCTACGTGCCTGGCGGCAAGGCCGCCTATCCCTCCAGCGTGCTGATGAACGCGATTCCGGCGCACGTGGCGGGTGTCGGCGAGATCATCATGGTCGTGCCGACACCGGGCGGCGAGAAGAATCCACTGGTGCTGGCGGCGGCGCATGTTGCCGGCGTGACGCGCGCGTTCACTATCGGGGGCGCACAGGCAGTGGCAGCACTGGCCTATGGCACGATGACCATTCCGGCCGTCGACAAGATCACGGGCCCCGGCAATGCCTACGTCGCAGCCGCCAAGCGCAGGGTCTTCGGCACCGTCGGGATCGACATGATCGCCGGGCCGAGCGAGATCCTGGTGCTGGCTGACGGCACCACGCCGCCCGAATGGGTGGCGATGGACCTGTTCAGCCAGGCCGAACACGACGAGCTGGCACAGAGCATCCTGCTGTGCCCCGACGCCGACTACATCCAGAGCGTGCAGCAGCAAATCGACCAGCTCCTTCCCTCGATGCCGCGCGCCGGGATCATTGCGGCCTCGCTCAGCGGGCGCGGCGCGCTGATCCAGACCCGCAGCATGGAAGAGGCTTGCGAGATCAGCAACCGCATCGCCCCGGAACACCTGGAAGTCAGCAGCCGCGACCCGCACCGCTGGGAGCCGCTGCTCAAGCATGCCGGCGCGATCTTCCTCGGCGCCTACACCAGCGAGAGCCTGGGCGACTACTGCGCAGGCCCCAACCACGTGCTGCCTACGAGCGGGACGGCGCGCTTCAGCTCGCCGCTGGGCGTCTACGATTTCCAGAAGCGATCGAGCCTCATCGAGGTGAGCGAGTCCGGCGCACAGGTGCTCGGGCGTATCGCGGTGACCCTGGCCGAAGGCGAGGGTCTCGCCGCACACGCCGAGGCGGCACGCATGAGATTGCGCTGAAGGTGCCGGAGGATGGTGCTGTGATGCGAATCCGATTCGACCGCCTGGGGCTGCTGCTGATCCTCCTGGCCGGGGCCGCGAGCGCGCAGGCCATGACCATTCGTGAAATGCGGACCCTGGAGGCCAATGAGAAAGACGGCAAGCTCTACGCCAACTACTATCTCGTCGGCGTGGTGGAAGGCCTGCGAGAGGCCAGCGAGGCGGCACAGCGCGCGGGCCAGAAGCCGCCTTTCTGCATCAATGGCCGGAAACTCGAGCCCGCGATGGCCCGCTCCCTCTACCAGTCCGAACTGACGCGCAACGCCGACAACTACGAAGCCGACATGCCGGTGCAACTCGTCGTCTCGTCCGCACTGCGCAACAGCTACCGCTGCAACCCCTGAATCCATGACCTCCAAGACCGCCACCCCCCTTGCGCTCGGCCGCATCCGCGCCGACGTGCAGTCCATGCACGCCTACGCCGTGCAGGATGCACGCGGCCTGATCAAGCTCGACGCGATGGAGAACCCCTACGGCTTGCCCGCCGAGCTGCAGTCGGCGCTCGGCCAGCGCCTGGGCGCCCTCGCGATCAATCGCTATCCGGGCGACCGCGGCGCCGACCTGCAGCGTGCCCTCGCTGCGCACTCCGCCATGCCGGAAGGCTTCGGGCTGATGCTCGGCAACGGCTCGGACGAGCTGATTTCGCTTCTCGCGATGGCTTGCGACCTGCCCGGCGCGGCAATCGTCGCGCCAGTCCCCGGATTCGTGATGTACGCGATGAGTGCCCAGCTCCAGGGCCTCCGCTTCGTCGGCGTGCCGCTCACTGCCGACTTCGAACTGGACGAGGGCGCCATGCTGGACGTCATCGCGCAGGAAAAGCCGGCCATCGTCTACCTGGCCTACCCGAACAATCCGACCGCCAACCTCTGGGACGATGCCGTGATCGACAGGATCATCGATGCCCAGGGTGCGCAGGGCGGCCTGGTCGTCATCGACGAGGCCTACCAGCCCTTCGCCGGCAAGAGCTACATCGACCGCGCGGCCCGCCACGGCCATGTGCTCCTGATGCGCACGCTCAGCAAGTTCGGCCTCGCCGGCGTGCGCCTGGGCTACATGATGGGCCCGGCCGCCCTGGTCGCCGAGGTCGACAAGGTCCGCCCGCCCTACAACATCAGCGTGCTCAATTGCGAGTGCGCGCTGTTCGCCCTCGAGCACGCCGAGGTGTTCGCGCGGCAGGCGGCCGACATCCGGAGCCAGCGCACCCGCATCTTCGAGGGGCTGGGTCGCCTGCCCGGCGTGAAGAGCTGGCCCAGTGACGCCAACATGATCCTGGTGCGTGTTCCCGATGCCACAAAGGCCTTCGAGGGAATGAAGGCGCGCGGCGTGCTGGTCAAGAACGTTTCTAAAATGCATTCCCTGCTCGCGAACTGTCTGCGCCTGACCGTCGGAACCGCCGACGAGAACACGCGGATGCTCGCGGCACTCGAAGCCTCACTATGAACACCCTCACGGCACCCGAAGCAGTCGTCGCAGCCGCCGCGCGCGTGGCGTCGGTCACGCGCAACACGGCCGAAACGAAGATCACGGTCCAGGTCAACCTCGACGGCACCGGCCGCGCGAAGCTGTCGACCGGCATCGGCTTCTTCGACCACATGCTCGACCAGATCGCCCGCCACGGGCTGATCGACCTCGACATCGACTGCAAGGGTGACCTGCACATCGACGGCCACCACACGGTGGAAGACGTCGGCATCACGCTGGGCCAGGCGGTCGCCAAGGCCGTGGGCGACAAGAAGGGCATCCGGCGCTACGGCCATGCCTACGTGCCGCTGGACGAGGCGCTGAGCCGGGTGGTGATCGACTTCTCCGGCCGCCCCGGCCTGGTGATGGACGTGCCCTTCACCAGCGGCATGATCGGCACTTTCGACAGCCAGCTCACCTACGAATTTTTCCAGGGCTTCGTCAATCACGCTTTCGTCACCCTGCACATCGACAACCTCAAGGGCGTTAACGCGCACCACCAGTGCGAAACCGTGTTCAAGGCCTTCGCGAGGGCGCTGCGTGCGGCGCTGGAGCTCGATCCGCGTTCGGCCGGCGTCATTCCCTCGACGAAGGGGTCGCTCTGATCCCATGACCCGCAATACCGTTGCCGTCGTCGACTACGGGATGGGCAACCTGCGATCGGTGTCGCAGGCGGTCCAGCATGCGGCCGACCAGGTCGGGGTGGAGGTGTTCGTCACTTCCGATCCGGCCCTCGTGCGCCGGGCCACGCGCGTGGTGCTGCCGGGGCAGGGCGCCATGCCCGACTGCATGCGCGAACTGCGCGACTCCGGGCTGCTGGAGCCCGTGCTCGAGGCGGCCGCCAGCAAACCCTTGTTCGGCGTCTGCGTCGGCATGCAGATGCTCCTGTCGCACAGCGACGAGGGCCCGACCGACGGCCTGGGCCTGATCCCGGGCAATGTCCGCAAGTTCGAACTGGCGGGCCGCACCCAGCCGGACGGCAGCCGCTACAAGGTGCCGCAGATGGGCTGGAACCAGGTGCGGCAGGTGCGCCCCCACCCGGTCTGGGCCGGGGTGCCCGACCAGAGCTACTTCTACTTCGTGCATAGCTTCTATGCCCGCCCGGACGACGCCAGCCACAGTGCCGGCGAGGCGGAATACGGCGAGCGCTTTACCGCTGCCGTCGCACGCGATAATATTTTTGCTACCCAGTTCCACCCGGAGAAGAGTGCGGACCATGGGTTGCAGCTCTATCGAAATTTCCTCCACTGGAATCCCTGACACCTTGAACGGATCGACCGCTCGACCCGGACCTGCGCCTGCGGCGCCCGCCGGAATCTGAGTACGATCGCGCATTTCGCCACCCACTTCCGTTCGTCCGCTCGATCTCCCCGCGATTTCATCGTTCGTTCCACGCAATCCCGCACCATGCTCCTCATTCCTGCGATCGACCTCAAGGATGGCCACTGCGTTCGTCTCAAGCAAGGCGACATGGACCAGTCCACCACTTTCAGCGAAGACCCGGCCGCGATGGCGCGCAGGTGGCTCGAGGCCGGCGCGCGGCGGTTGCACCTGGTCGACCTGAATGGCGCCTTCGCGGGCAAGCCGCAGAACCACGGGGCGATCAAGGCGATCCTGAGGGAAGTGGGCGATGACATTCCGGTGCAGCTCGGCGGTGGCATCCGTGACCTCGACACCATCGAGCGCTACATCGACGACGGCCTGCGCTACGTGATCATCGGCACCGCCGCAGTCAAGAACCCCGGCTTCCTGAAGGACGCCTGCAGCGCCTTCGGCGGCCACATCATCGTCGGTCTCGACGCCAAGGACGGCAAGGTCGCGACCGATGGGTGGAGCAAGCTGACCGGCCACGAGGTTGCCGACCTGGGCAAGAAGTTCGAGGACTACGGCGTCGAGTCGATCATCTACACCGACATCGGCCGTGACGGCATGCTCTCGGGCATCAACATCGAGGCCACCGTCAGGCTGGCCCAGGCGCTCACCATCCCGGTGATCGCATCTGGCGGTCTCTCGAACATGGCCGATATCGACAGGCTTTGCGCCGTCGAGCCCGACGGTATCGAAGGTGTGATCTGCGGTCGGGCCATCTATTCGGGAGACCTCGATTTCGCGGCCGCCCAAGCCCGCGCGGACGAGTTGGCTGAACAGTAGCTCAAGGGGCGGTGCCGCCGCCTATTCGGATTTGATCGCCATCGTCTGGATGATGGTTTCGAGCTGGGGGCTCATGGGCAGGTTGATGCTCGTCCCGGACGGCAGCTTCCGCAGGAACCAGCGCTTGTACTGCCGCTCGATCTCTCCGTCTTCGGCCAGGTCGTGGAACGTGCTGTCGATGACCGCCTTGAGCTGGGGATCGTTCTTCCGGTACATCACGCCATACGGGTCGTACGACAGGAAGTCGCCGACCACGTAGTAGTCGCTCGGGCCCTCAGCCGTGCCACGGTCCTGCGCGATCAAGCCGTACAGCAGCACGTCGTCTGTCGCGAAGGCGTCGGCTTTTCCTGATTTCACGAGCGCAAACGATTCGGCGTGGTCGCGTGAAGCCACCAGGTTCAGCCCGAGCTTGAAGCGAGCCGACAGGTCCTGCATCGTCTTCTCGTTGGTGGTCCCGCTGGTCACCGCGACCGTCTTGCCGGCCAGGTCGGTGAAGGACCGGACCGGCGAACTCTTCCTGACCAGCAGTTTGGTGCCCGACACGAACATCGTCGGCGAGAAGCTCACGCGTTTCTGGCGTTCGAGGTTGCTCGTGGTCGACCCGCACTCGAGATCGACCTGGCCATTGGCCACGGCGTCCATGCGGGACTCGGAAGTCACGGGCACCCATTTCGTCGTCAGCGTCTTGTGCACCGCGTCGCTCATCGCCTCCACCACGGCCTTGCACAGTTCGATCGAATAGCCGATCGGCTCGTTGCGGGCGGACAGGTACGAAAAGGGCACGGAGGATTCCCGGTAGCCGATGGTGACGACCCCGGACTCGCGCACCTTGGCGAGCGTACCGGTCAGCGCCGCCGGCGCGTCCGGTACGGGCTCCGTCTGGGCGATCGCCCAGGACGACAGGCAGAGCAGCCCGGCAAGCAGCGCCGCGGGCATGGACAGCTTCTGCACACGTTGCATGATGGTCTCAGGCGTGTGCGGGATGGGCGAGGGTAGCGGCCAGTTCCGCGTCCATCGAGCGGGCGTTCGCATCGGCCTCGCTTTCGGTGAGCAGCTCGCCCTCCCACTTGGCCACGACCGCCGTAGCGATGGAGTTGCCCACCGCATTGGTCGCCGAACGACCCATGTCCAGGAAGGTGTCCACGCCCAGGATCAGCAGCAGGCCCGCCTCGGGGATGTTGAACTGGTTCAACGTGGCCGCGATCACCACCAGCGAAGCGCGCGGAACGCCGGCCATCCCCTTGGACGTCAGCATCAGGATCAGCAGCATGGTGATCTGGGTGCCGATCGTCAGCGGGATGTCGTACGCCTGGGCGATGAAGAGCACGGCGAAGGTGCAATACATCATCGAGCCGTCGAGATTGAAGGAATAGCCCATGGGCATCACGAAGCTGGAAATCTTGCGCTTGACACCGAAACGGTCGAGCGCGATGAGGATCTTCGGATACGCAGCCTCCGAACTGGCCGTGGCAAAGGACAGCAGGAAGGGCTCGCGGATGAGCCTCAGCAGCTTGACGATGCGCGGCCCCAGGAACACGAAACCCGCCAAGGCAAGCACGCCCCACAGGATGAACAGGCTCAGGTAGAAGCCGCCCATGAAGACCGCGAACTTGACCAGGATCTGCAGACCGTTGGTGGCTACCGTCGCGGCCATGGCGGCCATCACCGCCAGCGGGGCCAGCTTCATGACGTAACCGGTGATCTTGAGCATCGCGTGCGAGAGTTCGTCGATCGAGGCAACCAGCGTCTTTCCCTTTTCTCCGAGCGAGGCGAGCGCGACGCCGAAGAACATCGAGAACACCACGATCTGCAGGATCTCGTTGTTGGCCATGGCCTCGACGAAGGACTTGGGAACCACGTGGCCGACGAAGTCCTTGAGGGTGAACTTCGAGGTCGCGAGGTTGGCCGAGGAGCCGATGTCCGGCAGCGGCAGGCCCAGGTTGTGCCCGGGTTGCAGCAGGTTCGCCATGATCAGCCCCAGGATGAGCGAGACCAGCGAGGCCGTGATGAACCATCCCAGCGCCTTGCCGAACACGCGTCCGACCGCTGCGGCGTCCCCCATGTGCGCGATGCCGACGACGAGCGTGGAGAACACCAGCGGCCCGATCAGCATCTTGATCAGCCGCAGGAACACGTCCGACATGATCGAGATGTAGCCGGCGATTTCGGTCGCGCTCTTCTTGTCCGGGAAATTGACGAAGACCATGTAGCCGAGCACGATGCCGATGATCATCGCGATCAGGATCCAGGCGGCTGGCGGCAGTTTTCTTTTCATGGGAGATCCTTGGAACGAGTTCTGGAGGGTGCCGGTGTGATTTCAAGCGAAATAGGCGCCGGCTGCAATGCCAATCGGCCCAAACCTAGAATCGGGTCATGTCCCTCCAAGCCCTCGTCTTCCGCGGCCAGCCGGCAGTGCGCAGCTCCCTTCCAGGGGGCGACAGCTGCACGGTGGCCCTTCACGGCGGCCATGTGCTGTCCTGGACCACGGCCGATGGCGTGGAGCGGCTCTACCTGAGCCCCGATGCGCGCTTCGACGGCCAGAGCGCCATTCGTGGCGGGGTGCCGATCTGCTGGCCGCAGTTCAACATGCGCGGGCCGCTGCCCAAGCACGGTTTCGTGCGCAACATTGCCTGGCAGGCCGAATCGGACGAGGGTGACGCCAGGCGGCGGACGCTCGTCCTTTCGCTCCAGTCCAACGAGGCCACGCGGGCGATCTGGCCGCATTCTTTCCGCGCCCGGCTCTCCGTCACGCTGAGCCCGCGCCAGTTGCGCATAGCCCTGACCATCGACAACACCGGGAGTGGCCCCTGGTCCTTCGCCGCGGCCTTGCACAGCTATTTGCGCGTGGAGGAAGTCACCACAGCCCGGCTTGAAGGACTGCAGGGTGCCAACCGATGGGATGCGGTGCGCGACGATCGCCACGTCGAAGTGGCGCCGGCGCTCGGCTTCGGCGCGGAATTCGATAGCGTGTATGCCACCCCCGCCCGCCCGTTGCGCCTGGTGCAGCCGTCCGGCACGCTGGAAATCTCGCAAAGCGCCAGTTGCACCGAAACCGTCGTGTGGAACCCCGGGCCGGTGTTGAGCGCCAAGCTCGAGGATCTGCCCGACGACGGCTGGCGCCACATGCTCTGTGTCGAGGCCGCCCGCATCGATGAGCCGGTCCTGCTGGCGCCGGGCGGCCAATGGCAGGGCTGGCAGCAACTCAACGTCCTCTGAATGTCTTTCTGAACAATCCCATGCTTGCCAAACGCATCATTCCCTGCCTCGACGTCACGGGTGGCCGTGTCGTCAAGGGCGTCAATTTCGTCGAACTGCGGGATGCCGGCGACCCGGTCGAAATTGCGGCGCGCTACAACGCGCAGGGCGCCGACGAGCTGACTTTCCTGGACATCACGGCGACCAGCGACGGACGCGACCTGATTCTGCCCATCATCGAGGCGGTGGCCTCCCAAGTCTTCATTCCCTTGACCGTCGGCGGCGGCGTGCGGACCGTCGCGGATGTGCGCCGGCTGCTCAACGCCGGTGCGGACAAGACCAGCTTCAATTCCGCTGCCATCGCCAATCCTCGGGTGATCGAGGATGCATCGGGCAAGTACGGCGCGCAGTGCATCGTGGTGGCCATCGACGCCAAGCGCCGAACTGCCGAGGACGCGGCGACGCGCGGCCCCGGCTGGGATGTCTACAGCCATGGCGGCCGCAAGAACACCGGGCTCGACGCAGTGCAATGGGCCGTCGAAATGGCGCGCCGCGGCGCCGGCGAGATCCTGCTGACCAGCATGGACCGAGACGGCACCAAGAGCGGATTCGACCTCGAACTCACCCGCGCCGTGAGCGATGCGGTCAGCGTGCCCGTGATTGCCTCGGGCGGCGTCGGCAGTCTCGAACATCTGGCGGATGGCATCCAGGCTGGCGGCGCCGATGCTGTCCTGGCGGCCAGCATCTTCCATTACGGCGAGTTCACCGTCGGCGAGGCCAAGCGGCAAATGGCCGCGCGCGGCATTCCCGTCCGGCTGTGACCGACAATAGCCGGATGAACTGGTTGGATGAAGTCAAGTGGGATGCGAACGGCCTCGTGCCTGTGATCGCGCAGGAGCGGGGCAGCAACGACGTGTTGATGTTTGCCTGGATGAACCGCGAAGCGCTCGCGAAGACCGCCGAGCTGGGCCGCGCCGTGTACTTCAGCCGGTCTCGCGGAAAGCTGTGGTTCAAGGGCGAGGAGTCTGGGCACGTCCAGACCGTTCACGAGATCCGGATCGACTGCGACAACGACGTCATATTGCTCAAGGTCACCCAGCAGGGCCATGAGCCGGGTATCGCCTGCCACACGGGCCGTCACAGCTGCTTCTTCAGCAAATACGAAGATGGGCGTTGGATCGTCACGGAGCCGGTCTTGAAAGACCCCGACTCAATCTACACATCGTCCCCAAGATGAGCACACCCGAACTCAACGCCGAAGACGCGCTGGCGCGCCTCGCCGCCGTGATCGAAAGCCGGCTCCCCGCCCGTGGCGGCGACCCCGACAAGAGCTACGTCGCGCGACTGCTTCATCGCGGCCCCGATGCCTTCCTCAAGAAGATCGGCGAGGAAGCGACCGAAGTCGTGATGGCCGCCAAGGACGCAGACCATGGCGGCGACCGCACGAAGGTCGTGAACGAAGTGGCGGACCTGTGGTTCCACAGCATGGTGGCGCTCGCGCACTACGGCTTTGCGCCGCGCGACGTGGTGGCGGAACTGGAGCGTCGCGAAGGCACCAGCGGCATCGAGGAAAAGGCCCTGCGCAAGGCGCAGGATCGCGAAGCTTCCAACGACTGAGAGGACACCATGCCGAACGACATCGTGACCGTCGAGCCCGATGACTCGCTCAAGACCTGGGGCTGGATCAGCTACATCCTGCACCTCGTGGTCGCGGTGGGGGCTGTGCTGCCGGGTGCCCAGGCTTCCATCGGGCTGCTGCTGATCGCACTGGTGATCGACCTCGTCAAGCGCGACGACGCCGCGGGCACGTGGCAGGCTTCCCACTTCAGCTGGCGCATCCGGTCGGTGCTCTGGGCCGGCCTGCTGTACGTGCTGACTTCATGGCTGTGGCTGCTGCTCTTCGTGCCCGGCTGGATCGCCTGGGGACTGATTTCCCTCTGGTTCCTCTATCGCATCGTCAAGGGGATGGTGCGAATGAATGCCGGCCGATCCATGGAGCCTTCCAATGTCCTCTGACCCGAACTGCATCTTCTGCAAGATCATCGAAGGGAAGATTCCCTCGCGAAAGGTCTACGAAGACGACGAGCTTTTCGTCTTCCACGACATCGCGCCGTGGGCGCCGATTCACTTCATGATCGTGCCGAAGCGCCATATTCCGTCGATGGCGCAGGTCACCGCCGACGATGCCGCGTTGCTGGGCAAGATCATGATCTTGGCGCCCAAGCTGGCGGTGGAGCAGGGCTGCAGGCCGTATCCGGAAGGCGGCTTTCGCATCGTCGTGAATACGGGTGCGGAGGGCGGACAGGAAGTCCACCATCTCCACGTCCACGTCATGGGCGGCCCAAGACCTTGGTTGAGAGGGTGACTGGCTCCGCCGCGCTCCCGGTGAAAGCCGATAGCCATCGTTTCTGGGCGGTCAATTCCGCCGACTAAAATCGTTCACATTCTTCAGGAGTAATCCATGGGTTCACTTTCCATCTGGCACTGGCTGATCGTGCTGCTCGTCGTCGTGATGATTTTCGGCACCAAGAAGCTGCGCAACATGGGCTCGGATCTTGGCGGCGCGGTCAAGGGCTTCAAGGACGGCATGAAAGACGGCTCGACACCCGACGCACCCGTTGCTCCCAACGCACAGGTGACGGGCAACGCCACCACCGACAAGTCGACGATCGACGTCGAGGCGCGTCAGAAGTCCTGAGCCAGCATCCGTGATCGACCTCGGCATCTCGAAACTTGCGCTGATCGGCGCGGTTGCGCTGATCGTCATCGGGCCGGAAAAGCTGCCGCGCGTGGCGCGTACCGTCGGTACCCTGCTGGGCAAGGCGCAACGGTACGTGAACGACGTCAAGGCCGAGGTCAATCGCTCGATGGACCTCGACGAATTGCGAAAGATGAAGGACACCGTGCAGGACGCTGCCCGCGATGTCGAGCACAGCATCCAGTCTGGCGCCAGCGATTTCGAAAAGCAGTTCTCCGAAAGTGGCCAGACGCTTTCCGAACTGGCGGAGCCGACGCCTTCCTATCCCGAATACAAGCACCCGCGCAAGAACTGGCGCCTGAAGCAGGGCGCCACCCCGCAGTGGTACAAGGCGCGCAACGGCGTGCGCACCAAGGCGCTTTCAGGGGCAGCGCGCGTGGCCCGTTACCGCCCTCACAAAATCAACTAGCCGCAACGCCGATCCGGTTGCGCGCAGCGCGCATCCATTTCCCGCCCGCAGCGCCCCCACATGGCCGATCCCACCGACAAGAACAAAGAAGACGAACTGGCCGGCACCGAGCAGCCTTTCGTCCAGCACCTGATGGAGCTGCGGGATCGCCTGCTCTATTGCATCTATGGCCTTGTTGTCGCCGGCATCCTGCTCGCCATCTGGCCCGGTCCTGCCGGACTGATCGACTTGATCGCGGTGCCGATTCGCGCCCACATGCCGCCCGATGCGAAGCTGATCGCGATCGGCGTGTTCTCGCCGTTCTTCGTACCGCTCAAGGTGCTGGCGATGACCGCCGTGCTGCTGGCGCTGCCCTGGCTCATGTACCAGTGCTGGATGTTCGTGGCGCCGGGCCTCTACAGCCACGAGAAGAAGTTCGCGCTGCCGCTGATCTTCTTCGGAAGCCTGCTGGCCTACGCGGGCATCGCCTTCGTGCAGTTCTTCGTGCTGGACAAGATGTTCGGCTTCATCCAGAAATTCACGCCGCCGTCGGTGAATGCCACGCCCGATATCTCGTCGTACGTGGAAGCGATCCTGTCGCTGTACATCGCGTTCGGCGTGGCCTTCCAGGTGCCTATCGTCGTCATGCTGCTCGTGCGTTTCGAGATGGTCACCATCGAGAAGCTGAAGTCCTTCCGCGGCTATTTCATCGTGGTCGCGTTCGTCGTGGCGGCGATCCTGACGCCGCCGGATGTCGTCTCGCAACTCGCGCTGGCGATTCCGATGTGCCTGCTGTACGAAGTGGGCATCATCGGTGCGCGCTACTTCTCCAAGTACACCAAGGCGCCCGAGGAAAGCGCGGATTCCGCGCAACCTTGATCCGGGTTGTCCGGGCGTGCTTTGCGCCTATTCGGTTTCGTTCTGCGCGCGCCGAACCGGTGACCGGGGCCGCAGGCCCGGCGTCACGTCCAGTTCGAGCTTGTCGCTGCCGCGTTGCAGTGCAAAGCGCGCCGCATTGCCCGGCTTGAGGCCGGCGACCGCGGTCAAGAGTTCCTGCACGTTGCCGATGCTCTTTTCGCCCACGCTGGTGATGACATCGCCCGGGCGAACACCGGCCTTCGCCGCTGGACCGTTCTGCAGGACGCCCGTGATGATCACGCCGGCGCTGGCCTTGACGCCGAAGGTTTCGGCGAGCTCGGGCGAGAGGTCGTTCGGCTCCACGCCGATCCAGCCACGGGTGACCTTGCCCGACTTCACGATGTCCTCCAGCACTTGCTTGGCCGTCGACACCGGAATGGCAAAGCCGATGCCCAGGCTGCCGCCGGAGCGGGAATAGATGGCGGTGTTGATGCCTTCGAGATTGCCGTTCACGTCGACCAGCGCGCCGCCCGAATTCCCGGGGTTGATCGCCGCATCGGTCTGGATGAAGTTCTCGAAGGTATTGATGCCGAGTTGGTTGCGCCCGAGCGCTGAGACGATCCCGCCCGTCACCGTCTGCCCGACGCCGAACGGATTGCCGATGGCGAGAACCTGGTCCCCCACCTGGAGCGAGTCGGAATTGCCCAGCACGATCACCGGCAGCTTGTCGAGCTCGATCTTGAGCACCGCGAGATCGGTGTCGGGGTCGGTGCCGATCACCTTGCCGCGCGTGTGGCGGCTGTCATTGAGCGTGACGTTGATCTCGTCCGCACCTTCGACGACGTGGTTGTTGGTGAGGATGTAGCCGTCGGCACTCACGATCACGCCGCTGCCCAGTCCGACCTGCGGCTGGTCCGCCCCCTGGTCACCGAAGAAGAAGCGAAACCAAGGATCGTTGCTGCGAGGGGAAAGCTGCGCCGCCTTGCTGGTGTTGATGCTGACCACGGCAGGCGATGCCTTCTTGGCGGCGGTGCTCAGGCTGCCCGGAGCGACCGCGCTCGGGCTGGTGGCCGGCGCCTCGATGACCGCAACAACGCCGCCAAGCGAACCTGCGCGACGGTTGAGCCACTCGGGCTTGAGCGTCGCAATGACGAAATAGGCCGCGAGCAGGACGGTGACGGCTTGGGCAAACAGCAGCCAGGTGCGTTTCATGAAGGACGTGAAAAAGACGTTGAGCGACAGCGCTTCACCCCGCGGGAGCGCCAAACAGCCGATTGTCCCTCAACGGTCCCGGCGACCCAGCGACCCGGTGACCCGAACCTCGACGAGGTTGGCCCGCTTCGGATCCGGACTCGCGGCGTGGGATAGGTGGAAACCCTGAAATTCGATGACGTGCAGCCGGAGCGCCTCGTCTTTCCATTCTGCTTTTCTTCGATTGCGCATGACTGCACCAGCCCTTGACGATGGCGCCCCCGCGCCATCGATGCCCGCGCGCGCGCTCGACGCCCGCGACTACAAGACGCTCGCCCTGTCCGCCCTTGGGGGCGCGCTCGAGTTCTATGACTTCGTCATCTACGTGTTCTTCGCGACGGTGCTGGGCGCACTGTGCTTCCCCGCCGACATGCCCGATTGGCTGCGCCAACTGCAGACCTTCGGCATCTTCGCCGCCGGCTATCTGGCACGACCCCTGGGCGGTATCGTGCCCCTTATCCTCACGCTCTGAATGCAGAAGGATCCGATGGCGCCGGCCCACTACGTCGGTGCCCTCGCGGTGCTGGGCTTCGTGCTCGGCCTGTTGCCCCTCGCGTCGCGCGGCCATGCGATGCGGGCCACGCCGGCCCGGTCCACAATGGCGTGATGAGCACGACCCGCCACGAACTTCTCCACGCGTTCGACCTGCTGCTTGCTCCCGAGCGTTTCAAGGACTACGGACCCAACGGGCTGCAGGTCGAAGGCCGCACCACGGTGCGCAAGGTCGTCTCCGGCGTCACGGCGAGCCGTGCGCTGATCGAGGCGGCCATTCGCGCCGAAGCGGATGCGATCTTCGTCCACCACGGTCTGTTCTGGCGGGGCCAGGACGGCCGGGTCACGGGCTGGATGCGCCAGCGACTGGGCCTGCTGCTGGGAGACGACGTCAATCTGTTCGCCTATCACCTGCCGCTCGACGCGCACCCCGAACTCGGCAACAACGCGCAGCTCGGCGCGCGCTTGGGCCTCGCTGCGCGCCCCGGCTCCTCCGGACGTTTCGGCGAACAGGAGCTTGGGTTCATCGGCGGACGGGACAACGGCGAAGGGTTCACGAGCGCCAAGGCCTTGGCCGCCCACGTGGAGAAGGCGCTCGGCAAGCCGGTGACGCTGGTGGAAGGCGCCCCGCGACCCATTCGAAGCATCGCCTGGTGTACGGGCGGCGCGCAGAGCTACTTCGAAGCCGCGATCGCGGCCGGCGCGGATGCCTTCATCACCGGCGAGATCTCCGAGCCCCAGGCCCACTACGCACGTGAATTGGGCGTCGCCTTCCTGGCATGCGGACACCACGCCACCGAACGGTACGGTGCACAGGCAGTCGCAGGCCATGTGGCCGCGCAACTCGGCCTGGCGCACGAGTTCATCGACATCGACAACCCGGCGTGAGCAGCGTTCAGCTTCCCATCGCGATCACGCTCGGCGACCCGGCGGGCATCGGGCCCGAGATCATCGCCAAGGCGTTCCGGGACGCGGCCGGCCTCATGCAGGGATGCTTCGTAGCCGGCGATGTCGGCACGATGAGGCGCGCCGCCCAGGCACTTGCGGCACCCGGTGCGCCGGCGCTTCCAGTGGCGGTGATCGAGTCGCCGACTGACGTGGGCGGCGCGCCGCCGGGCTGCATTCCGGTGCTGCAGGTCGTCGAAGCTCCTGAAGGTGCGATTGCGACGGGCCAGGTCAGCGCCGTTGCAGGGCGCATTGCCGGAGACTGCGTCGTCTGGGCTGCGCGGGCGGCCCTGCGCGGCGAGGTGGCTGCGATCGTGACCGCGCCACTGCACAAGGAAGCGCTGGCGGCCGCGGGGTTCCCGTTCCCCGGGCACACCGAGCTGCTCCAAGCCGAGGCCGCCGCCTACCTCGGCCGCCCGGTCGCCCAGGTGCCGGTCCGGATGATGCTCGCCAACGACGAGCTTCGGACGGTGCTCGTGAGCATCCACATGTCACTGCGCGAAGCGATCGAAGCAGTGACCTTCGATGGCGTGCTCGAGACCTTGCGGATCACCCACAGCGCACTGTCTGCCGTGTTGGGCCGGGCACCGAGGATCGGCGTTGCGGGCCTCAACCCGCATGCGGGGGAGGGTGGCCTGTTCGGTTCGGAAGAGCGCGACATCATCGTGCCGGCCATCGCGGCGGCGCGGGCCGAAGGCATCGCCGCCGACGGGCCTCATGCACCCGACACCATCTTCATGCGGGCGCGCGCCAGGGCGAACGGCGCCGGCGAGTTCGACGTGGTGATCGCCATGTACCACGACCAAGGCCTGATCCCGGTCAAGTACCTCGGCGTGGAGAAGGGCGTGAACGTCACGCTCGGACTGCCGCTGGTGCGCACCAGTCCCGATCACGGGACTGCCTTCGACATCGCAGGCACGGGGCGGGCCGACCCGTCGAGCCTGATCGAGGCGATCAGGATGGCGAAGTCGCTCGCGGGCGTCAGGGGCGCTTGAGGCTGTCGCGGATTTCGCGCAGCAGCACGACATCCTCGGGCGTTGCAGGTGGAGGGGCCGCCTCCTGGCTCTTCTTCAGCTTGTTGATCTGCTTGACCATCAGGAAAATGATGAAGGCCAGGATCACGAAGTTGACGGCGATGGTGATGAAGTTGCCGTATGCCAGTACCGGCGCCCCGGACTTCTTGAGATCGGCCAGGTTGTTGGCCACGCCTGAAGGCGTCGGACCCAGCACGATGTAGAGGTTCGAGAAATCCAGCTTGCCGAACACCAGCCCGACGATCGGCATGATGATGTCGCTTACCAAGGAGTCGACGATCTTGCCAAAGGCAGCGCCGATGATCACGCCGACCGCCAGGTCGATCACGTTGCCTTTGACGGCAAACTCGCGGAACTCCTTCAGAAAGCTCATGTCGGGTACCTCTCATGTGCGGTTGTTGAACGCAGGCCAGTA
Organism: Variovorax sp. P5_A3; assembly: GCF_056400665.1. Lineage (NCBI taxonomy): Bacteria > Pseudomonadati > Pseudomonadota > Betaproteobacteria > Burkholderiales > Comamonadaceae > Variovorax > Variovorax sp. P5_A3. Next base: position 264,724 of record NZ_JBFUKW010000004.1, on the reverse strand, counting down.
TAGGGGGCGACCTTGCCGCCGCAGCCCTGCGGAACGCCTGCGTCCGCGAGGTCGTGGCGCGTTGAATTCACTTCTTACGCTCCGCTACAATCGTCGGTTGACCCCAAGCCCCTAGCGAAGAACATTGAGGATCCCCATGAGTGACAGCACCGCCGGCCGCCCCCGGATCGACTCCAGCAAGCGGACGTGGTTGATCGCATCAGGTTGTGCGGGCGCAGTGGGCGGGGTGGCGGTGGCCGTCCCGTTCGTGAGCTCCTTCCAGCCCTCCGAAAAAGCCAAGGCAGCCGGTGCGCCGGTCGAGGCCGACATCAGTGCCCTGCAAGTGGGCGAGAAGATGACGGTCGAATGGCGCGGAAAGCCGGTGTGGATCCTGAAGCGTTCGCCGGCCCAGGTCGCCGAACTCCCCAATCTCGATCCTCTGCTCGCCGATCCGCTGTCCAAGCGCAATCCCGAAGAGTTCACGCCCCCCTACGCCCGCAACCAGCATCGGTCGATCAAGCCCGAAGTCTTGGTGGTCGTCGGTATCTGTACCCACCTCGGCTGCTCGCCGACGGACAAGTTCCAGGCCGGTCCGCAACCCTCGCTGCCCGACAACTGGGAAGGCGGCTTCCTCTGCCCGTGCCACGGGTCGACTTTCGACCTGGCCGGCCGCGTCTTCAAGAACAAGCCTGCGCCGGACAACCTGCCGGTGCCCCCGCACATGTACCTCTCCGACACGCGCCTCCTGATCGGCGACGACAAGAAGGCCTGAGGAGAACCACGACATGGCAGAACTGAAGGAAATCTCCCCGAACGCACCCGCGACCGAGAAGGCACTCAACTGGGTCGACAACCGCTTCCCGCTGACCAAGCTCTGGAACGACCAGTGGGGCAAGTACTACGCCCCGAAGAACTTCAACATCTGGTACATCTTCGGCTCGCTCGCGATGCTGGTCCTCGTGATCCAGATCGTGACCGGCATCTTCCTCGTGATGCACTACAAGCCCGACGCGTCACTGGCCTTCGCGTCGGTCGAGTACATCATGCGCGACGTGCCCTGGGGCTGGCTCATCCGCTACATGCACTCGACGGGGGCGTCCGCCTTCTTCATCGTGGTGTACCTGCACATGTTTCGCGGCCTGATCTACGGCAGCTACCGCAAGCCGCGCGAACTGATCTGGATCTTCGGCTGCGCGATCTTCCTGTGCCTGATGGCCGAGGCTTTCATGGGCTACCTCCTGCCCTGGGGCCAGATGAGCTATTGGGGCGCGCAGGTGATCGTCAACCTGTTCTCCGCGATCCCCTTCGTCGGTCCGGACCTCGCGTTGCTGATCCGCGGTGACTACGTGGTGAGCGATGCCACGCTCAACCGCTTCTTCAGCTTCCACGTGATCGCCGTGCCGCTGGTGCTGCTCGGCCTCGTGGTCGCACACCTGATCGCGCTGCACGAAGTGGGCTCGAACAATCCCGACGGCATCGAGATCAAGGCCAACCGCGGTCCCGACGGCCATCCCCTGGACGGCATCCCGTCGCATCCGTACTACACGGTGCACGACATCTTCGGCGTGGTGGTGTTCCTCACGATCTTCTCGGCGGTGATCTTCTTCGCACCCGAGGCCGGCGGCTACTTCCTGGAGTACAACAACTTCATTCCGGCCGATTCGCTGAAGACGCCGAACCACATCGCGCCGGTCTGGTACTTCACGCCGTTCTATTCGATGCTGCGGGCCATCACGAGCGAGATGATGTATGCGCTGATCGCCTGCGTGGTGGCTGCTGCGGGCTTCGGCGTCTGGAAGGCGCGGGTGCCCCAGTTCGTCAAGGCCGCGATCGTGGTGGCCGCGGTCGTCGTCGCCGCGCTCATGCTCTCGATCGACGCCAAGTTCTGGGGCGTGGTCGTCATGGGCGGCGCCGTCATCATCCTGTTCTTCCTGCCCTGGCTGGATCACAGCCCGGTCAAGTCGATCCGCTATCGGCCGGGCTGGCACAAGTACCTGTACGGCGTGTTCGTCGTCAATTTCGTGGTCCTGGCCTATCTTGGCGTCCAGCCTCCGTCGCCTATCGGCGAGCGCGTGTCGCAAGTCGGCACCCTGTTCTATTTCGGTTTCTTCCTGTTGATGCCATGGTGGAGCCGCCTCGGTGAATTCAAGCCGGTCCCCGAGCGCGTGACCTTCGCAGCGCATTGACCGGGAGAGCAAAAGAATGAAGAAACTGATCCTCACGTTGATCGCGGCGCTTGGCATCGTCACCGGCGCGCACGCCTCGGAAGAAGGCATTGCCTGGGACAAGGCACCGAACCGGACCAATGACCTGGCATCCCTGCAGAACGGCGCCAAGCTCTTCGTCAACTACTGCCTCAACTGCCACTCGGCGGCGTTCATGCGCTACAACCGGTTGCAGGACATCGGCATCTCGGAACAGCAGATCAAGGACAACCTGCTGTTCACGACCGACAAGGTCGGCGACACGATGAAGGCGAACATCGATCCGCGCCAGGCCAAGGAATGGTTCGGTACCGTTCCGCCCGACCTGACGCTGGTGGCGCGTTCGCGTGCGGGCCATGGCGGCACCGGCGCGGACTATCTCTACACCTACCTGCGCACCTTCTACCGTGACGACACGAAGGCAACGGGTTGGAACAACCTGGCATTCCCGGCTGTCGCGATGCCGCACGTGCTGTGGGAACTCCAGGGCGAACGCCGTCCGATCTTCGACAAGGTCGAGTCGCATGGCCATGAGACCGAAGTGTTCAAGGGCTGGGAGCAACTCACGCCCGGTACCATGACGCCAATGCAGTACGACCAGGCAATGGGCGACCTCGTGAGCTATCTGCAATGGATGGCGGAACCGGCGCAAAACACCCGCATCCGCGTGGGCGTCTGGGTGCTGTTGTTCCTCGTCATGGCAGTGGTCTTTGTTTGGCGCTTGAATGCCTCGTACTGGAAAGACGTCAAGTAATACGATGCCGATCGGTCGCCACAAGCGTCCGGTCCCGCAGAGTGGGTTGCCAACGCGACCCACTCTTTTTGATTTTTAGGAGCCTTTCGCCATGATGGTCTTGTATTCGGGAACGACCTGCCCTTTTTCACATCGCTGCCGTTTCGTGCTGTTCGAGAAAGGCATGGATTTCGAGATTCGCGATGTCGACCTCTACAACAAGCCTGAAGACATCAGCGTGATGAACCCGTACGGCCAGGTGCCAATCCTGGTCGAGCGCGACCTGATCCTGTACGAGTCGAACATCATCAACGAGTACATCGACGAGCGCTTCCCGCATCCGCAACTGATGCCCGGCGATCCAGTCGACCGCGCGCGCGTCCGCCTGTTCCTGCTCAATTTCGAGAAGGAACTGTTCGTGCACGTGTCTACACTGGAAAACCGCACGACAAAGGGCAACGAGAAGGCGCTCGAAAAGGCGCGCTCGCACATCCGCGATCGCCTGACGCAACTCGCGCCCGTGTTCCTCAAGAACAAGTACATGCTGGGCGACAACTTCTCGATGCTCGACGTCGCGATCGCTCCGCTGCTCTGGCGTCTGGACTACTACGGCATCGACCTCAGCAAGAACGCCGCACCGCTGCTGAAGTACGCCGAGCGCATCTTCTCGCGCCCCGCGTACATCGAAGCGCTGACGCCGTCCGAAAAGGTCATGCGCAAGTGAGCCTGCGGCGCAGTCAGCCATGATCAATGCGCTCGAGTCGTCCTCAACCCGCCCTTACCTGATCCGGGCGCTGTATGAGTGGTGCACGGACAACGGCTTCACGCCCTATGTCGCTGTGCAGGTCGACGACACCGTCCAGGTGCCGCGCGAGTACGTCAAGAATGGTGAGATCGTGCTCAACATCAGCTTCGATGCGACCAGTTCGCTCAAGCTGGGCAACGATTTCATTGAATTCAAGGCGCGTTTCGCCGGCACGGCTCGCGAGATCAGCGTGCCGGTGGGTCGGGTCATTGCCATCTACGCGCGGGAGAACGGGCAGGGCATGGCCTTTCCGGCCCCCGCGCCCGCGCAGGCAGATGGTGGAGCGCCAGCCGCCTCGGCAACGCCCACGTCCTCGGTCTCGGCTTCGCGCACGCCATTGCGCGATGCGTCGCGCGGCACCGAGGGCGACGCGAGCAAAATCGTTCATCTCGTGACGGGCGAAGGCGCCGAAGAAGCCGTGGAGGCCAGCGGTACGCCGACCGACCCCGAGGACCCGCCGCGTCCGCCGACCAACGGCGGATCGCGACCCTCGCTCAAGCGGATCAAATGAGCGCTGCGGCCTACGCCGCACCGCTAAAATTCCCCCTCACCGCCGCTTTAGCTCAGTTGGTAGAGCAACCGCCTTGTAAGCGGTAGGTCGTCAGTTCGATTCCGACAAGCGGCACCATCACTAATCCCGAGATCGTTCCCGGTTTCTCGAGCCTCCAGTTGGCTCGGGCTTGCATACGACATGGAAAACGCCATCTCGCAGCACCCTGACGGCGGCGCCGCCGACGCGGGCGTGACAGCTTTCACTTCATCTATTTCCGTCGAAGCCCGAAACCGCTCGCACCAGCGGCGCACGACGATCGTTCAATGGATTCGCAAGACGCATGGCTGGTTCGGACTGTGGGGCGCGATCCTGGGATTGATCTTCGGCACCGCGGGCATCTGGCTGAATCACCGCGCCGTGCTGAAGTTGCCGATGGCGCAGCAACGAATCAACGCCCAGTTGGCCTTGCCCGAACCCGCGCCCGCCAACGCACAAGAAATGGCCGATTGGTTGCAAGTGGCGCTCAACCAGAGCGGCCCGCCGAATTCCATGCGGACCGAGCCAGCCAGACCCGTCGCGTGGACTGAGAAAGGCAAGCGCGCACCGGCGGTTGACGCGGCCGAGGCGGCCGAGCCGGCGAAGCCTCTGATGCAACCCGAACGCTGGATCTTCAATTTCGGCGGTCCCGACAGCATCGTGCAGGCCGACTACTGGCGCGGCAATCGGTCCGTCGGCGTCACGACCACGAGCAACGGCTTCGTCGCGACACTGACCAACCTGCACAAGGGCGTTGGAATGCCTGTCGCATGGATCCTGCTTGTCGATACGTTGGCAGGCAGCATGATCTTCCTGTCGATCTCGGGCGTGGCGCTGTGGATGCTGACCCATCGGCGCCGCCGTGTCGGACTCGTCATCTTCGGCACGTCGCTCGTCCTCACGCTTGGATTGGTGATCGCTCAACTTTGACCGTCGTGCCCCGCGCTACATGGCGCGAATGCACTGTGATGCGCATCGTCGCGGCCGCTCAATGCGAGGGGCCGCCTAAAGATTCCGGAAGTTCGTCCGATAACGGGGGTACCCCCTCAAGGCGATCTTCATGTCCTCCACTTCTTCCATCACCTTGTCGATGCGACTGGAACTGCTCAATGCAGGGATCCAGGACGCAAACGAGGCGTCAGCCACCGAAGCAACCAGGACCTCCGCGGCGAATCCGGCCGCGCTCGCGAACAGCGAGGCGGCTCCCGTTGCTCCTTCCGCCGCGAGCGTCACGATCAGCGCCGCTGGTGCGCAAATGTCAGCCGCTGCCGTCGCCGCGGCGCCAGCGCCCGTCGACTACACCAACAGGATCAAGCCTTCGGGCAACATCAACATCGATGCCCTGCTTGCAGGTGGTAGCGCCTGGTTTCATACGGCGGGTGCGAGTGGCCTGGTTCCCTCCGCCGTCGCGCGCCATGAACTGACGTTCAGCTTCATCGACAGCGCGAGCGGCTTGTCCGGTTCGGATGCCAGCGGCTTCCAGGCGTTGGACGAAACGCACAAGCAGGCGGTGCGCGACGCGCTTGCCTATGTCTCGACGGTGGCAGGCCTCACTTTCACCGAAGTGGCGTCCGGCGGTGACATCAAGTACGGATCGAACGTGCAAGCCGCGAGCGCCGGCTATGCGTCGTACCCCAACGCGACCGTCGGGTCGACGGTCATGCTGGCCAACAACCAGGGCAGCTATGCCAACGCCGACAAGGGCGGCTACACCTGGGAGGTGATCCTCCATGAAACCTCGCACGCGTTGGGACTCAAGCATCCCGGCAACTACAACGCAGGCGGCGGCGGAACGCAAGGTCCTTACCTGCCGGCTGCGAGCGACAACCGCGGCAATACGATCATGTCGTACAAGGACGCGAGCAACGTCAAGGAGATCAAGCAGGCCGGCGGGATGTATGTCACATCGACGATCAATCCCGACACCCTGCAGGCGAACGACATCATGGCGCTGCAGTATCTCTACGGCGCGCCGGGGACCGCGGAGGCGCAGGACTTCTCATGGTCGGACGGCCAGGCGATGTCGCAGACCATCTGGAGCAGCAACACGGACAGCACGATCGACCTGTCGAACCAGACGGGCACCAACATCGTCGATCTTCGGGCGGGCAACTTCAGCAGCATCGGCATCCACGATGCATACGCCAGCGTCGGCGGGAAGGCCGCCTATACGGCCACGAAGACGATGGTCAACGGCAAGCTCGTGCCCATTTCGTCGGTGCTCGGAACGCCGACGTACACCGGCATCAACAACGTCAAGATCGCGACTGGAAGCCACATCCAGACCGCGGTGGGCGGAAGCGGCAACGACACCTTCGTGTCGAATGGCGAAGGCAACCATCTGGATGGTGGCATCGGCGACGACGCCTTTTTCCTGACCGGCGCTGACGACGTTGTCACGGGCGGTGCAGGGAGCGATACCGTCTACCTGAAGAACGTCTCGGGCGCTGTGTGGAAGCTCAGTGACGACCACACCACGGCCACGCTGACGAAGACCGTCACGGACCCGAACACCAAGGTCGCGACGATCACCACCCTGTCGACGGTGACGTTGGACGGCATCGAACACGTCGGCTTCTGGAGCGGCTCCGGGACTGGTACGGCGATCAAGGGGACGGGTGCCTTCATCTACGACGAGTTCAGCGGCACCACCGGGAACGACACTTTCGTAGCCAAGGGCAAGAGCGAAATGTCCGGTGGCGACGGCATCAACCAGTTCTTCGTCGGAGACAGCGGAACGGTCACCGGCGGGTCGGGAGATGACTCGATCTACCTCAAGACGGTCGCGGGCGCGGCATGGAACTTCAATGCCGATCGCACACAGGCCGTTCTCACCAAGAGCGTGACCGATCCCAAGACCAAGGTCGTGACAACGACGACCCTCCAGACGGTGAACATGACGGGGATCGAGCACATCGGTTTCTGGAACGGTACGAGCGCCAAGCCGACGGGTGGCGCCTGGGATGCCTTCACCGGCACGTCAGGCAACGAGACCTTCGTGGCGAAGGGCGAGGGTGAAATCGATGCAGGCGATGGCAACGACGCGATCTACGTCGGCGGCAATGCGACCGTGGTCGGCGGCTCAGGCGACGACACGCTGTACCTGAAGACGGTTGCCGGCGCCGTCTGGAATTTCAATGCCGATCGCACACAAGCCACATTGACGAAGAGCATCACCGATCCGAAGACGAAGGTCGTCACGATCACCACGTTGTCCACGGTCGACATGACCGGGATCGAGCACATCGGGTACTGGAACGGCACGACCGCCAAGGCCACCGGAATGGCCTTCGACCAGTTCGCCGGCAGTGCCGCCGATGACACTTTCGTTGCCAAGGGTCAGAGCGTGATCCTTGGCGGCGACGGAACGAACGCCTACTACCTCGGCGGCGATGCCACGGTGACCGGTGGCGCAGGCAGTGACACGGTCTACCTGAAGACGGTCGCAGGTGCCACGTGGAGCCTGAACGCGGATCGCACGCTGGCGCAACTGGTCAAGTCGATCACCAATCCGACCACGCATGTCGTGACGACCACGACGCTCCAGACCGTGAACATGAGCGACATTGAGCACGTTGGCTTCTGGAATGGCACGACGGCCAAGCCGTTGGCGAGCCCCGCACCGCTCGCCTTCGAGCTTGCCGCCAGCCAGGCCGCGGCCTACGCAGCGGGAGCGGATCCGTCGAGCGGCAACCTGGACGTCGCCGCCTGAACGCAGCGCGCAGCACGATCCGCGCTCAATGGCGCGATTGCACCTTGATACGGATCGTCGCGACATCCCATCCGCGGGACTTGAGCCGTGCCTGCAGCACGGGGGCCAACTGGCGCAGCTTGGCGGCAGCGGCACTCCCGTAGACCAACAGGCACCAGACGTCGCCCTCTGCCGGGCCGGCCTTGACGCCGGCACGCATCTCGGGAGGGATCAAGTCCTGCACTGCGGCGAGGCGCTCGCCCGATTCGCGGGCGCGCGCGGCGAGGCCGGCGAGGGTGGGCGAGCCCTCTGTGGCCTCGAGCAAAGTGACGGCGTTGAAGCGGCGGTTCATGGGGAAAGATCTGCGGTCGGGAGGTTTGGACAAGGCGGCTAAAATCAATGGTTTGCCGGCAATCCTGCGGGCCGGTCGGCTTGCTTTCCGGCAAAGCGCGCCCAAGTTCCTTCTCGTCTATCTTAGGGATTTCGGTCGAAGCAGTCGCATGCAGCGAGTGTGCTTCGATCTCCATTCATGGCCACCAACTTCCTGACCCAAATTTTCGGCAGCCGCAATGACCGGCTCCTGAAGCAGTATCGCAAGACGGTTGAACGCATCAACGCGCTGGAGCCGTCCTTCGAGAAGCTCGATGATGGCGCGCTGCGTGCCAAGACGCAGGAATTCAAGGATCGCTTCGCCAAGGGCGAGACACTCGACGACCTGCTGCCCGAGGCATTCGCCACTGTTCGCGAAGCGTCCAAGCGGGTCATGAAGATGCGCCACTTCGACGTCCAGCTGCTGGGCGGCATGGCGCTCCACAACGGCAAGATCTCCGAAATGCGAACGGGCGAGGGCAAGACCCTGACCGCGACGCTTCCGGTCTACCTCAATGCGCTCACCGGCAAGGGCGTGCACGTGGTGACGGTGAACGACTACCTCGCCAGTCGCGACGCCACATGGATGGGTCGGCTCTACAACTTCCTCGGCCTCAGCGTCGGCATCAACTTGCCACAGATGCCTCGCGAGGAAAAGCAGCAGGCCTACGGCAGCGACATTACCTACGGCACGAACAACGAGTACGGCTTCGACTACCTGCGCGACAACATGGTCTACGAGCCGGGCGACCGGGTCCAGCGCGGGCTGAACTACGCCATCGTCGACGAGGTGGACTCCATCCTGATCGACGAGGCGCGCACGCCGCTCATCATCAGCGGCCAGGCCGAGGACCACACGGAGCTGTATCTGGCGATCAACAAGGTCGTCCCGCTGCTGGTCAGGCAGGAAGGGGAGGCCGATCCGCGCACCGGCGAGGGCGTCACGAAGCCCGGCGACTTCACGGTCGACGAGAAGACGCATCAGGTGTTCATGACCGAAGACGGCCATGAGAAGGCGGAGCAGATCCTGTCGGAATTCAAGTTGCTCCCCGAGGGCGCTTCGCTCTACGACCCGGCCAACATCACGCTGATGCACCACCTGAACGCAGCGCTGCGTGCACGGCACCTGTACCACCGCGACCAGCACTACGTGGTGCAGCAGGGCGAAGTGGTCATCGTCGATGAATTCACCGGCCGCCTGATGACGGGCCGCCGCTGGAGCGATGGCCTGCACCAGGCCGTGGAAGCCAAGGAAGGCGTCGAGATCCAGGCCGAGAACCAGACCCTCGCGTCGATCACCTTCCAGAACTATTTCCGGCTCTACGCCAAGCTCGCAGGCATGACCGGCACGGCCGATACCGAGGCGTATGAATTCCAGGAGATCTATGGTCTCGAGACCATGATCATCCCGCCCAATCGGCCGAGCAAGCGCGAAGATCAGCTGGACCGGGTCTACAAGACCACCCGCGAAAAGTACGATGCGGCCATCCAGGACATCCGCGAGTGCTTCGAGCGAGGTCAGCCCGTGCTGGTCGGTACGTCGTCGATCGAGAATTCCGAAATCATCGCCGGACTGCTCGAGAAGGCCGACCTGCCGCACCAGGTGCTCAACGCCAAGCAGCACGCGCGCGAAGCAGAAATCGTGGCACAGGCGGGTCGGACCAAGATGATCACGATCGCCACCAACATGGCGGGCCGTGGCACCGACATCGTGCTCGGCGGCAATGTCGAGAAGGCGATCGAAGCCGTCGAGGCCAACGAGGCGCTCGAGCCCGCGGCCAAGGCTGCCGACATCGCCCAACTGCGCGCTCAATGGGACAAGGACCACGAGTTCGTGAAATCGCTGGGCGGCCTGCGCATCATCGCGACCGAGCGGCACGAATCGCGCCGCATCGACAACCAGTTGCGCGGCCGTTCCGGACGCCAGGGCGACCCGGGGTCCTCGCGCTTCTACCTGAGCCTGGACGATCCGCTGATGCGCATCTTTGCGGGCGACCGCGTGAAGGCGATCATGGATCGCCTCAAGATGCCCGACGGCGAGGCGATCGAGGCCGGTATCGTCACGCGCAGCATCGAAAGCGCACAGCGCAAGGTCGAGGCACGCAACTTCGACGTCCGCAAGCAGTTGCTCGAATACGACGACGTGTCGAACGACCAGCGCAAGGTGATCTACCAGCAGCGCAACGACATCCTCGATGCCGCTGACCTGACAGCGCAGATCGAAGGGTTGCGCGAGGGATGCTTCGGGGACCTGGTCCGTCAATACGTTCCGAACGAATCGGTCGAGGAGCAATGGGACCTCACCGGGTTGGAGAAGGTGCTCGCCGACGAGTGGCATATCGAGATCCCACTGCGCAAGGAAGTCGAGGCCGCGACTGCCATCGGCGACGAAGACGTGGTCGAGAAGGTCGTGAACGCGGCCAACGACGCGTTCAACGCCAAGGTCTCGCTCATCGGCCAGGAGAATTTCACGCAGTTCGAGCGCATGGTCCTGCTGCAGAGCATCGACACGCATTGGCGCGAGCACCTGGCCTCGCTGGACTACCTGCGCCAGGGCATCCATCTTCGCGGGTACGCGCAGAAGCAGCCCAAGCAAGAGTACAAGCGCGAGGCCTTCGAACTCTTCGGCCAACTGCTCGATTCGGTCAAGAACGAAGTCACCCGTCAACTCATGACGGTGCGCGTGCAGTCCACCGAACAGCTTGAACAGGCCGCCGAGGCGATGGAAAGCCGCGGAGAAAACGTGGCGAACATTACCTACACCGCGCCCACCGAAACTGGCGAAGTCGAAGTTCGCGTCGATGAAGAAAGCATGCGCCGACAGGCCGCCGGCGGCTTGAGTGCTGGCGCTGCCGCCTTTGCGCGCGTCGGCCGCAACGACCCTTGCCCTTGCGGCAGTGGCAAGAAGTTCAAGCAGTGCCACGGCAAGCTCACCTGAAATTCTCCAGCAGGACTCATCCATGCCCGTGAATCTTTCCGCTCCCGATCCCGCGGCGTTGCACGCGGTTCCCGGTGTGCGCATCGGCGTCGCCGAAGCTGGCGTGCGCAAGCCCAATCGCAAGGACTTGACGGTCGTGCTGATCGATGAGGGCGCTGTGGTCGGCGGCGTCTTCACGCAGAACCGCTTCTGCGCCGCGCCCGTGCAGCTTTGCCGCGACCATCTGGCCACCAACTTCGGCATCCGCGCCATGCTGATCAATACAGGCAACGCCAACGCCGGGACCGGTGAGGACGGGTTGGCACGCGCTCGAGCGACCTGTATCGCCCTTGCCCGCAAGCTCAATCTCGCGCCGGAACAGATCCTGCCGTTTTCCACGGGCGTGATCATGGAGCCGCTGCCGATCGACCGGATCGAGGCGGGATTGCCAGCGGCCCTGGCCGATGCGTCACCCGCGAACTGGGCGCGCGCCGCCGAGGGCATCATGACCACGGACACCGTGCCCAAGGCTTTCAGCCGGCAGGTGCAGATCGGCGGCGCCACCGTCACGATCACCGGCATCAGCAAGGGCGCCGGCATGATCCGGCCAAACATGGCCACGATGCTCGGCTTCATGGCCACCGATGCGAAGGTCGATGCGTCGCTGATCCAACCGCTCGCGAAGGCACTGGCGGACGCGTCGTTCAATCGGGTGACGATCGACGGCGATACGTCGACCAACGATTCCTTCGTGGTCATTGCCACGCAGAAGGCCGACCACGGCACCATCATTTCGCTCGAATCCGCCGATGGGCGCGCATTGCTCGAAGCGATGCAGGGCGTCGCGCGCCAATTGGCGCAAGCCATCGTACGCGACGGCGAAGGGGCGACCAAGTTCATCACGATCCGGGTGGAAGGCGGGCGCGATACGGCGGAGTGCCGGCAGGTGGCCTACGCGGTTGCGCATTCGCCGCTGGTCAAGACCGCGTTCTATGCGAGCGACCCGAACCTCGGTCGCATCCTGGCTGCCGTCGGCTACGCAGGCATCGCCGACCTGGATCAGACGGGCATCGACCTGCATCTCGACGATGTGCATGTGGCCGTCAAAGGCGGGCGCAATCCGACCTACCGCGAGGAAGACGGTCAGCGCGTGATGAAGCAAAGCGAAATCACCGTGCGCATCGGCCTGGGTCGCGGCGACGCCGCAGACACAGTCTGGACCTGCGATCTGAGTCACGACTACGTCTCCATCAACGCCGACTACCGATCATGAAGCCCCCACGCTCGCTTTGCTCGCTGCCCCCCGAGGGGGTGCTCAGCGCCCTTCGGGCGGCCGGGCGGTCGCTGACATGAACGAGAAGTTCGAACGCCTGATCGAGCGAGCCGAGCAACTGATCAGCCGCATCGAATCGATCCTTCCGCAGCCCCTGTCGGCGCCACCCGATTGGAACGCGTCCATCGCCTGGCGCTACCGCCGCCGCAGTTCGGGCCACGGCACGCTGGAGGCGGTCCGGCACGTGGCGACGATGCCGCTCGATGCGCTGAAGGAAATCGACATCCAGAAAGAGAAGATCGAACGCAATACGCGTCAGTTCGTCGAGGGCAAGCCGGCGAACAACGTCTTGCTCACAGGTGCGCGCGGCACCGGCAAGTCGTCGCTGATTCGCGCCTGCCTGCAGGCCTATGCGCCGCAAGGCCTGCGCCTCATCGAGGTCGACAAGGCCGAACTCACGGATCTGCCGGACATCGTCGAAGTGGTTTCGAACCGGCCCGAGAAATTCATCGTCTTCAGCGACGACTTGAGCTTCGACGAGGGCGAGCCGGGCTACAAGGCGCTCAAGTCGATCCTTGACGGCTCCATCGCAGCAGCGTCGCCCAACGTGCTGATCTATGCGACCAGCAACCGGCGCCATCTGTTGCCCGAGTACATGAAGGAAAACCTCAGCTATACCCACACCGAGGACGGCGAAGTGCATCCCGGCGAGGTGATCGAGGAGAAGATTTCGCTTTCCGAGCGATTCGGCCTGTGGGTGAGCTTCTATCCGTTCAGCCAGAACGAATACCTGACGATCGTCGCGCAATGGCTGTCGTCGTTTGGCGTCGACGCCAAGGCGATCGAGGCCGCCAGGCCCGAGGCGCTGGTCTGGGCGCTGGAGCGAGGCTCCCGCAGCGGACGCGTGGCCTACCAGTTCGCACGCGACTACGCCGGGCGAGCTGCTGCCTGAGGCCTGCCATGACGGATTCGCGCAAGCACACCGAAGTCGCGGTCGGCATCCTGATCCGCGAAGATGACGCGCTCCTGCTTTCGACCCGGCCCGAAGGGAAACCGTACGCTGGCTACTGGGAGTTTCCTGGAGGCAAGATCGAGGCAGGCGAGACGGTCGAGCAGGCCTTGCGGCGCGAACTGCATGAGGAACTCGGCATCACGATCGCGGGCGCCGAAGTCTGGAAGGTGACCGAGCATGACTACCCGCATGCGCTGGTGCGGCTGCACTGGTGCAAGGTCAGAGCCTGGGACGGCGATTTCGAAATGCGCGAAGGTCAGTCGATGTGCTGGCAGCAACTGCCACTCGATGTCGAACCGGTGCTACCGGGGGCGATGCCGGTCCTGGGGTGGCTGTCGGCCGAGCGCGGACTGCCTGCACTGTCCGATCCATCGACACGCTGAGCGTCGTTGCCGGCGCTGTGGCGCGGATGGCCCTTACTGTCGCTTGGGATCGCCGAACGGATCGTCGTCCGGAGGCGCTTCGGCTGGCATCCTGAATTCTTCGCTCGCCCACGCACCGAGGTCGATGCCCTTGCAACGGGCACTGCAGAAGGGTCTGTAGGGGTTGCTCGGCGCATAGACGCTGTCGTGACCACACGCCGGACAGCGCACGATCCGCTCGCCGAAGGAGTTGGTGCCGCTCATGCGCAAAGAGTGAGTTCGAAAGGTGTGTCTTCGGTGCTGTGGTGAAGTCGGTCGTCGGCCTCGTGTCGCATCAGCCGGACCGACACCATCAAACGATTGCCGCTGATTTCGGGGATCAGCCCGAGCTTCGGGTCGATGCGCAAGCGCAAGAGTTGGAAGCTTCGGCCTTGCGGCAGCGTTTGCTGGAACTGTCCCTTTGTTGCGATGACCTTGTAAGGCACGTCGGCATCACGCAGCAGCTTGAGCAGCAGGTAGATGGATTCGGCCAGCGGGGCAAGCGTGGACGACCAGCGCTCGAGGTCGGCTCTGCGCTCCGGAGCCCGGCGGTTCTGCCAAGCGTAGTAGGCCGGCAGATCGAATTCGCAGGTACCGCCGGGAATGCTGGCGCGACTTCGAATGCTCATCAGCCATTCGTTCTCGGTCAGCGCCTGGCCGGCCTTGCCCGGCACCGTGTTGAGCGTCGTGAAATTGCTTTCCAGCTTGCTGACGACCTGGTCGAGCACCGTTTCAGCGATCGCCGGATTCCCGCGATAGCTATTGAACACATTCTTGTGCTTGTCGAGATCCCTCAGCACGTCGGCCTTCAGGTCCGCGCGCGCTGCCACGTCCATGATCTCGAAGATCGTGACGAGTGCGTAGTGGTGCAAGAGGGCCGAATCGGCAGGCACCAGCTCGCCGAGCCGGCGAAAGAGGTGCTCCAGCCGCAAATAGGTCCGGATGCGCTCGTTGAATGGGTACTCGTAAAGAATCACGCGTGACGGCTTCCGGTCGGGATGATAGCTTCAAGAAGCCTTGGCGGGCGGCTCGGGCAGGATCTTGCGCACCTCTTCCAGCATTCGCTGTCCAAGGACCAACTGGCCGTGCATCGAGATGTGCGTGTCATTGGGAAAATAGAAGTCACGGACCTTCGACTTCTGCCCTTTGGCGAAGCTGAACAGCTCGGGGCCGAGGCCCGATTGCCGGAAGGCCGTCACAAAATCTTTCGAATGATCCGGCTGGACATAGACCGTCGTCTTGTTCGGTATGACCATCCACATGATCGTGCGTGCGGTGTGAGCATCTGTGAAGGCGCGCATCTGCTTGACCATTTCCGGCGTAAGTTCGCCATTGTCGTCATCGTCCCTGAAAAACAGGGCCTTGTTGCACAGACGATTGCTGAAGTAGGCACAGCCATCGACCACGGGGCGCGCCCACGTCTGCTTGCTCGCCAGGGTTTCACCAGGGGTTTTCTTGGCGCTGCGCGTATTCATGTAGGTGGTGTAGCCTGAGGTGAGCTTGCCCTTCCAGTTGAGCTCGAATCCGGGCACCTGTTCGATAGGCTTGAAGAAGGGCTCCGTCTTGTATTCGAATGGCTTTTTCATCTTCACGCAATTCGCGGTGTTCGCCACGCGGTCCGCAAGCAAGCGTTCGACGCTTTCAAGCACAACCAGCTTGCCGCGAAAACCGACGTGGTCCAGCCAGGCATCGAAGTCCTCGCAAAGCGCTTCGCCGATCTGGCCCCAGTAGATCGTCGTGATGCGGTAGCCCGCTTTCGTCAGCACAGATTGCCAACGGTAGGTCATGGAAAAGCTGTCTCCGATGACGAGGATGTCCGCGTCGGTGACGGGCGAGGCGCGGAGGTATTCCGGCTCGACGTGAGGCTGGGCGAGTTGCCATCCGAACTCGTTGTCAGAAATCTGGCCGATCCGGGACAGATCGCCATAAGGTACTGTCGTGCCCAAGGTGGTTACGAGCATGGCAACGATGATGGCGAAGCCGGCCAGGAAAATCTGCAGCCAGAGTTTTGCGGGCGTCATATCAGAACTGGAAATAAAGGAACGGGCTGTAGGAGCCCAACCTCGATACGCAAAGGCCGAGCAGGATGGCGGTCGAAAGGGCCATCAGTCCGGTGAAGATCCGGGCAACGCGCGGACGGCCTGCGAGCGCCTGGGCCTGAGGCACCCAGCGCTGCAACGTGATCGTCGGCGGCAAGGCGAGGCAGATGAACAGGCCCACGAGCATGGTCTGGAAGAACTCCGGCTTTCGGATCGGAACCGGTCCGAACTCAGTGAAGGCTGCAAGCTCGGTACCGTGCATTCCCAGCATGCCCTTGTAGATGTCCATCGCGGCGTTCATGCTTTCGGCACGGAACACCACCCAGGCGATCATCACGCAGATGAAGGTGATGAACCAGCCGAGCACGCGAGCCAGGCGCCCGGGCGCCACGTTGCGGCGCACCTTCGCATTCCAGAGGTGATTGATCATCAGGAAGATGCCGTGCAGTGCGCCCCAGATCACGAAGGTCCAGGCGGCGCCGTGCCACAGTCCCCCGAGGAGCATGGTCAGGAAGAGGTTCAGGTAGCGGCGCGCCGGACCCTTTCGATTTCCGCCCAGGGGCACGTAGAGGTAGTCGCGCAGGAAGGTGGACAGTGATATGTGCCAGCGGCGCCAGAACTCGATGATGTTGGTCGACTTGTACGGCGAATTGAAGTTCAGTGGCAGCTGTACACCCAGGCACAGCGACAGGCCGACGGCCATGTCGGAGTAGCCCGAGAAATCGAAGTAGATCTGCAGCGTATAGGCCATGACGCCGAGCCATGAGGTGTAGAGCGTCGGAAGCGTGCCGTTGTGCACGCCCGTGAACATCAGATCCGCGTACTCTCCCATCCGATCCCCGATGAGCAGCTTCTTGGCCAGGCCGAAAACGAAGATCGCGAGGCCGAGCGATACCTTGTTCAGGTCCATGCGGTACGTCGCCGGATTGGCGAACTGCGGCATCATCTGCGCGTGATGGAGCACCGGTCCGGCAATCAGGTGCGGGAAGTAGGTGACGAACAGCACATAGTGCACGAAGCTGCGCTCGTGCACCTTGTCCTGCCAGCAGTCGACCAGGAAGGCGATCTGCGTGAACGTGTAGAAGGAAATGCCGATCGGCAAGGCCACGTGGAGCAGCGGAAGCGGTGAAACGCCGGCTGCGGCGAGGCCGTCGTTCACATTGCTGACAAAGAAGTTGGCGTACTTGAAGGTTGCCAGGACGCCCAGATTGACCACGAGCGCTAAGACAAGCATGCGCTTTCGCCCGACATCCGTGCGCCCGGGACCCTTGGTCAGGCGCAGGCCGGCCCAGTAGTTGAAGCAGATGGATCCCACCAGGAGCGGCAGCGCCTGGACGCTCCACCAGCCATAGAAGAACAGTGATGCCAGCGCGAGGAATCCGGCCGCTGCACGCGCATTTTGCTTTGCGATCAGGAAGAACCCGAAGAAGACGATCGGGAAAAAGCAGAAGATGAACGCGTACGAATTGAAGAGCATCTTTGGGGGAATTGGCTCGCGGGGCCGTTTGCGCTCCGCATTCTTGTTGTCCGGCGCCCGGGCCGGTGGGGTCGACGATTATCGCGCGTCGAATCCTGTCCACCGCTGCCACAAGACCTGGACATCCAGAGACAGTTCCGCGAGGGTCAGGTTCTCGTTGAAGATCACGGCATCGGCTGCTGCCCTGCGCTGGTCGCGCCTGGCCTGTTGCGCGATGACTGCGCGAACCGCCTCGGGCGTCCAGTCCGATCGCGCGAGGACGCGGTGGAGCTGGGTCTCTTCGCTGGCGTCGATCACCAGCACCCGATCGACGATCGCGCGCCAGCGTCTGGATTCAACCAGCAGCGGCACATCGAACACGATGGGTTGCCCCGCGGCTGCAGTGGCTGCCTGCCGCTCGCACTCGGCGCCGATCAGCGGATGCAGGATCGCCTCGAGCCGCTTCCTGGCCTGGGCGTCGGCGAAGACGATGCCGCGCATGTGTTCCCTGTCCAGACCCCCATCCGGAGCAATGATCGATCGACCGAATTCAGCTTCGAGTGCTGGCATGGCGGCGCCCTGCGGTTCGGCGACGGAGCGTGCAATCGCGTCGGTATCGACCAGCGCGGCACCGAGCGAGACCAGCATCCTCGCGACAGTGCTCTTGCCGCTGCCTATGCCCCCGGTCAGGCCGATGCGCATGGTGCGCAGGCCCTCAGAGGCCGACCACGCGAAGGATCGCGTCAGGGCCGAAGAGCATTGCCGTGAAGCCGGCACCCGCCAGGAAGGGACCGAAGGGCACGTAGCCGCCTTCCCGCAAGCCGCTGCTGAATTTGAGAGCGAGTCCGACGATCACGCCGATGACCGATGCCATCAGGACGATCGGGACCAGCGCTTGCCATCCAAACCAGGCGCCGAAAGCAGCGAAGAGCTTGAAATCGCCGTAGCCCATGCCTTCCTTGCCCGTGGTCAGCTTGAACAGCCAGTAGACGGCCCACAGGGAGACGTAGCCTGCAACGGCACCCCAGACGGCACTGGCGAGGGGCACGCCGGTAAAGCCTGCCGTGGACGCGAGCAAGCCGGCCCAGAGCAAGGGAAGCGTGATGTCGTCCGGCAGCAGGGTGGTGTCCCAGTCGATCAGCGCCAAGGCAAGGAGTGCCGCCGCAAAGCCGCACCACGCCACGCTGCCGAATTGACCGGGCATGCGCCAGACACACCAGGCGAACAGCGCGCCGGTCGCCAGTTCGACCAGCGGGTAGCGCATGCTGATCGGCGTCTTGCACGACGAGCACTTGCCGCGAAGGAAGAGATAGCTCAGGACCGGGATGTTTTCGTACCAGCGAATTGCATGACCGCATTTCTGGCAACGCGAATGCGGCACCATCAGGTTGAATCGTTCGGTTGGCGCGGCGGCTTCCCCGCCACCTGCGCCGGCGCATTCGACCGCCCATTGCGCTTCCAGCATCTTCGGGAGGCGGTAGATCACGACATTCAGAAAGCTGCCGATCAAGAGCCCCAGCACGCCGGCCAGCGCGGCGTCCACCCCCTGCGAAACGAGCATCAGACGACCTGGCCGAGCTTGAAGATGGGCAGGTACATCGAGACCACGATCCCGCCGATGATGACGCCCAGGAAGACGATGATGATGGGCTCCATCAGGCTCGAGAGGCCCGCGACCATGTCGTCGACTTCGGACTCGTAGAAATCAGCTGCCTTGCCGAGCATGTGGTCGATCGAGCCGGATTCTTCGCCGATGGCGGTCATCTGCAGGACCATCGACGGGAACAGGTTGGCATTCGTCATCGCTGTCGTGAGGCTGGTCCCGGTCGAGACTTCCTGCTGGATCTTGACGGTGGCATCGGCATACACCGAATTGCCAGAAGCACCGCCGACCGAATCGAGGGCTTCGACCAGCGGCACGCCGGCGGCGAACATGGTCGCCAGCGTCCGGGTCCAACGCGCCACACACGACTTGTCGATCAGCGCGCCGAAAATCGGCAGGCGCAGAAGCAGGCGGTCCATCACCTTTTGCACGCGTTCGTTGCGCTTCCAAGCCTGGAGGAAGAAGTAGACGCCACCACCAATCACGCCAAAAATCAGCCACCAGTAGGAGACAAAGTATTCACTGATGGCCATGACGATCAGCGTCGGTGCCGGCAAGTCCGCGCCGAAGGAAGAGAACACCTGCTTGAACGCCGGGATCACGAAAATCATGATGATCGCGACCACCACGAACGCCACGACGACCACCGAAGTCGGATACATCAGCGCCGACTTGATCTTCGACTTGATCGCCTCGGTCTTTTCCATGTAGGTGGCAAGACGATCGAGCAAGTCTTCCAAGATACCGGCGGCTTCGCCGGCTTCCACCAGGTTGCAGTAGAGGCTGTCGAAGTACTTCGGGAACTTGCGAAACGCGGAGGACAGCGAAGTGCCCGTTTCCACATCGCTTCGAATGTCGTTGAGCAACTTCGCCACACTCGGATTCGCGTTGCCGCGACCCACGATGTCGAAGGCTTGCAGCAGGGGCACGCCAGCCTTCATCATGGTGGCCAGCTGACGGGTGAAGATTGCGATGTCCTTCGGCTTGATCGCCTTGCCGGAGCGCATCCGCCGTTTCTTGATCTTCGTTGTGAGCACGCCCTGACGTCGGAGTGCCGCCTGCACCTGGTTCTCGCCGGCTGCCCTGACTTCACCGCGTACCGTCTTGCCGTTGCGGTCCTTGCCCTCCCACTCGAAGACGTATTCCTTCAGGGTGGTCCGGTTTGATGCTGCTGCCGTTGCCATTGGATCTCCGCTTCTGAATGCTATTCGTTGGTGACCGCAAGCACTTCTTCTAGTGAGGTCAACCCCTGCATGACTTTCTTCAGGCCCGACTGACGCAACGAGCGGATGCCTTCGGATTCGGCCTGCCGCGCGATATCGAGGGCGCTGCCATCACGAAGAATGATCTTCTGGATCTCTTCGGTGATCGGCATGACCTGGTAAATGCCTACACGACCCTTGTAGCCGCCGTTGCATGCGGAACACCCGACCGGGTGATAGGGCTTCCAGGAGTTGTCGACATCGTGCGCCTTGAAGCCGGCATCGATCAATGCTTGCTTGGGCAAGTCCACCGGCGCCCGGCACACCGTGCACAAGCGGCGCGCGAGGCGCTGCGCGGTGATCAGGATCACGCTGGAAGCGATGTTGAAAGGGGCGATGCCCATGTTGCGCATCCGGGTGAGCGTTGTCGGCGCGTCGTTGGTATGCAGCGTGGAGAGCACCAGGTGACCTGTTTGCGCGGCCTTGATCGAGATGTCTGCGGTCTCCAGGTCGCGAATTTCGCCGACCATGATGATGTCGGGGTCCTGCCGTAGGAAGGCGCGCAGTGCCGTCGCGAAAGTCAGGCCCGCCCGTTCATTGACATTGACCTGGTTGACGCCGGGCAAGTTGATTTCGGATGGGTCCTCCGCCGTGGCGATGTTCACGCCGGGCTTGTTGAGCAGGTTGAGACAGGTGTAGAGCGACACCGTCTTTCCGGAGCCGGTAGGCCCGGTCACCAGCACCATCCCGTATGGGCGGCCGATCGCCTGGAGCAGGCGTTCCTTTTCGTCCGCATCGTAGCCGAGCGCATCGATGCCGAGGCGCGCGCTGCTCGGATCGAGGATACGAATCACGATCTTCTCGCCGAACAAGGTCGGCAGGGTACTCACCCGAAAATCGATCACGCGATCGGGGCCGATCTTGAGCTTCATCCGCCCGTCCTGCGGGATGCGCTTTTCGGAGATGTCCAGCCGGGAGATGACCTTGATCCGCGACGCCAACTTGTCCTTGATGACCGTGGGCGGACTGGCAATCTCGCGCAGTTCGCCGTCGATGCGGAAACGCACGCGGTAGTTGTGCTCGTAGGGCTCGAAGTGGATGTCCGAGGCGCGCATGCTGAACGCGTCGAGAAGCATCTTGTGCAGGAAGCGGACGACCGGTGCGTCTTCGACTTCGGCAACGGCCGGGTCGTTGGTTTCACCGGCAGTATCTGCCGACACCTCGTCGAATTCGAACTCGGCCCCGATGATGCTGTCGATGGTTTCGGAGGCGGTGACCGCTGCCGCTTCGATCATTCGGGAGAGCTTGTCGTACTCCGCGATCACCCAGTCCACGCCCATCTGGGACGCAAACTTGATTTTTTCTGCTGCCTGCTGATCGGACGGGTCAGCTGTTGCAACAATGAGACGATTGTTGCGTTTGCTCAACACAACGACTCGATAGGCCTGACAAAGCTTCGGGTCGAGAAGGTCCTTTGGAAGGCGCTGAGGGTCGATGGCGTCGAGATCCAGAAGCGGTGCCCCGAACGCACTCGAGAGGGTATGGGCCAGGTCTGCCGCTGACACGGCACCGGTGCCGGTCAGTTCAGCGATAAAGCTGGTGCGACCGCTGAGGGACTTCTGGTAGATGTCTTCGGCGACTTTTGCGGGGAGCTTTCCAGCCGAGACCAATGCACGTGCGAGGCCCGGAAGAGCGATCGACGAGCTTTCTTTGACTAGGGGTTCGGCAGCGGCCATTCAACGAATGTAAGAGACGTGAAAAATTGCTTCACGATCATCGCTGATCGCCTAAGGACTGTAAACCGCTGCGGGCTCATTTGAGCGCGCAGCATTTGGCAATTACAGCCCCAAAAGGCTGGTCGGGGTGAGAGGATTCGAACCTCCGGCCTCTACGTCCCGAACGTAGCGCTCTACCAGGCTAAGCTACACCCCGATGGTTGCAAGAAAAGAGAGTCGTCCTTCGTGGTGACTTAGGCGCGTCGCTCAAGCAACTGAGCCGCTAATTGTAGCAAACCGGCGGAGTGCGAATTCGCAGGAAAACCACGAAGTGCATCCATTGCGCGTTGGGCTTCCGCCGCCGCCGCCGCCCGCGTGGCTTCCAATGCGCCGGTCTCGCGCACGATGGCAACAACTTGGGGTAATTGCGCCGCGTCGCCCGCCTCGATGGCAGCGCGAATCAGATCGCGCTGGTCCGGTGTGCCCCTTTGCATCGCGAGGATCAACGGCAGCGTGGTCTTGCCCTCGCGCAAGTCATCCCCCACATTCTTGCCGGTCTCGTTGGCGTCCCCGGCGTAATCGAGCACGTCATCGATCACCTGGAAGGCGGTGCCAAGAGCCTGCCCATATGTAGCGCAGGCCTGTTCAACTTCCGGCGACGCTCCCGCCAGGACCGCTGCGAGGCGTGTGCTCGCCTCAAACAGCTTTGCAGTCTTGGAGCGGATCACGCGAAGGTAGGCCTCCTCGTCGAGAGAAGCGTCGTGCATGTTCATCAGCTGCAGCACCTCGCCCTCGGCGATGACGTTGGTCGCGTCCGCGAGGATTTCCATGATCCGGACGTCATTGGCACCCAGCATCATCTGGAAAGCCCGGGAGTAGAGGAAGTCTCCGACCAGGACACTGGCCGGGTTTCCGAATGACTCATTGGCGGTCGGCCGGCCCCGGCGCAGAGTGGACTCATCGACGACGTCGTCGTGTAGCAGCGTTGCGGTATGGATGAATTCCACGACGGCTGCCAAGTTGAATCGCTGCTCCCCGCGATAGCCTAGCGATCCCGCCATGAGAAGAAGCAACGCCGGCCGTAGCCGCTTGCCGCCAGCGGAAATGATGTATCTGGATACTTGGCGGACCAGGGGCACTCCAGTATCGAGACGGTCGGCGATAACGCGATCGACCCCCGCCATGTCTTCAGCGATGAGGGCCAGAACGGCAGCGGCGGGGGAGGTGTCGGCGGCGGGAACTGACAAAACAAGGGCGCTTGCGCGCTGCATGGAGTGCGACGATGGCGCGGGGCTGGAAGTCGCAGATTATAGGGAGGCCGCCCCAGCCAACGCGGAGCGGCCCAAGGCATCTGGTTCGAGGGGCGTCTCGCGTGCTAGAATGTAGGGCTCTGCGGAATTCGCCGTAGAGCCATCTTATTTCAAGAGGTCAAAATGTACGCGGTCATAAAAACCGGTGGCAAGCAGTATCGCGTTGCTTCCGGCGAGAAAATCAAAGTAGAACAGATTGCTGCGGACGTAGGCCAGGAAATCGTGATCGACCAGGTGCTCGCAGTCGGCGACGGCAGCGCAATCAAGGTTGGTACACCCCTGGTGTCCGGCGCAACGGTGACAGTCACGGTACTGTCGCACGGAAAGCACGACAAGGTTCGCATCTTCAAGATGCGCCGTCGCAAGCACTATCAGAAACGTCAAGGCCATCGCCAGCAGTTCACCGAACTGCAAATTGGCGCGATCGCCGGCTAAGGAGCTGATTCCATGGCACAGAAAAAAGGCGGCGGCTCAACGCGAAACGGGCGCGATTCGAAGCCCAAGATGCTCGGTGTGAAGGCATTTGGCGGTGAGCTGATCAGCGCAGGTTCGATCATCGTGCGCCAGCGCGGTACTCAGTTCCACCCCGGCGTCAATGTCGGCGTGGGCAAGGATCACACGCTCTTTGCCCTGGTCGACGGCCACGTGTCGTTCGGTACCAAGGGTGCGCTCAACAAGCACACGGTCAACGTGACCCCGGCCTGAGCCAGTCACTTCGATCTTTTCGAAGCCCCGCTTTGCCGGGGCTTCTTCATTTGTAAACTGGACATCTCATGAAGTTCGTGGACGAAGCCTTCATCGACGTTGCTGCTGGCGACGGTGGCAACGGCTGTGTGTCGTTCCGCCATGAGAAGTACAAGGAATTCGGGGGGCCGAACGGCGGCGATGGTGGACGTGGCGGTCACGTGTTTGCCGTGGCCGATTCGAATCTCAACACGCTGGTCGACTTCCGGTTCTCGCGCCGCCATGAGGCCAAGCGCGGACAACACGGCATGGGCTCGGACATGTTCGGTGCCGCTGGCGACGACATCACCCTGAAGATGCCCGTCGGCACAATTATCTCGGACGCCGAGACGGGCGAGGTGCTCTACGAGTTGTTGACACCGGGCGAAATGATCACCATCGCGAAGGGTGGCGATGGCGGCTTCGGCAACATGCGCTTCAAGAGCGCTATCAATCGGGCGCCCCGCCAGAAGACCCCCGGTTGGCCTGGCGAAAAGAAGAACCTCAAGCTCGAGCTGAAGGTGCTGGCCGACGTAGGGCTGCTCGGAATGCCGAATGCCGGCAAGTCGACGCTCATCAGTGCGATTTCCAATGCGCGCCCACGCATCGCCGACTACCCGTTCACCACACTGCACCCGAATCTCGGCGTGGTGCGCGTCGGGCCGGAGCAAAGCTTCGTCGTTGCGGACCTACCCGGCTTGATCGAAGGCGCTTCCGAAGGCGCAGGCCTTGGGCACCTGTTCCTGCGCCATCTTCAGCGGACCCGGCTGCTGCTCCATGTGGTCGACCTGGCGCCGTTCGACGAGAGCGTTGATCCCGTCGCGCAGGCCAAGGCCATCGTCGGCGAACTCAAGAAGTACGACGCGGCGCTGTATGAGAAGCCGCGCTGGCTGGTCCTGAACAAGCTCGACATGGTGCCCACGGATGAGCGCTCCGCGCGCGTCAAGGACTTCGTCAAGCGGCAGCGCTTCAAGGGGCCGGTGTTCGAGATTTCGGCACTGACGCGCGAGGGCTGCGAGCCATTGGTCCAGGCCATCTACCAGCATGTCAAGGCAGAGCAGGTAGCCGAGCAGCCGCCGACGGAGATCGATCCGCGTTTTTCCTGAGCACCGGGCCATTCAATGGCGCTCCAGACAGCGATTCCTGCAGCACTCCACGACCGCAACAGGCTCAAATGACTTCCAGTAGTGGTTCCAGCGCCCTCCGTGATGCACGGCGCATCGTCGTCAAGGTCGGCTCCAGCCTTGTCACCAACGAAGGCCGTGGCCTCGACGAAAACGCCATAGGCGAATGGTGCCGACAACTCGCCACGCTGGTGCAGGATGGGCGCGAAGTGGTGATGGTGTCCAGCGGTGCCATTGCCGAGGGCATGAAGCGGCTGGGTTGGCGTGTACGCCCTCACGAGATCCATGAACTACAGGCGGCCGCCGCAGTCGGCCAGATGGGGCTGGCGCAGATCTACGAGACCAAGCTGCGTGAAAACGGCATCGGCAGCGCACAGGTGCTGCTAACGCACGCGGACCTCGCCGATCGTGAGCGTTACCTGAATGCGCGTTCCACGTTGGTCACCTTGCTCGCGCTCGGCGTCGTACCGGTGATCAACGAGAACGACACGGTCGTCAACGACGAAATCAAGTTCGGTGACAACGACACCCTGGGCGCACTGGTCGCCAATCTGGTCGAGGCCGATGCGCTGGTGATCCTGACCGATCAGAAGGGCCTTTTCACCGCCGACCCGCGCAAGGATCCCGACGCCCGCTTCGTCCATGAGGCGGCTGCGGGAGACCCGGCACTCGAAGCGATGGCAGGCGGTGCAGGCAGCAGCATCGGCCGCGGAGGCATGATCACGAAGATCCTCGCGGCCAAGCGCGCGGCAGGCTCCGGTGCATCGACAGTCATCGCCTGGGGACGCGAGCCGAACGCCCTGTTGCGTCTGACGAGAGGCGAACCCATCGGCACGCTGTTGATTGCCCAGACGGCCAAGCACCAGGCGCGCAAGCGCTGGATGGCCGATCATCTGCAGTTGCGAGGGGCGGTCCTGGTGGATGCAGGCGCTGCGACCAAGGTGCGCGGAGAGGGCAAGAGCCTGTTGCCGATCGGCATGACAGCCGTCGAAGGGGAGTTCTCGCGCGGCGACGTGATCGCCATTCGCGACGAGCGCGGCGCCGAACTGGGCCGAGGCCTGGCCAACTACTCGAGCGCCGAGGCGCGGATGTTGTGTCGCAAGCCGTCAACGGAGTTCGAGCGCCTGCTGGGATATGTCGCGGAGCCTGAAATGGTCCATCGCGACAACATGGTGCTGATGCCCGACAGTCGCTGACCTGCGTCCGAGGCGCCTACTCGACCTCTCGGATCGGATTCTTGAGTTGCCGGACCATATCGTTCACGGACAGGCGGGCAGAATGGCCGCGGCACAGCGCCTGCGAAGCCAATTCCTTGGCATACCGTGAGTTGAGGTCGTTGAAGCGCTTCCATTCCGCGTCCGAGACGTGATGCCAGGCTCCCTGGTTGAAGCGGGCGTACTGTTTCACCTCATCAGTCTCGCACCGGACGCCTTCGTAGAAGGCGTTGGTTCCACCGCCGGCCTTGTTGTTGGCCACGATCACATATCGGACGACACCGTCACGCGTCACGGAGATAGTGGTCGGATCGATGCCGTACTGGAGACTGAAATGGCGCGGCATCTCGATCGGGAGCAACTTCTTTTCGTCATAGGCAGGGGGAGGCGGAACTTCGCTTTCCTTCCATTCGCCGTCCTTGGCCGTGACGGTCGGCAGCGGCGGCGATCCGGCTTGCGCCCAGTCCTTGTTGTCGGTGTCCCTCGGTTGCGAACTGCAAGCAGCGAGCAAGCAGACGAAAGCGAGGGCGAGAGCACGCCTAGCGCTGCAGATGGAGAGGGTCGCTGGGGTCGGGCGCTGGATGAGAGGCATTGGGATTCGGGTCGAAACTTGCCCCGGGGGGCAACTCGAAATGGGATTCATGGCCTGCAGTCGGCGGATGGCGCTCGAATTCGCGAGCACGCACGTTGCTGCGCAGGAAGCGGTTGCGGAAATCCTGCCGAGGCAGGTAGCGGGCGAGTTCGGTCAGCGCCATCTCGTAGACGCCGCGCTTGAATTCGACCACGACGTCCAGCGGGACCCAATAGTCGTGCCAACGCCACGCGTCGAACTCCGGATGGTCGGTGGCACGCAGGTTCAGATCCCAGTCGTGACCGATCAATTGCAGCAGATACCAGATCTGCTTCTGGCCCTTGTAGTGGCCGCGTGCGTCACGGCGGATGAACCGATCCGGCACCTCGTAGCGCAACCAGTCACGGGTACGGGCCACGATGCGCACATGCTCCGGGTGGAGGCCTACTTCCTCGTGCAGTTCCCGGAACATCGCCTGCTCGGGACTTTCGCCGCGATCGATGCCGCCTTGCGGAAACTGCCAGGAATGGGTGCGAATGCGTTTACCCCAGAAAACCTGGTTTCTCTGGTTGAGCAGGATGATGCCGACGTTGGGCCTGAAGCCGTCCCGGTCGAGCATAATCAAACCCCAATTTTTTGAACTGAGTCGATTATGCATGCCGGGTTGCACACGGCAAGCGACCGTTCCAGGTCCTGTCAAGGCCTGCTCCCCAGCATCCGCTACCCGTACCCTCTGCCCGCGACCGATGAAAGCTTCCCGATTCTTTATCTCCACCCTCAAGGAAGCGCCGGCCGATGCCGAAGTCGCGAGCCATCGCCTCATGATGCGGGCCGGCATGATCAAGAAACTCGGCACCGGCATCTATACCTACATGCCGATGGGCCTGCGGGTGATCCGCAAGGTCGAGGCGATCGTCCGGGAGGAAATGGACCGTGCAGGTGCCGTCGAACTCGCCATGCCCGTGGTGCAGCCTGCCGAGATCTGGGAAGAAGCCGGCCGATTTCAGGCCTATGGGCCCGAACTCCTGCGCATCAAGGATCGGCATGATCGCTCCTTCGTCATCCAGCCGACCAGCGAAGAGGTCGTGACGGACATAGCGCGCCAGGAGATCCGCAGCTACAAGCAACTGCCGAAGAACTTCTACCAGATCCAGACCAAGTTCCGCGACGAACGCCGTCCGCGCTTCGGCCTGATGCGCGGGCGCGAGTTCATCATGAAGGACGCATACAGCTTCGATCGCGACCTCGATGCCGCGAAAGCCAGCTATCAGGTCATGGCCGATGCGTACCGCAAGATCTTCGACCGCTTCGGCCTCCGCTACCGGGCCGTCGCCGCGGATAGCGGCGCCATCGGTGGCGACGTGAGCCAGGAGTTCCAGGTGATCGCCGCGACCGGCGAGGACGCGATCGTCTACTGCCCCGACAGCGACTACGCTGCCAACATGGAGAAGGCCGAGGCGCTCGCACCAGCCGGTCCGCGAGGCACGGCCACCCAACCACTCGCGAAGACGCCGACGCCGGGCAAGAGCACCTGCGAAGACGTGGCCGCCCTGCTGGGCGTGCCGCTGTCGACCACCGTGAAGTCGCTGGTCCTCGCAACCGATGTCGTCGACGCAGCAGGCAACATCAGGGGCTCCGAGGTCTGGTTGCTGCTCGTTCGCGGCGACCACGACATGAACGAGATCAAGGTGAGCAAGGTGCCGGGGCTGGACAAGGGTTTCCGCTTCGCGACCATCACCGAGATCGAGGATCACTTCGGCTGCAAGCCCGGCTACCTTGGACCGCTCAACCTGAAGCAGTCCGTGAAGATCGTCGCTGATCGCGAGGTGGCCGTCATGGTCGACTGGATCACCGGCGCCAACGAGGTCGACTTCCACATGACCGGCGTCAACTGGGGCCGCGACCTGCCGGAACCCGACGCGGTGGCCGACATCCGGAACGTGGTGGCCGGCGATCGCTCTCCCGACGGCAAGGGCCTGCTGGCGATCGAGCGCGGCATCGAGGTCGGCCACGTCTTCGTGCTCGGCACCAAGTACAGCAAGCCCATGAATGCGACCTTTCTCGACGAAGCCGGCAAGCCCCAGTTCCTCGAAATGGGTTGCTACGGTATCGGCATCACCCGGCTGCCCGCTGCCGCCATCGAGCAGAACAACGATGAGCGCGGGATCATCTGGCCCGACGCGATCGCGCCGTTCACAGTCGTGGTCTGCCCCATCGGCATGGACCGTAGCGCCGAGGTCAAGTCCGCGGCGGAGGCGCTCTACGAGCAACTGCTCGCGGCCGGCGTCGACGTGCTGCTGGACGATCGCGGCGAGCGCCCGGGCGCCATGTTCGCCGACTGGGAACTGATCGGCGTACCGCACCGCGTCGTGATCTCTGACCGGGGCATCAAGGAAGGCCAGCTCGAATACCAGCACCGTCGCGACACCGCCGCGACCAAGGTGCCTGCGGCGGGCATCGCCGAATTCATTGCCGGCAAGCTGGCTCCGGCATGAGCTTGACGGCGACGCACGGGAGCGCGTCCGGCCTTTCGCGGCGACTGTGCCTTGGCAGTGTCGCGGCAGGCGTGGCGTCCCTGATGCTGCCCCGCAGCGCCCTGGCCGGCGCCCAGATCGAGGAACCGCTGATCGACTCGGTGCGTACCGCGTTGAGCTCGGCGATCCACAACAAGGCGCCCCCCGTGCCTGAGTTCGGCAGCACGGAGGCGCGGCTCGCCTACCTGCGCTGGCTGGGCGAGATGAGCGAGCGACTCAAGAAGAAGGTGCCTGACTGGCCGACGCGCAAGGAATTCCTGCAGACCGTCTGGTACGAGGCTCGCAGGTCCGGTCTGGACGTCAGCCTTGTGCTTGGCCTGGTTCAAGTGGAGAGCAACTTCCGCAAGTTCGCCGTCTCCAGCGCCGGCGCACGCGGCTACATGCAGGTGATGCCTTTCTGGACGCGCGTCATCGGCGACGGCGACCCGTCCAAGCTGTTCCACATGCAGACGAACCTCCGATTCGGCTGCGTGATCCTGAGGCACTACCTCGATCGCGAGCAGGGCGACCTCTTCATGACGCTCGGCCGCTACAACGGCAGCCGTGGCAAGGCGCCTTACCCCGACGCCGTCTTTGCCAACCATCGCCTTTGGGTGTTCAAGGATCGTCGGCTGGAGGATTGATCCTCAGCCCTTGGACACGGCGCCCACGCGCGTGACCATCACCTGGTCGATCCGAAAACTGTCGACGTCCATCACCTCGAAGGTATAGCCCGCCCAGGTCACGCTGTCGGTCCGTTTGGGCACGCGGCGCAGCATCACCATCAGGAAGCCGGCGAGCGTCTCGTATTCGTCGCCGTGGGGCAGCACATCGATGTCGAGTGCGCGCTGCACATCCTGGATGGGCGTCACGCCGTCGATCAGCCAGGAATTCTCGTCGCGCCTGACGATCTGTTGCTCCTCGTCTTGCGCGCCGACCAGGTCGCCCATCACCGTGCTCATCACGTCGTTGAGCGTGATCACGCCCACCACGAGGCTGTATTCGTTGACGATGATCGCAAAGTCCTCGTGCGCCTGCTGGAATTGCTCGAGGACCTCGGTCAGCGACAACCGGTCCGGGACGACCAGCGCCTTGTGCAGCGGCAGGCCCTGGGCGAAGGAGAGCGGCTGCCCGCTCAGCACGCGCTGGAACATGTCCTTGGCGTCGACATAGCCCAGCACATGGTCGATGTCGCCTTCGCAGACCGGGTAGGCCGAAAAGGGTTCGGCCACGATGCGCGCACGCAGGACCGACTCGGGGTCGTCCCGCAGGAACCATGCGATGCGGTCGCGTGACGTCATCACGCTGCTGACCAGCCGCGTATCGAGCTCGAAGACATTGGCGATCACCTGCTGCTCCCGCACGGCGAGCACGCCGGCGCGCGCGCCGGCTTCGGTCATGGCGAGGATGTCGGCCGAGGTGATCTTCTCGTCACGCTGGCTCGGCATGCCGAGCAGCTTGAACAGCAGGTCCGTGCAGGTCGTGAACAGCCAGACGAGCGGCTTGAAGGTGGTGATCAGGACCTGCATCGGTCCGACCATGCGCACGGCGAGCTTCTCCGGATTGCTCATGCCCAGTCGCTTGGGGAACAGGTCCGCGAACACGAGGAAGACCGCGATGATCGTGACAAACGACGCGAGGAAGGCGGCGTTCTGCGATGCCTCCACGCTGAGCCACATCTCGAAGAAGCGCGCGAAATAGGGACTGAGCGATCCTTCGCCGACGACGCCTCCCAGGATCGCCACCGCGTTGAGGCCGATCTGCACGACGGTGAAATAGTGGCCAGGCTGTTCCTGGATGCGCATCACCCGCTCCGCGCGTGCGTCACCTTCGTCCGCCATCTGGCGCAGGCGCAGGCGACGGGAAGCGGCCAGGGAGATTTCAGCAAGAGAGAAAAAGGCGCTCGTCGCGATCAGTGCAACGATGACCAGCAGGCTTTGAGTCAGGGTCATGGGTCGGTCGATGAAGACCGACATGGTGCCATGACCCGTGGGGCGCTTTCTATTGAACGAATCCGATGCGGCTTCGGGCGACGTTGGCGCGCGGGAGGTCGTCGACGCGAACCTCGTCGCGGCCGGCCAGGCGGGCGTTGCCGAAGCCGGTCATCAGCGCCCGGCGCATCTCGCGCGGTGCAAGTGTGGCCAGATGGTCGAGCACGTCGCCCGAAGGCTCTTCAGCCAGGAGCCGCCCCCAGTCGTGGTCGTTGCGAATCGAAAGGTAAAGCTGCCGCGCGATCTGGCGAGCAGCCTCGGGCGAGGGCGCCTCGATCTCGAACACGTTCATTCGGTTCAGGATGGGCTCCGGAATGCTGCGTTCGTCGTTCGCCGTCGTGATCCAGATCACCTGGCTGGCGTCGATGGGCACTTCGGCGAACTCGTCGACGAAGGCGTGCGCGGTGTCATGCTCGAGCAGGTTGTACAGCGCACCGAGCGGGTCGTACTGGCTGTCGGCGCCGGCCTTGTCGATCTCGTCGATCACCATCACCGGGTTCGCGTACTGACCGTCGACCAGTGCCTCGAACACCTTGCCGGGCTTGGCGCCCTTCCACTGCGAGGATGCGCCGGAGAGCAACCACCCCGCAGTCATCGAATTCATCGGCACCAGCGACATCCCCGTGCCGAGCAATTCGGCCAGCTTCTTCGCGAAATGCGTCTTGCCGATACCGGGCGGGCCGAGCAGCAGCATCGGCGTGACTTCGAGGCCGTCGCGGCTGTCCTGCGCGAGGGCGACATGGCGGCGGACGTCGTCGAGTACTTCGGTGAAGTTGGGCAACTGGGCGTAGAGCGCGGCCATCTCGGGAACGCCGCTGGGCTTGACCTGGAAGCGGTCGGGCCCACGTTCGAGCATGCGCTCGTAGGTGGTCCGCAAGTGTTCGTGGTCGCGGTCGGGGAGCTTGGCGAGCTTGCGTTCGACATCGTGTGTCTGGAACACGCTGCGTAGATTGGCCACCGGCAGCTGGAACGACGGCGACGCTGGGACGAGACTGCGGGAATCCATGGACACCTCCGGTTTCGAACACGCTTTGGACAGCATAAGCCGTGCCCGGGTTCGACAGGTGCCTACGTTTTCTCGCTTTCCAGGGTTTTGAAAATCTGTCGCGGCGCAGTCACACACCGCCGTGAGGATGGGTCGGATCGACCCAAAGCACCGACTCGGGCTTCTCGACCGGCTCGATGGCAAGGTTGACCGCCACCGCTTCTCCGTCGCTGCGGCAAAGCACGCACTCGAGCGCCTCCGTCTCGCTGGCGTTGATTTCCTGGTGCGGCACGTAGGGCGGCACATAGATGAAGTCGCCCGGACCGGCCTCGGCAGTGAACTCAAGACGCTCGCCCCAGCGCATGCGGGCACGTCCCCGCACAACGTAGATCACCGATTCGAGATGACCGTGATGATGGGCACCAGTCTTGGCGTTGGCATGGATGGTCACCGTGCCGGCCCAGAGCTTCTGCGCACCGACCCGCGCGAAGTTGATCGCAGCAGCCCGGTTCATGCCCGGCGTCTGCGCCGTGTTGGTATCGAGCTGATTGCCCGGGATCACCCGCACCCCGTCGTGCTTCCACGCGCCTTCGTCATGCGCGCGCCCATGGTCGCCGTGATCGTGGCTCATGGTCTGGCGGCAGGGAGGGTCAGGCGGGGTTGGCGTTGAGCATTTGCTGCAACTCCCCGGATTCGTACATCTCCATCAGGATGTCCGAACCGCCGACGAACTCGCCCTTCACGTAGAGCTGGGGGATGGTCGGCCAGTTGCTGTATTCCTTGATGCCCTGGCGGATGGCGTCGTCTTCCAGCACATTGACGGTCTTCAGTGTTCGCGTGTCGACACCCACGGCCTTGAGGATCTGGATCGCGCGGCCGGAGAAACCGCACATCGGGAAACTCGCGTTGCCTTTCATGAAGAGCACGAGGTCGTTGGTCTTGACGAGGTCGTCAATGCGTTGCTGGGCTTCGGACATGGGGGACTCCTGGAAATTGGGCTGCGCGGATTATTTCACCGTGCGCCAGATTCCGCCTGAGCACCGCGCGATGCCGGCAAGGTCGTCGCGGCTTTGGGCTTCGGAGAAGCCTCGGTCCGTCAGCAGACGGCGTACCGCGCCGGCCTGGTCGTAGCCGTGTTCGAGCATCAGCCAGCCGCCATCCGCCAGATGCGCCGGTGCCGCCCGGACGATGCGACGGATGTCGTCGAGACCATCGGCGCCGGATACGAGCGCCTGGAGCGGTTCGTGGCGGAGTGCCGGCAAATGGGAGTCGCCGGTAGCGATGTAGGGCGGATTCGAGGCGATCAGGTCGTAACCCGTGTCGGCGCCGCCCAGCCAGTCGGCCTCCACGAAGCGCACGGGCAGCCCGAGCCGGGCGGCGTTGGCGCTCGCGACGGCCAGTGCGTCGGCGCTGGCGTCGACGGCCGTGACGTGGGCGTCCGGGCGCGCATGCTGGATTGCCAGCGCGATCGCGCCGCTGCCGGTGCCGAGGTCCAGCACCGAGGGGGACTTGCGGCCGTCCAGGCAGTGCAGTGCCCACTCGACCAGCGTTTCCGTATCCGGCCGAGGTACCAGCACCCGCCGGTCGACCTGCAGTCCGAGCCCGTGGAATTCCTTTTCGCCGACCAGGTAGGCCACCGGTTCGCCTGTCGCGCGTCGGGCGCAGAGCTGTGCGAATGCGGGCCACACCTCGTCCGCCAGCGCGTCCGTGTCATGCGCCAGCAGCCATGCCCGCTCGTTCGATGCACGACCTAGTACATGCAACAGCAGCAGCTGGGCGTCGAGGCGATCGACCCCCAGGGCCGTCGCCGCGGCCAGCATCCGGGCCGGGGTCGAAGGCGAGTGCGTGTCCGAGGATGTCACGCCGGCAGACTGGCTTCGAGCTCCGCCAACTGCTCGGCCTCGCGCGCCGATTGCAGCGCCGCCAGCACGTCGCCCAAGTCGCCTTCCATGATGGCCAGCAGCTTGTAGAGCGTGAGGTTGATGCGATGGTCCGTGAGCCGGCCTTGCGGGAAGTTGTAGGTACGGATGCGGTCGCTCCGGTCGCCGCTGCCGATCAGTCCCTTGCGCAGTGCAGCATCCTTGGCCGCGCGTTCGCTGCGGTCCTTCTCCTGGATGCGCGCCGACAACACCTGCATGGCCTTGGCCTTGTTGCGGTGCTGGCTTCGGTCGTCCTGGCATTCAGCGACGATCCCCGTGGGAATGTGCGTGATGCGCACGGCCGAATCGGTCTTGTTGATGTGCTGCCCACCCGCGCCGCTCGCCCGGTAGGTGTCGATTCGCAGGTCGGCCGGATTGATCTGTACCGCCTGCGTCTCGTCGGGCTCGGCCAGTACGGCGACCGTGCAGGCGCTGGTGTGGATGCGCCCCTGCGTCTCGGTGGCGGGCACGCGTTGCACGCGGTGGCCGCCGGATTCGAAGCGAAGCTTGCCGAACACCTCGTCGCCCACGATGCGCACTACCACTTCCTTGTAGCCGCCGAGTTCGCTCTCGCTCTCGCTCACGATCTCGCAGCGCAAGCCGGCGCGTTCGGCATAGCGTGTGTACATCCGCAGGAGATCGCCGGCGAAGAGCGCTGACTCGTCACCGCCCGTGCCGGCGCGGATTTCGAGGAAGGCGTTGCGCGCGTCGTCCGGGTCCTTGGGCAGGAGCAAGCGCTGGAGCTCGTCTTCGAGCTGGACGAGCTCAGCCTCGGCACCGGCGATTTCTTCCTGCGCCATCTCGGCCATCTCGGGCTCGTCGAGCATCTCTCGCGCGCCGGCGAGATCGGCCTCTCGCTGCACGTATCGGTGGTAGCGGCCGGCGATCTGCGTGACCTCCGCATGCTCGCGCGAGATGGTGCGGTACTGCGCCATGTCGGACATGATGTCTTCCCGCGAAAGCAGGAAGTCCAGTTCGCCGAGGCGTTGCGCGTAGCGCTCGAGTTGGTGACGCAGGAATGGTTTCACGAGGGCGATGGAATGGCGAAAGGGGCGGACCGCAGGGGTGCGGCAAATGCTGGATGGCGGCAGCGCCGCCGGAGCGACGGGCGTCGCTAGGACTCTTTGCGTTGGTCGCCGCGGAGATCGGTCCGGAGGAAGAGGCGCGAGATCGCCTGCGCCGTATGTTCGCGCGCGGTGGCGTCCCCGGCATGCAGCTCGGCCATGGCGCCGTGCAGCATCTTCTGCGTGAGGCCGCGGGAGAGCGCTTCCAGCACGGCGTCGACGCTTTCGCCCTTGGCGAGCAGCTTGCGGGCGCGCGCCAGTTCGGTGGCGCGCCATTCGTCGGTCTGCGCGTTGAGCTGGCGGATCAGCGGCACGGTACCGCGCTGGTCCAGCCAGTGCATGAAGCTCTGCACACCGGCGTCGATGATCACTTCGGCCTGTGCAACGGCCGCCTGCCGGTGGGCGTGACCCTGCTGCACGACCTGCGCGAGATCGTCGACCGTGTAGAGGTAGACGTCTTCCAGTGCCTTGACTTCGGGCTCGATGTCGCGCGGCACGGCGAGATCGACCATGAACATCGGCCGGTGCTTGCGAAGCTTGAGCGCGCGTTCCACGGCGCCGAGGCCGATCAGCGGCAATGTGCTCGCGGTGCAGCTCACGACGATGTCGAACTCGGCGAGCCGTGCCGGCAAGTCGGCGAGCCGCATGGCCTCGCCGCCGAAGCGGGACGCCAGTTTCTCGCCGCGCTCGAGCGTGCGGTTGGCAATGACGATGGACTTGGGCTGCTTCGCGGCGAAATGAGTGACCGCGAGGTCGATCATCTCGCCGGCACCGACGAACAGCACGCGCGTGCGTTGCAGGTCTTCGAAGAGCTGGCCGGCCAGTCGAACGGCCGCCGCCGCCATGCTGATGGAGTGCGCGCCGATCTCGGTGGCCGTGCGAACTTCCTTGGCCACGGCGAAGGAGCGCTGGAACAACTGGTTCAGCGTGCTGCCCAGCGCACCCGCGGTCTCGGCGGCGCGGATGGCGTCCTTCATCTGCCCGAGGATCTGGGCTTCGCCCAACACCATCGAATCGAGGCCGCTGGCCACACGGAAGGCGTGACGTGCCGCCTGGTCGTCATGCAGCGCATAGGCGTGCGATCGGAGGAGGGCCGGGGCGACGCCGCCGCTTTGGGCCAGCCAGTCGACCGTGTGGTCGAGTGCCTGGTGGTCGGCGGCGCAGTAGATCTCGGTGCGGTTGCAGGTCGAGATGATCGCGGCCTCCACGGAAGGGTGCCGGTTGGACCCGAACGAGTGCCGCAAACTATGCAGTGTCGGGGCGATCTGATCGATGGCGAACGCAAAACGACCACGCAGGTCGAGCGGCGCGGTCGTGTGGTTCAAGCCAAGGGCCCAGACTGACATAGCCGCTGATTATAAAATCAGCAGCCCGCAGACGGCTCGCCGTCCGAAAAATGGCTGTGGCCATGGCGGCGATCACCCCGGTTGCCCGTTGCGCAACGTTTCCCATGGCCCCGCTGGACCTCCTCGACCACCTTCTCAATTTCGTTGCTCCCGCGTTCGCGGTCGGCTTCCTGTGTGCCATCCTGGGCCGATTCGCGATGCGGCGGTCGCCCAAGGCCCCTGGCTGGTGGGCGCAGGGCGCTATCAATTTCGTAGTTGGTGTTGCCGTGCTGGCAGCCGGCCTGCTCGTCTTCGGACGCGACGGGATAATGGCCACCTACGTCGCCCTCGTGGTCGCGTGCGCAACCAGCCAGTGGCTGATCGCAGGAGCTTGGCGCGGCTAGGACGCCATGATGGGGCCCACCGGGCCGGGGGCCGCGGCGGGCGGCGCGGCAGGCGTTCCCGGCACGGGCGGAACGCCCGGATAGGCCGCCAACGGCATGTCGGCCGCTAGCAGGCCATCCAGCATCGAGAAGAGAACATCGCTGCGAACCCCGCCAGCCAGGCGCGGGCTCTGCACGTAGCCGATCGCCTGGAAGATCAGGACGCCCACCTCGATGCCTTCAAGCGTGACGGTCGGCGCCGGTGTCGGCAATACGCCCGGATGATTGGCGAACGCCGCGAGCATCACATCGCGCGCACGGCTGGCATTGGTAGTCAGCGGCATCGGCAAGCGGATGAGAACCCGGCCCTCGGCGTTCGCAAGCGTCATGTTGCGCACGGTCTTCGTGATGAACTCCGAATTCGGCACGATCAGCGTCGAGCGGTCGCCGAGCTGGATTTCCGTCGCGCGCACGTTGATGCGCCGCACATCCCCTTCCGCAGTGCCCAGCACCACCCAGTCGCCCACCTTGACCGGCCGCTCCGCGAGCAGGATCAGCCCCGAGATGAAGTTCTGCACGATGGCCTGCAAGCCGAAGCCGATACCGACCGACAGCGCACTCGCCACCCAGGCGATGCGTTCGATGCCGATGCCCAGTGCCGAGAGTGTGAATGCGACCACCACGATGCCGCCGACATAGCCGAGCAGGGTGGTGATCGAACTCTGCATGCCGGGCTCGAGCGCCGTGTTCGGCAAAAAGCGCCCCGCCAGCCAGCGCTTGACGATGCGCAGAGCGACGAAGCCGCCGACCAGGACGGTCACCGCGCTGAAGATCGCCCCCGGCACGAGCTGGAGTTCCCCGACCTTGACGCCCGTGGCGAACTTCCCGCTACGCAGGAACACCTCTCCCGGGCTCGTGCCCAGGGGGGCTGCCAGCGCAATCACCATGTAGAAGAACAGCGCCACGCGACTCAGGCCGGACAGCGCCACCGCCGCCTGATCCAGGGTGCGCGATTCCAGTCCGAAGCTGGCCTGCATTCGCTGTCCGAAATTGCTCCGCGAAGACACCACGGCCATGAACAGGTCGTCGGCGAACTTGAACAGCACATAGAACGCCGACACCACGATGCACGTCCAGTTGAGCTGGCTCGCCAGGAAGCTCGCCAACGCGACATAGCCGATGGCCACCAGGACCCAGATCACGACCAGCGCGAGCGCGACTACTCCCAGCAGGATGCCCACCCAGAGCGGCCGTTCCTCGACTTCCGTCGCCGCAGTCGCGTCGGAAGCGGGCGGCTTGACGCCTTCGACCGGTGCGGCAACGGGTTCGCGCAGCCGCAGCAGCATCGCACCGATCATGATGGTGAGGGTCAGGGCCGTCATCACATGAGCGCCGACCACAGCGGCAAAACTGGCGTCCACCACCGCGTTCACCTGCGACGTTGCCCACGCCATCGTCCCGACCAGCGCCATCAGCCACGGGAAGGGCGCCAGGCGCAAGGCCATGCCGTCCGGGATCGGCGGCAGGCGCCACGTCGGCCTGCCGTTGGACAGCAAGGCGCGTCCGAGGCCGACCACGAACGCGATGAAGATGCTGGACTGCACGACGGCCTGGCCGAGCTTGCGGGTTTGCGCGCCCCAGATCCCATGGGCGTCGAAAGTCGCATAGACGCCCTGCGCCGCCAACCCGACCAGCAGGACGTTGGTCGTGACGATCGCGATCACCAGCAGCGAACGCCGAAGACGCCCCCCCGGCAGGACGCGCGCGGCCAGTTGCGTCAATGTCCGCTCGGCAGCCCAGTTACCCAGCAACGCGACCAGCAAGGCCACCACGATACTGATCAATACAGCCGAGACATGGGCCGGTTGTCGCGCGACGTCGAGGCCCTTCTTCAGTTCGGCACCGAGATCCCGCAGGCGTTCGGTGTCGGAGGGCCAGGCGTCGGCGATGTCGCTCCAGAACTCCATGCCGAGGGGCGACCGTGAGCGTTCGGTCAGCTGGGCCTCGAAGACGGCCCGGCGCTTGGCCAGAAGGTCGCTGGCCCGTTGCTGGGCGTCCACTGTCACGAGCCGTGCGAGCCGGATGTCGGCATCGATCTCGTTGCGCTCCTTGGTCAGCGCATCGCGGCGACGGGTGATGTCGGGGTTCTCGGCTGCCGCGCCGGCGGCCGGGGCGGCACCCAGTTCTCCCAGTCGTGCGTTGAGGTCGTTGAGCTCTCCCGTGCGCGAGACGATGAACTTGTCGACGGCGGCGCTGAGGTCCCGCAGCTTTGCGATTGGGACTGTGACGTTCTCGTCGCTCTCGACGCTTTTCGGAATGCTGTCGAGACGGGCCCGCAAGGCGGCGACGCTGGGGGCGACTTCGGGCGAAGTTCCCTGGGCGAACGCGGGGCCGCAAAGCATTGCAGCAAGCAGCACGGCCGCGAGACGTTGGAGCCAAGTCATGACTTCATCATAAAAGGGCCCGATGCTGCGGCGAAACGGTGCGCCTGCAGGCTCAGCTCGCCGGGGCGAACCTGTCGACGCGGTCGGTGATGATCCCGTCGGTGCCGAGTGCGACCAGGTGCCGGACGGCCCAGTCGTCGTTCACCGTGTAGCTCAGCGCGCGCATGTCGGCCGCGTGCACTTGCGCGAC
The DNA here is from genome assembly GCF_056400665.1 of Variovorax sp. P5_A3. NCBI lineage: Bacteria > Pseudomonadati > Pseudomonadota > Betaproteobacteria > Burkholderiales > Comamonadaceae > Variovorax > Variovorax sp. P5_A3. The sequence continues at coordinate 225,040 of NZ_JBFUKW010000004.1, read as the reverse complement.
GGTGGCCGCGTCCCACAGCGCGTAGTTGCAGACGATCGCCGCGCAGCCGAGTTGGGTGGCCGTGTCGAGCCACCCGTCCCACAGTGTGTCGAGCAGCAGCCCGCGCGGCAGTTCGGGTTGCGTTGCCAGCGCGCCGCGCAGCGAGTCCGGCGCGAACGATGTCAGGAAGGGCGACGGAAGGGACGCGCCAGTCCACAGTTGTGCTGCTTGCCGTGCCACCGCCTCGCCGGTCACGCGCTCCAGCCCGGGCGTGGGCTTGATCTCGATATTGAGTGCATGGCTGTTGGCGATGCAGAAGCGGATCAGCCCTTCAAGACTGGCCAGCGGCTCGCCCGCATAGCGGCGCGAATGCCAGGCGCCCGCATCGAGGCGGGAAAGTTTTGCCCAGGGTTGATCGCCCGCAATACCGTGGCCGTTGCTTGTGCGCTCGAGCGTGCTGTCATGCAGGAGAAAAGGCACGCCATCCGCGCTGAGCTTGGCGTCGCATTCGAACATGCGGTAGCCGAATTCCGCGCCGAGCCGGAAGGCGGCCAGCGTGTTCTCGGGCGCGAGCTTGCCGGCGCCGCGATGCGCGATCCAGCGCGGATAGGGCCAATCGGACGCTGTCACCTGCGTGCTCATGTCGTGCGCTTGCCGGAACCGGCGTCGAACCAGTGCAGCTTGTCCTGGCGCGCGGCGATCTTGACCGTGTCACCCGGGACGGGCGGCGGCTGGCCCTCGTCCATCCGCATGATCACCGGCTCCTCGCCGATGCGGCCATAGACCAGCCGCTCCGCGCCGAGCAACTCGACGTGCTCGACTTGCACCGACCAGCCGCTCGCATCAAGCGTCATGTGCTCCGGACGAATGCCCAGGATCGTGCCCGGCCGCACCCCGGGCGCGTGCCTCAGCAGATTCATCGGCGGCGATCCGATGAAGCTCGCGACGAAGGTGGTCGCGGGCCGCGAATACACGTCCTCCGGGGTGCCGAACTGGTCCATCACGCCTGCGTTCATCACGATGATGCGCTGAGCCAGCGTCATGGCCTCGACCTGGTCGTGCGTCACGAAGAGAGAGGTAATGCCGAGCTCGCGATGGAGTTTCTGGATCTCCAGCCGCGTCTGCGCGCGCAGCTTGGCATCGAGATTCGACAGCGGCTCGTCGAACAGGAACACCTGCGGCTGACGCACGATCGCGCGACCCATCGCCACGCGCTGGCGCTGTCCGCCGGACAGTTCGCGCGGCTTGCGTGCCAGCAGATGGCCGAGCTCCAGGATCTTGGCTGCCTTGTCGACGCGCGTCTTGATCTCCGGCACCGGCACCCTGGCGATCTTCAGCCCGTAGGCCATGTTGTCGAACACCGTCATGTGCGGGTAGAGCGCGTAGTTCTGGAACACCATCGCGATGTCGCGCTCGGCCGGTTCGAGGTTGTTCACCACGCGGTCGCCGATGCGGATCTCGCCCGCGCTGATTTCCTCCAGGCCCGCGACCATGCGCAGCAGCGTGGACTTGCCGCAGCCCGAAGGCCCGACGATGACGATGAATTCGTGGTCGGCGATCTCGGCGCTGACACCGTGGATGACCTGGTTTGCCTTCGGCCCATGGCCGTAGCGCTTGATGACGTTGCGAAGTGAAAGAGCTGCCATGTTCTTGTTGTCCGTTACTTTTCCGTATCCACCAGGCCCTTGACGAACCACTTCTGCATGAGGATGACCACCACGGTCGGCGGCAGCATGGCGAGAAGCGCAGTGGCCATCACGATGTTCCATTCGTTCTGTCCGTCGCCCCCGGCGATCATCCGCTTGATGCCGATCACCACCGGATACATGTCCTCGCTCGTGGTCGCGAGCAGCGGCCAGAGGTACTGGTTCCAGCCGTAGATGAACTGGATCACGAAGAGCGCGGCGATCGAGGTCTTCGACAAAGGCACCAGGATGTCCCAGAAGAAGCGCATCGGCCCCGCGCCGTCCATGCGGGCGGCTTCGATGAGTTCGTCGGGCACGGTCAGGAAGAACTGCCGGAACAGGAAGGTGGCCGTCGCCGACGCAATCAGCGGGATGGTCAGGCCGGCGTAGCTGTTGAGCATGCCGAGGTCCGAGACGACCTGGTAGGTCGGCCCGATCCGCACTTCGACCGGCAGCATCAGCGTGATGAAGATCGCCCAGAAGCACAGGCTCTTGAACGGAAAGCGGAAGTACACGACCGCGAATGCCGACAGCAGCGAAATCGCGATCTTCCCGAAGGTGATGACGAGCGCCGTCACGAGGCTCACCCACATCATCCGTGCCACCGGTGCGAGGGACCCGGCGCCAGCGGTGCGGCCAAACAAGGCGGACTTGTAGGTTTCCCAGAAGTGTCCCCCCGGAAGGAGCGGCATCGGCGCCTGCACGATCTCCTGCGCCGTGTGCGTCGATGCCACGAACGCCAGGTAGAGCGGAAAGGCGACGATCAGCACGCCGAAGATCACCACGGCGTGCGCCAGGATGCCAAGGGAAGGATTGCGCTCAACCATGCCGGATTTCTCCAGGAATCCCGCGGAGCCGGCTTTGCAGGGCCGCTGGGGTTGCCCCCGGAAGGGGGGTGGCGGCCACACGAAGTGGGCAAGCCTGGGGGTGAGCTCTCATCAGTAGTTCACTTTCTTTTCCACGTATCGAAACTGAACCACCGTCAGCACGATGACGATCGCCATCAGGACCACCGACTGCGCGGCCGAGCCGCCCAGGTCCATCGCCTTGAAGCCGTCGTGATAGACCTTGTAGACCAGGATGCGGGTGGCCGTCCCCGGGCCGCCCTGGGTCGCCGTATCGACGATCGCGAAGGTGTCGAAGAAGGCGTACACCACATTGATCACCAGGAGGAAGAAGGTGGTCGGCGAGAGCAGGGGGAACTGCACGGTCCAGAAGCGCCGCCACGGCCGCGCGCCGTCGATCGCGGCCGCCTCGATCAGCGATTTCGGAATCGACTGGAGGCCTGCGAGGAAGAAGAGGAAGTTGTACGAGATCTGCTTCCAGACCGCCGCCATCACGATCAGCGTCATGGCGTGCTTCGAATTGAGCAGGTGGTTCCAGTCGATGCCGATCTTGCCGAGCCCGTAGGCGATCACGCCCAGCGACGGCGAGAACATGAAGACCCACAGCACCGCGGCCACGGCGGGCGCCACGGCGTACGGCACGATCAGCAGCGTCTGGTAGATCATCGCGCCGCGCACGATGCGGTCGGCGAACACGGCCAGCAGCAGCGAGAGGCCGAGGCCGATGCCGGCGACCAGGATCGAGAAGAGGGCCGTCGTTTCGAAGGACTCGACGTAGGCTGGATCGTTGAACAGTTCCCTGAAGTTCTGCAAGCCGACCCACTCGGTCGAGGTGCCGAAGGCGTCCTGTACCTGCATCGATTGCATCAGCGCCTGGCTCGCGGGCCAGAAGAAGAACACGATGATGACGATGAGCTGCGGCGTGAGCAGCGCCCAGGGCAGCCAACCCGAGCGAAAGACGACGCGTTTTTCCATGAGCGATACCGAATAGAAGACCGCCCCCCTGATAACAATTCCGCCCCGGCTGCACTGCAGGCGGGGCGGTGGATGTTAGCTCGGCAGGGGCGGCCCGAGCCGCGATGAATGCGTCAGCTCTTGTTTGCTTTCTGGAAGCGTTCCAGCTGTTCGTTGCCGCGCGTCACGATGGCGTCGAGTGCCTCCTTGGCCGTCTTCTTGCCGCTCCAGACCTGTTCGAGTTCCTCGTCCTCGATCGCGCGGATCTGCACGTAGTTGCCCAGGCGGATGCCGCGGCTCTTGTCGGTCACCTTGCGGATCATCTGCGTCACGGCGACGTCGGTACCCGGATGCTCCTTGTAGAAGCCGGACTTGTCGGTCAGCTGGTAGGCGGCAGTCGTGATCGGCAGGTAGCCGGTGCGCTTGTGGCTGGCGGACTGGACCTCAGGTGTGGAGATGAAGCTGAAGAACTTGGCAATGCCACGGTATTCCTCGGACTTCTTGCCTGCCATCACCCAGAGGCTGGCACCGCCGATGACCGTGTTCTGCGGTGCGCCGGGAACGTCGGGGTAGTAGGGCAGCGCGGTCAGGCCATAGGCGAACTTGGCGTTTTTCGCCACGTTGCCGTAGAAGCCGGAAGAGGTGGCGATCATGGCGCATTCGCCGGAGACGAAGGACGCCTCGGGCACGTTGGAGCGGCCCTTGTAGACGAACAGGCCCTGCTTGGCCATGCTTGCGAGGTTCTCGATGTGGCGTTGGTGCAGGGGCGAATCGACCTTCAGGCGAGCATCCAGGCCCGTGAGGCCATTGTTCTTCGTGGCGAACTCGACGTTGTGCCAGGCCGAGAAGCTCTCGAGTTGGGTCCAGTTCTGCCAAGCCGTCGTGAACGGGCACTTGTGGCCGCTGGCCTTGAGCTTCGCGGCTGCTGCGACCACTTCGGGCCAGGTGGCGGGCGCCTTGTCGGTCGGCAGGCCGGCCGCCTTGAATGCATCCTTGTTGAAATAGAAGATCGTGGTCGAGCTGTTGAACGGGAAGCTCAACATCTGGCCACTGGGCGCCGTGTAGTAGCCGGCGACCGCGGGGATGTAGGCGGCTGGATCGAACTTCTCGCCGGCGTCCTTCATGACCTTGCCCACCGGCACGATGGCACCCTTGCTGGCCATCATCGTCGCGGTGCCCACTTCGAACACCTGCAGGATGTGCGGCGCATTGCCGGCACGGAACGCGGCGATGGCGGCAGTCATGGATTCGTCGTACTGGCCCTTGTAGGTCGGCACGATCTTGAATTCCTTCTGGCTCTCGTTGAACTGCTTCGCCAGGTCATTGACCCATTCGCCGTTCACGGCGGTCATGGAATGCCACCATTGGATTTCGGTTTGCGCGAACGCGGGGGTGAACAGCGTCGCGGCCAATGCCGAGGCCATGGCGAGCGTCTTGAATCGCATGAAAACTCCTGAGGGGGGAAACAAAAGCGCGGATGCTAGGTCACGTGTATGACACGACAGCGTCACAATATTTTCGCGCGGGCGCATGCTTCCCCAACCGGGGGAAACCCTTTTTGGTGCGCTGTTCGAGCCGACCCTGCGTCCTGCATGCTGCGGCGCACCATGCTAGCATCCTCCTCCCCTTTTTTCGGCTCTGCCTCCTGGGTTCTGGCGGGCCTTCCGGACGCGCATGAGCAAGACTTCCCTCGACAAAAGCAAGATCAAGTTCCTCCTGCTGGAAGGCATCCATCCTTCGGCGGTCGAGGTGTTGCACGCAGCGGGCTATACGAACGTCGAATCGCTCTCCGGTGCGTTGCCGGATGCCGAACTCAAGGCGCGGATCGCCGATGTGCACTTCCTGGGCATCCGGTCGCGCACGCAGTTGACGGCCGAGGTCTTCGCCGAGGCGAACAAGCTGGTGGCCGTGGGGTGCTTCTGCATCGGCACCAACCAGGTCGATCTCGATGCGGCGCGCGAGCATGGCATCGTGGTCTTCAACGCCCCCTATTCGAATACGCGCTCGGTCGCTGAACTGGTGCTGGCCGAGGCCATCCTCTTGCTCCGCGGCGTGCCCGAGAAAAGCGCGGTCGCGCATCGCGGCGGCTGGCTCAAGTCGGCCGACAACGCCTTCGAGATCCGCGGCAAGACGCTGGGCATCGTGGGCTACGGTTCCATCGGCGCGCAGCTCTCGGTGCTGGCCGAGGCGCTGGGCATGCAAGTGGCGTTCTTCGATGTAGTGACCAAGCTCCCCCTGGGCAACGCGCGCCAGGTCCGGCTCCTGCCCGACCTGCTGGCACAGAGCGACATCGTGAGCCTGCACGTGCCGGAGACGCAGGCCACGCAATGGATGATCGGCGCGAAGGAGATCGCGGCGATGAAGCCCGGTGCCATCCTGATCAATGCATCGCGCGGCACCGTGGTCGAGATCGAGGCCTTGGCCGCGGCCCTGAAAGAGCAGAAGCTGCTAGGCGCCGCGATCGACGTGTTCCCGGTCGAGCCGCGCAGCAACAAGGACGAATTCCAGTCGCCCTTGCGCGGGCTGGACAATGTGATCCTCACGCCGCACATCGGCGGGTCGACCATGGAGGCGCAGGCCAACATCGGGCTGGAAGTGGCCGAGAAGCTCGTGAAGTACAGCGACAACGGGACCTCGACCTCGTCCGTCAACTTCCCCGAGGTGGCGCTGCCCGCGCATCCCGGCAAGCATCGGCTGCTGCACATCCACCGGAACGTGCCGGGCGTCCTGTCCGAGATCAACAGGATCTTCTCGGACAACAACATCAACATCTCCTCGCAGTACCTGCAGACCAACGAGAAGGTGGGCTACGTGGTGACCGACATCGATGCCGCCTCGTCCGACCTTGCCCTGGAGAAGCTGGCCAAGGTACCGGGCACCATCCGCAGCCGCGTCCTGTTCTGACCCTCCGGCAGGCCCCGCGGGCCTGCCTTAAAATTCACGCCCCTGGTTGATGGGCGCGCAGCGCCCGACCGAGGCCACTCCCCGATGAATGCTCCGACCGCGTTGACGGCGTTGTTGTCGCAGGCCGCAGAGCCTGTGCGATTGCGTGAGATCCCCTACAACTACACCAGCTTCTCCGATCGCGAGATCGTGATTCGCCTGCTGGGCGAGCGCGGCTGGGAACTCCTCCAGATCCTGCGCTCGGAGCGCCGCACCGGCCGATCGGCCCGCATGCTCTATGAAGTGCTGGGCGACATCTGGGTCGTGCAGCGCAATCCCTATCTCGTCGACGACCTGCTGGACAACCCGCGCCGACGCGGCCAACTGGTGGATGCGCTCAATCACCGCCTGACCGAAGTGCAGAAGCGCCGCACGCCGGACACCGACGCCCAGCGCGACCTGCTGGTCGGCGAGCTGACCGGGCTCGTGGCCCGGGCAATCTCGGCCTTCGACACGATGTTCCGGGACGTCGCCGCTCTGCGGCGCAAGGCCACGCGCACGCTGCGCCGGCTCACTGCCAAGGACAACATCAAGTTCGACGGTCTCTCGCGTGTGTCGCACGTGACCGACGCGACGGACTGGCGCGTCGAATACCCGTTCGTGGTGCTCACGCCCGATACCGAGGCCGAGATGGCCGGACTGGTCAAGGGCTGCATCGAGCTGGGCCTCACCATCATTCCGCGCGGAGGCGGCACCGGCTACACGGGCGGAGCGATCCCGCTGACCTGGAACAGCGTCGTCATCAACACCGAGAAGCTCGAGGCGATGACCGAGGTCGAGATGATCCCGTTGCCCGGCCTGGAGAATCCTGTCCCGACGATCTGGACCGAAGCCGGCGTCGTGACGCAGCGCGTCGCCGATGCGGCCGAGCGCGCGGGCTTCGTGTTCGCCGTGGATCCCACGTCGGCAGAGGCCTCGTGCGTGGGCGGCAACGTCGCCATGAATGCCGGCGGCAAGAAGGCGGTGCTCTGGGGCACGGCGCTCGACAACCTCGCGTCCTGGCGCATGGTGACGCCGCAGGCCGAGTGGCTGGAAGTCACTCGCGTCGGCCACAACCTCGGCAAGATCCACGACGCCGAAAGCGCCGTGTTCGAACTACAGTATTTCGCCGCGGACGGCAAGACCGCATTGCGTGCCGAACGGCTGGAGATTCCCGGCAAGACCTTCCGCAAGGAAGGCCTCGGCAAGGACGTGACCGACAAGTTCCTGTCGGGCCTGCCCGGCATCCAGAAGGAGGGCTGCGACGGCCTCATCACGAGCGCGCGCTGGATCGTGCACCGCATGCCGGCGCACACGCGCACGGTCTGCCTGGAGTTCTTCGGCAATGCGAAGGATGCGGTGCCGAGCATTGTCGAGATCAAGGACTTCATGTTTGCCGAACAGAAGCGCTCCGGCGTGCTTCTGGCGGGGCTTGAGCACTTGGACGACCGCTACCTCAAGGCGGTGGGCTACGCGACGAAATCGAAGAAGCACGGCGGCCTGCCGAAGATGGTGCTGTTCGGCGACATCGCGGGCGACGATGCCGACGCCGTCGCGCGCGTGACGTCCGAGGTGGTGCGCATCGCCAATTCGCGCAGCGGCGAAGGCTTCATCGCCATCAGCCCCGAGGCGCGGAAGAAGTTCTGGCTCGACCGCAAGCGCACGGCCGCCATCAGCAAGCACACCAACGCCTTCAAGATCAACGAGGACGTGGTGATCCCGTTGCCGCGCATGGCCGAGTACACGGACGGCATCGAGCGCATCAACATCGAGCTCTCGCTGCAGAACAAGATCGCGCTGGCCGACGAACTCGAGGCCTTTCTCGCGCGCGGCAATTTGCCGCTGGGCAAGAGCGACGATGCCAACGACATCCCGTCGGCCGAACTGCTGGAAGACCGCGTGGCGCAAGCCATCGCGCTGGTGCGCGAAGTGCGCACGCTGTGGCAGGGATGGCTCGACAACGTCGACGCGCTGTTCCCGCAACTGCAGGATCATTCGCTGCGCGCAAGCTGGAAGACGCAGATTCGCGCGCCGCTGGCGACCATCTTCTCGGGTGCCGAATTCGCGCCGATCCTCACCGAATGCAACGAGGTCCACAAGCGCGTGCTCAAGGGCCGCGTGTGGGTCGCACTGCACATGCATGCGGGTGACGGCAACGTGCACACCAACATTCCGGTCAACAGCGACAACTACGAGATGCTGCAGTCCGCGCACGCGGCGGTCGCACGCATCATGGTGCTGGCGCGCAGCCTCGACGGCGTGATCTCGGGCGAGCACGGCATCGGCATCACCAAGTTGGAATTCCTGAGCGACGAGGAACTGCAACCCTTCACCGACTACAAGCGCCGGGTCGACCCGGAAGGCCGGTTCAACAAGGGCAAGCTGCTGCGCAGCAACGAGCACCTCGCGCAGGACGGGCGCGCGCTGCACGCGGACCTGACCAATGCCTACACGCCGAGCTTCGGCCTGATGGGGCACGAGTCGATCATCATGCAACAGAGCGACATCGGCGCCATCGCCGACAGCGTCAAGGACTGCCTGCGCTGCGGCAAGTGCAAGCCGGTCTGCGCCACCCATGTGCCGCGCGCCAATCTGCTCTACTCGCCGCGCAACAAGATCCTCGCGACCTCGCTGCTGGTCGAGGCCTTCCTCTACGAGGAGCAGACCCGGCGCGGCGTGAGCATCAAGCACTGGGAAGAGTTCGAGGACGTGGCCGACCATTGCACGGTCTGCCACAAGTGCCTCTCGCCGTGCCCAGTCAAGATCGACTTCGGCGACGTGTCGATGAACATGCGCAACCTGCTGCGCAAGATGGGGCGGAAGTCCTTCCGGCCTGGCAACGCGGCGGCGATGTTCTTCCTCAACGCGACCAACCCGCAGACCATCAAGATGATGCGCACTGGCATGGTCGACATCGGCTTCAAGGCGCAGCGCCTGGCCAACGACCTGCTGCGCGGCCTCGCGAAGAAGCAGACCGCCGCGCCCCCGGCCACGCTCGGTCCTGCGCCGGTCAAGGAGCAGGTGATTCACTTCATCAACAAGAAGATGCCCGGTGGATTGCCCAAGAAGACGGCGCGCGCGCTGCTCGACATCGAGGATGCGGACTACGTGCCGATCATCCGCGACCCGAAGACCACCACGCCAGAGACCGAGGCGGTGTTCTATTTCCCCGGCTGTGGCTCGGAGCGGCTCTTCTCGCAGGTGGGCCTCGCCACACAGGCCATGCTGTGGCACGCGGGCGTGCAGACCGTGCTCCCGCCTGGCTACCTCTGCTGCGGCTATCCACAGCGCGGCAGCGGCCAGTACGACAAGGCCGAGAAGATGATCACCGACAACCGCGTGCTCTTCCACCGCGTCGCCAACACGCTGAACTACCTCGACATCAAGACCGTGGTGGTGAGCTGCGGTACCTGCTATGACCAGTTGCAGGGTTATCAATTCGACAAGATCTTCCCGGGCTGCCGGATCATCGACATCCACGAGTACCTGCTGGAGAAGGGCATCACGCTGGGCGACGCGGGCGGTGGCGGCTACCTCTACCACGACCCCTGCCACACACCGATGAAGCTGCAGGACCCGATGAAGACGGTCAAGGCACTGGTCGGCGACAACGTGCTCAAGAACGACCGCTGCTGCGGCGAGTCCGGCACGCTGGGCGTGACGCGGCCGGACATCTCGACGCAGATCCGCTTTCGCAAGGAAGAAGAGCTCCGCAAGGGAGAGGCCGCGCTGCGCGACGCCGGCAAGGTGGCGCCGTCGGACAACGTCAAGATCCTGACGAGCTGCCCGAGCTGCCTGCAGGGCCTGAGCCGCTACGGCAACGACCTGAACAACGGCCTGCTCGAAGCCGACTACATCGTGGTCGAGATGGCGAACAGGATTCTCGGCCAGGACTGGATGCCCGAGTACGTGGCGGCTGCCAACCAGGGCGGCATCGAAAGAGTGCTGGTATGACGGCCATGCGCGTCGCGGATTGCCCCCTGTGCGACGAAGTCGGCGGCCGGCTGGTGTTCGATGGATCGAAGCTGCGCGTGATCCATGCGGCCGAGGCGAACTTTCCTGCGTTCTTTCGCGTCGTGTGGAAGAGCCATGTGCCTGAATGGTCCGACCTGTCGCCCGAGGACCGTGCCCTTTGCATGGAGGCGGTCGCTGTGGTGGAGCAGAGCCTGCGCGACGCGCTGGCACCCGCGAAGATCAACCTCGCCGCACTCGGCAACATGGTCCCGCATCTGCACTGGCATGTGATCGCACGCTTCGATTGGGACACGCGCTTCCCGTCCCCAGTGTGGGCGGCAGCACAGCGCCAGCCCGATCCGGCTCGCGAAGCCACGGTCGAAGCCGCACTGCCTGCCGCCGAACGCGATATGGTCCAGCGCCTGACTGCAAGGAGTTTCTGATGGCAGGTTTGAAATCGGGCGCTCCGACGCCGTTGTCGATCACGTTGCACAACCAGTCGCGCGTGCTGGAGGTCGCCTTTTCCGACGGGGCGAGCTTCCGCATCCCGTTCGAGTTGATGCGCATCTATTCGCCGTCGGCGGAAGTGCAGGGCCACGGACCGGGGCAGGAAGTGCTGCAGACCGGCAAGCGCGATGTCGACCTGATCGACCTGCAGCCGGTTGGCAACTACGCCGTGCAACCCACCTTCAGCGATGGCCACGAAAGCGGCATCTTCTCATGGGACCTCCTCTACGAACTCGGCTCCCGGCAGGACGAACTCTGGGCCGAGTACGAGCAACGCCTCGCAGCGGCCGGCGTGGATCGCGATGCCCCGATGCCCCAAAAGGGCGGGCACGCCTGCGGCAGTCATTGATCACGAATGCCCGGTGTCCCTGCGGGGTCGTCGACTTGATGTGAACGCTTCCGGCCTAACATCGGGTGCATGAGTACCACCCATTTCGGCTTTGAATCGGTCGATGAAAGCGACAAGGCACGCCGCGTGCGCGGTGTCTTCGATTCGGTAGCGAAGCGCTACGACGTCATGAACGACCTCATGTCGATGGGACTCCATCGCGCATGGAAGGCCTACACGGTCATGGTCGCGAACGTCGGCGAGGGTTCGAAAGTGCTCGACATCGCCGGCGGTACGGGCGACCTCGCGCTGGCCTTCGCGAAGAAGGTCGGCAGCACCGGCGAGGTGGTCCACACCGACATCAACGAGGCCATGCTGCGCACCGGGCGCGACAGGCTGCTCGATGCCGGCGTCGCACTGCCCACCCTGGTCTGCGATGCGGAAAAGCTGCCCTTCCCCGACAACCACTTCGACGTGGTGACCGTGGCCTTCGGCCTGCGCAACATGACCCACAAGGACATCGCGCTGAAGGAGATGAACCGCGTGCTCAAGCCGCGCGGCAAGCTGCTCGTGCTCGAGTTCTCGAAGGTCGCCAAGCCGCTGCAGAAGGCCTACGACTGGTATTCGTTCAGCGTGCTGCCCCGTCTGGGCAAGGTGGTCGCGGGCGACGACGCCAGCTACCGCTACCTCGCCGAATCGATCCGGATGCATCCCGCCCAGGAGGAACTCAAGACCCTGATGAAGGAGGGCGGTTTCGGGCATGTGGACTATCACAACATGACTGGCGGCGTCGCGGCCCTGCATGTTGGAATCAAGTGTTGAAGTTGTTTGTTTGCCGAAGAGGAGACGTCATGAAGAATTTCTGGTCCGTGATGCTGGTGTGTGCGCTGGCCATCGTGAGCATCGATGCCGACGCTGCCCGCATGGGCGGCGGAAAGTCGTTCGGCAGGCAGTCGGCTAATGTGACCCAACGCCAGGCCACCCCGCCTGCGGCACCCGCCGCTACGCCGGGAGCGCCCGCGCAGAGTGCGAACAATGCCGCCGCGGCCAAGCCCGCTGCCGCGCCTGCGGCGACACCCGCTGCGGCACCCAAGCGCCCGTGGGCCGGCATGCTCGGCGGTCTGGCCGCAGGCCTGGGCCTCGCATGGCTCGCGCACTCGCTGGGCCTCGGCGCTGCCTTCGGCAACATCCTGCTGATCGGCCTGCTCGTCCTGGCGGCCGTGGTCGTGTGGCGCATTTTTGCGGCGCGTTCGCGCAACGGCGGAGGCGCTACGCCACGCACCGGTGGCTTGGCCTTCCAGGGCGCGGGCAATCCCGCAGATGCGACTGCGCCCATTCAATACAGCCCGAACAACGTCGGGAACGATGCCTCGGCCCGTCCGTGGGAGCGCAACACCGCGGCTTTCGACGCAACGCCGGCGCAGCCCGAACACGTCGGTGGCTCGTCGATGGCCGGTGCGGCCGCGGCAGGCGGCGGCAGCATGATCGGTTCGGCGCTGGCCGGCTCACAAAGCTGGGGCATTCCCGCCGGCTTCGATGCCGATGGCTTCCTGACCGCCGCGAAGCGCAACTTCGTGACCCTGCAGGACGCGTGGGACCGTGCCGACATCGGCATGCTGCGCTCGATGATGACCGACGGCATGGTCGGCGAAATCCGCCAGCAACTGGCCGAACGCGAGAACCACACCGGTGGCCAGCCGAACAAGACCGAGGTCGTGATGCTCGACGCCAAGCTGCTGGGCATCGAGGAACTGCCGGACGCCTACCTGGCGAGCGTGGAGTTCTCGGGGATGATCCGCGAGGACATCTCGTCCGGTCCGAGCCCGTTCCGCGAGGTGTGGAACATGACCAAGCCGACCAGCGGTTCGAGCGGGTGGCTGGTGGCCGGAGTTCAGGCACTTCAGTAAGCGCTGCGCGCTTCGATCCGGTCACAAGACCGGGATAATGGGGACATGGTTACACCATCGTCCCCATTTTCTTTTCTCGACGACCTCTTCAATCGCGTGGGCAGCCGCTTGCAGCCCCCGGCGTGGGCGGTTCACGAGATCCAGCACCGGGCGGTGCTTTTCCTGAATCACGTGCTTCAGCAGGAGCCCGAGGCACAGGAGCGACTCAGGCGCCAGCAGGGACGTGTGGTGCAGTTCGAATGGCGCTTCGTGACGATGAAGTTCGTCGCCACGCCGGCCGGCCTGCTCGACCTGGCGCCGGATGGCGCCGCGTCCGAACTGACGCTGACGGTGACCGAGGAGTCGCCCTTCGGCCTCGCACGCGCTGCATTCCGAGGTGAGAAACCCGCAGTGCGCATCGAGGGCGATGTGCAGCTGGCGGCCGAGGTCAACTGGCTGGTCGACCACGTGCGCTGGGACGTCGAAGACGACCTCGCGCGCGCCATCGGCGATGTGCCCGCGCACACGATCGCGACGGGCACCCGCCGCGTGGTGGAAGCGCTGCGGCACTTCGTCGGCGAGCGCTCCGGCAAGGCCGGCGGGCCTGCAGCCGAATGAGCCGCGTCTACCGCGGCATCTTCATCGTCTGGGTCGCACTCCGCTTCGGCCTCGACGAACTCGTTCTCACCAGCTTCCAGAAGCCGTGGCTGCGTGTGGTGGCCCGCATCGTGTCGGTCGGCCGCAACCTCGACGCGCCGCGCGGCCAGCGCCTGCGCGAGGCGCTGGAGCGGCTCGGTCCGATCTTCGTCAAGTTCGGCCAGGTGTTATCCACCCGGCGCGACCTGCTGCCGGCCGACATCGCCGACGAACTGGCGTGGCTGCAGGACCGGGTCCCTCCCTTTCCGTCGAAGGTGGCGATCGCCACCATCGAGCGCGCCTTCCGCCGGCCGGTCGGCGACATCTTCGTGCAGTTCGACGAGACGCCGGTGGCGAGCGCATCGATCGCGCAAGTGCATTTCGCCTCGGTGCGCGTGAGCGATGGCACCGTGCGCGAGGCTGCGGTCAAGGTGCTGCGGCCGGGCATGCGCGACGTCATCGAGAAGGACCTGGCCCTCATGGCCATGATGGCCGGCTGGGTCGAGAACCTGTCGGCCGACGGCAAGCGCCTGAAGCCGCGCGAGGTGGTCGCCGAATTCGACAAGTACCTCCACGACGAACTCGACCTGGTGCGCGAAGCGGCCAACGCGGCGCAACTGCGCCGCAACATGGAGCCGCTCAAGCTGGTGATGATCCCCGAGATGTTCTGGGATTTCTGCCACCCGGAAGTGATCGTGATGGAGCGCATGAAGGGCGTCCCGATCGCGCAACTCGACCGCCTGCGCGCGGCCGGGGTCGACATCCCGAAGCTGGCGCGCGACGGCGTCACGATCTTCTTCACCCAGGTGTTCCGGGACGGCTTCTTCCACGCCGACATGCATCCGGGCAACATCCAGGTGAGCCTGGACCCCGCGACCTTCGGGCGCTACGTCTCGCTCGATTTCGGCATCATCGGCACGCTGACCGAGTCCGACAAGGAATACCTCGCACAGAACTTCGTGGCCTTCTTCCGCCGCGACTACAAGCGCGTGGCCGAGTTGCACCTCGAGAGCGGCTGGGTGCCGGTGGGCACGCGCATCGACGAGCTGGAAGGCGCGATACGCACCGTGTGCGAACCGTACTTCGACCGGCCGCTCAAGGAGATCTCGCTCGGCATGGTGCTGATGCGGCTGTTCCAAACCTCGCGCCGCTTCCATGTCGAGATCCAGCCGCAGCTGGTACTTCTGCAGAAGACCCTGCTCAACATCGAAGGCCTGGGGCGCCAACTCGACCCCGAGCTCGACCTCTGGAACACCGCCAAACCGTTCCTGGAAAAGTGGATGAGCGAGCAGATCGGCCCGCGCAAGCTCTTCGAGCAGTTGCGCGCCGAGGCGCCGCGCTATGCCAAGCTGCTGCCGCAACTGCCGCGGCTGATGCACGATTTCCTGGAAAATCGCCCCGCGGACCACCGCCGGGAACTCATGGAGCTGCTGGCTGCCCAGAAGCGTACGAACCGTCTCCTGCAGGCGATCATCTACGGTGGCATAGGATTTGTATTGGGGTTGATCGCGATGCAGGTGCTGGTGCGCGTGCGTCTTTTCTGATTGGAGGAAATTGCCGTGCTGCTGACCCTGGTCATCGTCTACCTGCTCGTCACCATCGCGATCGGTCTCTATGCGGCCAAGCGCGTGAAGAACACCACCGACTTCGCGATCGCGGGGCGCCATCTGCCCCTGTACATGATCGTGACCACCACCTTCGCCACGTGGTTCGGGTCCGAGACCGTGCTCGGCATTCCGGCCAAGTTCATCGAGGGCGGCCTGAACGGCGTGATCGAGGACCCCTTCGGCGCCGGCACGTGCCTGATCCTGGTCGGCCTCTTCTTCGCGGGCAAGCTCTACCGCATGACGCTGCTGACCATCAGCGACTACTACCGCGAACGCTTCGGCCGCACCATCGAGGTGGCCTGCTCGCTGATCATCATGCTGAGCTACCTCGGCTGGGTGTCGGCGCAGGTCACTGCGCTGGGGCTGGTGTTCAACGTGCTGTCCGGAGGCGCGATCAGCGTTCCGGTGGGCATGGTGATCGGGGTCGTCTCGATCCTCGCCTACACGCTCTTCGGCGGCATGTGGTCGGTCGCGGTGACCGACTTCATCCAGATGATCATCTTGGTCCTCGGTCTCGCGGTGATCGCCGTCTTCGCCGGCAACATGGCCGGAGGTGCGGACAAGGTGGTCGCCTTCGCGGTCAGCAAGGACCTGTTCAAGTTCTGGCCCGAGCCGAACCTGAAGGACATGATCTTCTTCTTCGCGGCGGCGATCACCATGATGCTGGGCTCGATCCCGCAGCAGGACGTGTTCCAGCGCGTGATGTCGGCCAACAGCGTCAAGTCCGCGACGCGCGGGCCGGTCATCGGCGGCGTCGCCTACATCCTGTTCGCCTTCGTGCCGATGTTCCTGGTGGCCAGCGCGCTGCTAATCATGCCGGAGGAAACCGCCACGCTGCTCAAGGACGATCCGCAGAAGGTCCTGCCGACGCTGGTGCTCGAGAAGATGCCCTTCGTGATGCAGGTGCTGTTCTTCGGCGCGCTGCTGTCGGCCATCAAGTCGACGGCTTCGGCGACGTTGCTGGCCCCGAGCGTGACCTTCACCGAGAACATCTGGCGCCAGTTCCGCCCGGCGGGCAGCGACAAGTCCAACCTGATGACCATGCGCATCACCGTGCTGCTGTTCAGCGCGGCCGTGCTGACCTACGCGATCCGGATGCAGGGCACCCCGATCTATGAGTTGGTCTCCGGCGCCTACCAGGTGCCTCTGGTAGGCGCATTCGTGCCGCTGGTCTGCGGCCTGTACTGGCAGCGCGCGACCACCCAGGGCGCGGTGGCGTCCGTGGTGCTCGGCATCGGGGTCTGGCTGCTGTTCCTGGGCATGCCCTGGGGCAAGGAATTCCCGGCGCAACTGGCGGGCTTGCTGGCTTCGTTCGGCGGGATGGTGGCCGGTTCGCTGGCGCCGCAGTGGGTGTCGAACACGCGCACGGCGCACCGCCCGCTGGCCGTCGACCCTGTCTGATCGCCTCGGAGGCAGGCGGGAGGGCGCCCTATAATCGAGGGCTTTGCGAGCGGCCGCCGGCCGCTCATTTCGCCCCCCAATCCATGCCTATCTACGCCTACAAGTGCAGCGCCTGCGGCTTTGCCAAGGACGTGCTGCAGAAAATGTCCGACGCTCCCCTGTCGGACTGCCCGACTTGCGGCGCGAGTGCGTTCAGCAAGCAGCTCACCGCCGCCGGCTTCCAGCTCAAGGGTTCCGGCTGGTACGTCACCGATTTCCGTGACGGCGGCGGCAAGAAGAATGGCGAGGGCGCCGAAACGCCCGTCGCCGCTCCGGCTGCCGCGCCCGCGGACGGCGCCGCCGCCAAGCCGGCGGACGCTCCCGCCAGCGCACCGGCGCCGGTTCCCGCACCGGCTGCGGCACCCCCGGCCAGCAGCGGCGACTGAGACTCGCCATGCTCGCGCTGCGCAAATGGCTGCTGTCCGGCTTGCTGGTCATCGTCCCGCTGGTCATCACGCTGGGCGTGCTGAACTGGATCATCGGCACGCTGGACCAGACGCTGTGGCTGCTGCCCGAGGAATGGCAGCAGTACCTCACCGAACACAAGGTGCGCGGGCTCGGCGTGCTGCTGACGCTGGCCATCCTGCTGTCCGTCGGCGCGATCGCGAGCAACTTCGTCGGCAAGCGCCTGCTGGGCTGGGGCGACGCGGTGGTCCGCCGGATCCCGGTGGTGCGCTCGATCTACTCCAGCGTCAAGCAGGTCTCCGACACGCTGTTCTCCGAGAACGGCAACGCGTTTCGCACTGCGGTCCTGGTCCAGTGGCCGCGTGAAGGCGTCTGGACCATTGCCTTCGTGACCGGCACGCCCGGCCACGAAGTCGTGACCCACCTCGGTGGTGGCGACTACCTCGGCGTGTACGTGCCGACCACGCCCAATCCCACGGGCGGCTACTTCGTGATGCTCAAGCGCAGCGACTGCATCGAACTCAAGATGAGCGTGGACGACGCGCTCAAGTACATCGTCTCGATGGGGGTGGTCGTCCCTGGCGGCCCCGCAACGATCGCGATCAAATAAAGATGCGCCCCACCGGCGCCCGGAATCCACCTATGCCCATGCGTTCAAACTACTGCGGTCTCGTGACCGAAGCCCTCCTGGGCCAAACCGTCACCCTTTGCGGCTGGGTCAATCGCCGGCGCGATCATGGGGGTGTGATCTTCATCGACCTGCGTGACCGCGAAGGCTACGTGCAGGTCGTGTGCGACCCCGATCGTGCCGCCACCTTCGCCACCGCCGAGGGCCTGCGCAACGAGTTCTGCGTGCAGATCACCGGCCTTGTGCGCGCACGCCCCGAGGGCACGATCAACGAGAACCTCAAGAGCGGCAAGATCGAAGTGCTCTGCCACGAAATGAAGGTGCTGAACCCGTCGGTGACGCCGCCGTTCCTGCTGGACGACGACAACCTCTCGGAGACCACGCGCCTTACGCACCGCGTGCTGGACCTGCGCCGTCCAGTGATGCAGCGCAACATGATGCTGCGCTACAAGGTCACGATGGAGGCGCGCAAGTTCCTCGATGCCAACGGCTTCATCGACATCGAGACGCCGATGCTCGGCAAGTCCACGCCCGAGGGCGCGCGGGACTACCTGGTGCCGAGCCGCGTGCACGACGGCAGCTTCTTCGCGCTGCCGCAATCGCCGCAGCTCTTCAAGCAGTTGCTGATGGTGGCCGGCTACGACCGCTACTACCAGATCGTCAAGTGCTTCCGCGACGAAGATCTGCGCGCCGACCGCCAGCCCGAGTTCACGCAGATCGACATCGAGACCTCGTTCATGGCCGAGGAAGAGATCCGCGAAATGTTCGAAGGCATGATCCGCAAGGTCTTCCGTGCGGCCGCCGAGGTCGAGCTGCCGCCGTTCCCCGTCATGAGCTACGGCGACGCCATGTTCAAGTACGGCTCCGACAAGCCGGACCTGCGCGTCAAGCTCGAGTTCACCGAACTCACCGACGTCATGCGCAATGTCGAGTTCAAGGTATTCGCCCAGGCGGCCAGCACGCCCGGTGGCCGTGTCGTGGCCCTGCGCGTGCCCGGCGGCGGGGGCGAAGGCGGCATGTCGCGCGGCGAAATCGATGCCTACACCGAGTTCGTCAAGATCTACGGCGCCAAGGGTCTGGCCTACATCAAGGTCAACGACGCGGCGCAAGGCCGCGAAGGCCTGCAGAGCCCGATCGTCAAGAACCTCAACGACGCGTCGCTGTCCGAGATCATCGCGCGCACGGGCGCCCGCAACGGCGACATCCTGTTCTTCGGCGCCGACAAGGAAAAGGTCGTCAACGACGCGATCGGCGCATTGCGCGTGAAGATCGGACACAGCGCCTTCGGCAAGAAGAACGGACTCTTCGAAGCCCGCTGGGCGCCTCTGTGGGTGGTCGACTTCCCGATGTTCGAATTCGACGAGGAAGGCCAGCGCTGGTCGGCGGTGCACCATCCGTTCACCGCGCCGAAGGATGGTCACGAAGACCTCATGGACACGGCACCCGAGAAGTGCATTGCCAAGGCCTACGACATGGTGCTCAACGGCATCGAGATGGGCGGCGGGTCGGTGCGTATCCACCGCGAGGAAGTGCAGAGCAAGGTGTTCCGCGCGCTCAAGATCAGCGCCGAAGATGCACAGAACAAGTTCGGCTTCCTGCTGGATGCCCTGCAGTACGGCGCGCCACCGCACGGCGGCATCGCGATCGGTCTCGACCGCCTGGTGATGCTGCTGAGCGGTGCGGAATCGATCCGCGACGTGATCGCCTTCCCCAAGACCCAGCGCGCGCAGGACCTGCTGACGCAGGCGCCGAGCCCGGTCGACGAGAAGCAGTTGCGCGAACTGCACATCAAGCTGCGCAACGTACAACCCGCGGCCTGAACGGGCAGGGGCTGCGAGCATGAGCGAGCGCCCCTGGAAGATCCCGGAGTCGGTGCTGGTCGTGATCCACACACCGGCGCTGGACGTGCTGCTGATCCAGCGCGCCGATGCCGACGACTTCTGGCAGTCGGTCACCGGCAGCAAGGATGCGGTCGACGAGCCCCTGGCCCTGACGGCTGCGCGCGAGGTCGAAGAGGAGACTGGCATCCTCTGCGGCGAGGGCAGTGACCTCGCATCCCATCTCGTCGATTGGCGACTGCAGAACGTCTACGAGATCTACCCACGCTGGCGCGCACGCTACGCGCCGGGCGTCACCCACAACACCGAGCATCTCTTCGGCCTGCGCGTGCCGGAGCGGGTGACCCCGCGACTCCACCCGCGCGAGCACACCGCCTGGCGGTGGCTGCCGTACCGCGATGCGGCGGATGCCTGCTTTTCGCCCTCGAACGCCGAAGCGATCCTGCTCCTGCCACAATTTGCGAAATGAATTCGCCGGCGAACAACTTTCGAGTGGCTACCTACAACATCCACAAGGGTGTGCAAGGCATCGGGCCGGCCCGACGCCTCGAAATCCACAACCTTGGCCACGCCATCGAGCAATTGGACGCCGACATCGTGTGCCTGCAGGAAGTCCGCAAGGTGAACCGCCAAGCCGCAGCCCGCTTCCGCCATTGGCCCGAGCTGCCGCAGGCGGACTTCCTCGCGCCCGAGGGCTACACCGCGGTCTACGAGACCAACGCCATCACCAAGCACGGCGAGCACGGCAATGCGCTGCTCACCCGCTGGCCGGTACTCCGGAAGACCCATCAGGACATCTCGGATCATCGGTTCGAACAGCGTGGGTTGCTTCACGTGGCAATCGACCTCGACGGCATGCCTGTGCACGCCATCGTGGTGCATCTGGGATTGATCAAGGGCAGCCGCATCCGCCAGGTGGCCCAGTTGCGCGAATTCATCGATCGCGAGATTCCACCCGGCGAGGCGCTGGTCGTCGCGGGTGACTTCAACGACTGGGGTGCGCGCATGCGCTACGCGATGAATGCCATGGGAATGCGCGACTCCAGCGACCTGCGTGGGCCGCGGACACTGACGTACCCCTCGCGCATGCCGGTCGCGCAGCTCGATTTCATCTACGGCCGGCAATTGATGCCGCTCGCATGCGCCGTGCCCCGCGGTCCGATCTGGGCTCGCATGTCCGACCACCTGCCGCTGGTGACGGATTTTTCGCTATCAAAACAGTAGCATTGCGGTGAGGCGGGCAGGGCTTTGTAGGGGCAATCGCTTGATTCCATTCGCTGTTAGGATGCGCTAATGCTTAGGACCATCGACGCCGCGAGGCGCCCCACGGAAGGGGCTGAAGACGAGGGCACGCCAGTGTCCGTGAAGATTCGCGAGCGCCTGCTCGCCGCCCGCAAGCGCTTCAACGCCAACGACAACATCGCCGAGTTCATCGAGCCCGGCGAACTCGAGCACCTGCTCGACGAAGTCGAAGGCAAGATGAAGCACGTGCTTGAAAGCCTGGTGATCGATCTCGACAACGACCACAACACCGGCAACACGGCCCGTCGCGTCGCGAAGATGTACCTCAACGAGGTGTTCAGGGGCCGCTATGTGGCCCCGCCGTCCCTCACCGAATTCCCCAATGCGGAGCACTTGAACGAGCTGATGATCGTCGGCCCGATCACGGTGCGCAGCGCCTGCTCGCACCACTTCTGCCCGATCATCGGCAAGCTGTGGATCGGCGTCATGCCGAACGAAAAGACCAACGTGATTGGCCTGTCGAAGTACGCGCGGCTGGCGGAGTGGGTGATGGGCCGCCCGCAGATCCAGGAGGAAGCCGTGGTGCAGCTGGCCGACCTGATCCAGGAAAAGACGCAGCCCGACGGCCTGGCCCTGGTGGTCGAGGCCGAGCACTTCTGCATGCAGTGGCGCGGCGTCAAGGAGATGGACAGCAAGATGATCAATTCGGTGATGCGCGGCGTGTTCCTGAAGGATCCCAACCTTCGCCGCGAATTCCTCTCCCTTCTCCCGCGCAAGCGCTGACACATCATGCTCGTACGACTTCTCTACGCCAGTCGTGCTGCGGACACGAGTCCGGGCGCGATCGAAGCCATCCTCGCGCAATCGCGTTCGCACAACACGGCCTGTGGCATCACCGGCATCCTTTGCTATGGCGCAGGCGTTTTCCTGCAGGCCATCGAAGGCGGGCGGATGGCGATCAGCGAGCTGTACGGCCACATCCAGAAGGACCCACGGCACAAGGACGTGGTGCTGCTGCACTACGAGGAAATCTCCGAGCGCCGATTCGGCGGATGGACGATGGGCCAGGTCAATCTGTCCAAGCTCAACGCGTCGACCTTGCTCAAGTATTCGGAACGGCCTGAACTCGACCCCTATGCGGTCTCGGGCAAGGTCTCGCTCGCACTGCTGGAAGAGCTGATGGCGACCGCCGCCATCGTCGGGCGTCACTGACGCGCCATCTCCCGGGTGTTGCTGCTCGGTTGCGACTTCTCCAGCGCGCCAAGCGCGCGAAAGCCGATCGTGATCGCGATCGGCAGCGCCGGTGGACGGCGCGTCAGCCTGTCGGGATTCGAATTCTTCGCCTCGCTTGACGCCTGGGCACGGTGGCTCGCCGACGCTCCGGCGTGGGTCGGCGGCTTCGACTTCCCTTTCGGCTTGCCGCGCGAGTTGGTCGAGCACCTGGGATGGCCCCTGCAATGGCCTGCACTCATCAAGCACTACGCCGCGCTCGACCGCGCCCGGATCCGCGAAACCTTCGCCGCTTTCTGCGCGTCACGGCCTGTTGGCGGCAAGTTCGCCCACCGGGCTACGGACGGCCCCGCGGGGTCCAGCCCGTCGATGAAGTGGGTCAATCCTCCCGTCGCGTTCATGCTGCATGCCGGGGTGCCACGGCTGCTGGAAGCCGGGGCCACGCTGCCCGGATTGCATCTGCCGCCGTCGGGCGGGGCGCGCATCGCGTTGGAAGCCTATCCGGGCCTGCTGGCGCGCGAACTGATCGGCCGGCGCAGCTACAAGAGCGATGACATCGCCACCCAGACCGAGGCGCGCCGACAAGCGCGGGCCGACCTCGTCGAGGCGTTGGGGAAAGGCTCTTCGCGATTGGGGCTTGGCCTTGCCGTGGACGCGGTTGTCCGGAAGCAACTGCTGGAAGACGCCAAGGGCGACTGCGTCGATGCGGCACTCTGCCTGCTTCAGGCGGCCTGGGCGGCCGCACGCCGTTCGAGCGACGGGCATGGCTACGGCCTCCCCGCGAAGATCGATCCGCTCGAGGGCTGGATCGTGACTGCCTGACCACTCCGTGTCCTACAGCAGGTCGAGCCGCCGCCGCAGGCCAGCGTCCGGACACCCTCGCTAGATTGGATCAAGTGGTTCGGGCGAACCACTCATCACCAACTTGTTGAAGGAAATTGCTATGAACAAGGACCAAGTGGCAGGCCGCGTCGAAGAGGCCAAGGGCAAAGTGAAAGAGGCCGCCGGCAAGGTCACCGGCAGTGAAAAGCTCCAGACCGAAGGCATGGTCGACCAGGCCGCGGGCAAGGTGCAGAAGACCTATGGCGACGCCAAGGAACAGGCCAAGGACGCCATCAAACGCGACGCCGACAAGCTGTGACCCGACCAGGGCTCGCGCGTGCAGTTGCGCGAGTCCTGCCATCTCGACAGGAGGTTCTCATGATTCATCTCAACCACTCTCCCCGAAGCTCACGCCATGTGTTGGCATGGATGCTTGCGAGCGGCGTGCTCGCACTGAGCGCCTGCGGCGACAAGGCCGGCAACGAGACCGCAGGCCAGAAGGTGGATTCGGCCATCGCCAAGACTGAACAAGCCGGCGCCGATGCCAAGGCAAAGTCGGAGTCCGCTGCCGCATCGGCGGGGTCGAGCATGAAGCAAGGCGCCACGGACGCCAAGGAAGCCGTGAAGGACGCGGGTGCCAGCGTCGCGGGTGCTGTGGACGATGCAACCATCACGGCCGCCGTGTCGACCGGCTTGGCCAAGGATCCAGACCTGAGCGCCATCAAGATCGATGTCGATACCAAGGGTGGGACCGTCAGCCTGAGCGGCCCGGCGCCGAATGCCGCAGCCAAGGCGCGCGCCGAGGAGATCGCGAAGTCCGTCAAGGGCGTCAGCGCAGTCAACAACAACCTCGAAGTCAAGATGTGACGATTCGAGTTCTCTGACTCCTTTCGGATCCAAGAAAAAGCCCGGGTCGCCCCGGGCTTTTTCTTGTGCCGCTGAACGATCATCTCAGCGATTGAGCCAGTCCTTGAGTTCGTCGGCGTGCTCTTCCTCGTCGGTGAGGATCTCTTCGAGCATGCGCCGCGTCGTCGGGTCCTTGTCGCCGATCAGCGAGATCATCTGGCGATAGGACTCCACGGCGATGCGTTCCGCCACCAGATTGGCGCGCACCATCGCCTGCAGATCCAGGGCCTCGTCGTAGTCGGCGTGGCTGCGTTCCAGCAGCGTTCGTGGATTGAAATCCGGTTCTCCGCCGAGCTGGACGATGCGCTCGGCGATCTTGTCCGCGTGGCCGGACTCCTCGTTGGCGTGTACGAGAAACTCCTCGGCGATCTTGGGCGATGCCTCGCCCGTGGCGGTGAAATAGTGGCGCTTGTAGCGCAGCACGCAGACGAGTTCGGTCGCAAGGGCATCGTTCAGCAGCTTGACGATGTCATCTCGCCAGGGGCCATAGCTCGGCGTGACGGCGCCTTCGTCGAGGCTCTTGGAGGCGGCATCGATGGCTGCCTGGTCGAGAACCAGGTGCTTCGGGCGTTCTTTGACGGCGGTGTTCATGGGGGATCCTTTCGTGGGGTTGTGTTTTTCTGCATCAACGTGTTCACCAGGTCGGCGACGTCGGATGTCTTGAGTACGACGGCCAGCACGGCGGTGATCGACAGCAGGCGCCAAGGCTTGACCAGGACCAGCAAGGCGCCCGTGGCGGCAGCGGCCGCGACGAGCTTTGCCGGCTCTTCCCGCGCGTAGCGTTTCAGCAGCGGGCGGGCGACCTGGGTGACCGCATTGGCGGGATGTCTTCGCCACCAGCGTCGGGCCACGTTCCGTGCGACTGCACCCCAGGCGAACTGATTCGCCGCGGGGTTGGCCAGACGAGGCCGATGAAAGGGCTCCGCTTCTTCGGCAATGTGCGTACGGTCCCCGTGCAACTGGGAAACGAGGGCTCGACGGGAAATCGCCAGACGCTGCTGCGGCGAAAGGCTGTCGGGCTCAGCGGCCATGGTGCTCTCCCGCCAGATGAAGCGCGCGGACGTCCGCGTCGAGTTGTGCGCGGAGGTCGGCAAAGGCGTGGAATTCCTGCGGTCTACTGGCGACATAGGCCGAGAGCAGCGCAATCACCACCGCGACGCCAGGCACCGCCGCCAGAACCCAGTGAAAGCTCCCATGCAGCACGCCCAGCATGACGGCAACACCGATCAATCCCAGGGCCAGCATCGCGCTCGCCGCCGCAAGGACGCCTGCGACCATGCGGGCGACCACGCCCCGCGTCGCCTCGTGCGTCTCCTGCCGAACGAGCGCGCCGTAGTTGGCAAGATGATCGGCAATCAGCTCAGGATGCCCGAGCACCGTGGAGTAAATGGGATGAAGCATGTTGCTGCAGGTGCTTGGGAGATGGGCTCCGCCGGAGCCGATGAGGCGCGATCAGGTCATCGGATCAATAGTCGTCGCGGCGGCGGCTGGCCAGCACGATCAATGCCGTGATGGCTGCACCGGCGGCCGCGGCCACGAGTACCGAGCGAACGGGCTGATCGGCGATGTACTTGCCGGTCACATCCGCAGCCGCTTCCAGCCGACGCTGGGCGCGGGCGCTGGTCGTCGACGCAGCGTCGAGCCCGCGCTGCACAGCCTGTTGAACCCGGGCTGCGAGCTGCTCCACGGCAGGCTCTGCTTCGCGCCGAAGGTCGCGCACCTTTTCGCCCGCAGCGTTCACGGCATTCTGGGCATAGGCGCGCGTGGTGTCGATCGCGTCACTGGCCGTCTGGCGTGCGTCCTCCGCCAGTTGAGCAGGAGTCTTGGTTGTCGTGTTCATGAAGTGGATCCTTCCAGGAGATTGGATTTGTTTGCGGGTGCCTGATCATCGTAACGACGCTAGCCGCGTCGTATCAAGCCCGCGATGAAACTGGCAAGGGCAAGAATCAGGAAGATGACGAAGAGAATCTTCGCGATACCCACCGCGCTGGCCGCGATGCCACCGAAGCCGAAGAGTGCGGCGATCAAGGCAATGACCAGGAACACGACTGCGTAGTGCAACATGGTGAACTCCTTTGGAGGAAGGTCCCGTTGAGATGAATACCAGCGCGTTCGATGGAGGAACGGCCTGGCATCAACGTTAAAAGGGCGGTCGCCCGGACCCTGTCAGCAGCAGGGGGCGGGGGGCGTAGGAGAGGGCCGAATCAGCGCTGTTGGCGCGCGCTACGGACGTCAGGCCGCACTGGACGGCAGGACGGCGCTCAGCTTCGTTCCCTGCCCGGGCAAGGACGACACGGTCAGCTTGCCCTTGGCTGCCTCGACGCGATGCCGCATGCCCGCCAGCCCGTGCGTCGAGGGGCGCGCGTGCTGCGTGTCGAAGCCCTTGCCGTTGTCGGCGACTTCCACGACGACATGGTTGCCGTAGTTCTTCATCACGATGCTGGCTTCAGTGGCCTGCGCGTACTTGCTGATGTTGGTGAGACTCTCCTGCACCATCCGGTAGACCGTGAGCTGGTTCGACTCGTCCAGTGTCACGGGTTCGAGCACCATCTCGATCTCCATGTTCGAGCGCTCGGCGACCTCGCGCCCGAGGATTTCGAGCGAAGCTACAAGACCGAGGTTCGACAGCGACGAAGGCCTGAGGTCTTCGATGATGCGGCGCTTCAGCGCGATGCCGCTGTTGAGGAGCTCGTTCAGGTGCTGCAGGCGCTGCGTCGCGTCGGGCGAGTCGGTCAGCCGGGATTTCAGGCGCGCGACGTCGAGCTTGGCTGCAGTGAGCAGCGAACCCAACTCGTCGTGCAATTCGCGAGCGAGGTAGCCCCGCTCGGTCTCGCGCACCTGCTGCAAGTGAGTGGCGAGTTCCGCCAGTGTCGCGGTGCGCTCGCGCACTTCGTCTTCTAGCGCGTTGCGCTCGCGCTCGAGCGCCTTCTGCTGCCGTTCGCCGACGGAGCGCAGCGCGTGGGCCTGCCGCAAGTAGAGATAGAAGGCAGCGAGCCCCGCCAGTGCCACCAGCCCGATGCCGATGCGCGCGAAGCGCAACGATTTCGCGATCTGCAGCTGGCCGCGCGTGAGTTCGTCGTTCCGGATCGCGATCAGGTTGCCGGTCTCGTTGCGAATGGCTTCCATTTCCTCGCGACCCACGTCGGTCGTGATGACGAATTTCCAGGCATCCTCGTTGCCGTTCTCGCGCAGGCGGACGCTCATGTTCATTTCGGCGAGCTTGCGCGACACGTGATTCGCGAGCTGGTTCAGTTGTGCGAGTTCCCCGGGTCGCTGCGCATACAGGACCTGGAGTGCGGCCAGATGGCCGCTCACCTGCTTGACCGCGTTGTCGTAAGGCTCGCGATAGCGGGCTTCTCCTGTCAACAGATAGCCGCGCTGGCCCGTTTCTGCATCGAGGACGTTCTGGAGCATCAGGTTGAGCACCATGCGCGCGCGTTGGGCGTCGCCGACTTCGGTCAACGCCTGCGAGGATTGTCGGTAGCCGGCTTCGTTGATTCCCACCAGCACCAGCGCTGCCAGCACGGCGAGCGTTAGGCCCAGGGCCATCTTCGGGAAAGCTAACCAGCGCATGAGGGTTCCGAGTGATACCTGTGGTTCAAATTCGTGAATAATCAGAGTCGACCAGGGACCGGCAGATTGCGACGCAAAAGGCCGCGATACAAAGAAGGTAACAGATGATCAAGATCGGAATTGTGGACGACCACGCCATCGTGCGCTCCGGCTTGCGCCAGTTTTTCTCCGAGCACGTCGATCTGCGCGTGGTGGGTGAAGCCGCGAGCGGCCGCGAAGCGATCGAACTCGTTCGCACCACCGAACTGGACGTGCTGGTGATGGACCTCTCGATGCCCGGCCAGAGCGGCATCGATGCATTGGCCATGATTCGCGCCAAGGCGCCGGATGTCGGCATCCTGATCCTGAGCGGCTATCCCGAAGAGCACTACGCGATGAACCTGATCCGTCAGGGCGCGAGCGGCTACCTCAACAAGGAATGCGATCCGATCGAGATCGTCAACGCGATCCGCACCATCTCGCTGGGTCGCCGCTACATCACGCCGGCGGTGGCCGAGTTGCTGGCCCGCCAACTCGACCGCAAGGACGATGCCGCGCCGCACGAGCAACTCTCCGAACGCGAGTTCCAGGTATTCCTCAAGCTGGCAAAGGGAGAGACCGCGGGCGACATCGCGAAGACCCTGTCGCTGTCGGTCAAGACGGTGAGCACGTACCGCACGCGGCTGATGGAGAAGATGAACCTCTCCTCCAACAGCGACCTGACCTACTACGCCCTGAAGAACAAGCTGATCGACTGATCAGACGGCGGTCGGCCCCGGCCCCCTAGTTGCGGCTGGCCGATTGACGGAGCCTGGCAGTCTGCTCGATGCAGAAGTCGATGAGACCGTCGATTTCGTTCGACTTGTCGAAGACGGCATCCACGCCGAATTCGGCGCACCGCTTGCGAATGTCGGGGGTCGCGTAGTTGCTGAGCACCACGACCATCTGGTCGGGTCGGCGGGACATGCAGGCCTGCAGGACGCCGAGGCCACTTCCCTGCTTCAGGAACAGGTCGACAATGGCCAATTCCCAGTCGTCGCTGTTGGCGATCAGCCATTGGCTGGCTTCGGTTTCCGTCTCTGCAAAGCCGATGGCCGAAATGCACGTGAGCTCTTCCAGAGTGCCGACGAGATTCTCTCGGATCGTGACGTTGTCTTCGACGATGTAGGTTTTCAATCGTGGGTCCATGAGAACCGCCTGCCCCCTTGGCGAGCCGAGCATTCCTGGCGAACTGCGCATTCGCCTTGTTCGATGCTACTGGTTATTGGCCAACATCATGAAGGGTTCCTGGGCCTGCGGCTGTAGGCTTGGTCTTACGAAGAAATGGGAACTTCGGACGTAGGCGCGGCCGCACACTGACAACGGCCCGCTACCGACCCTCGCGAGGAGGCACGTCCCTTACTCTTCATCAGGATTTCCGAACACCCGTCGACCACCCATCAGAAGGTACAGACATGAATAGCGTGTGGAGCTACGTCGCAGCAGGTGTGCTCACCCTGTGCGCTGCTGCGGTCGTCGCCGGCGGCGAGCCGGCCATGGCCGAGTTGAGGATGGCCGAAGCGGCGACCGTCGCTGCCACCGCCGACGCGGTGATCTGCTTTCTCGCGGCGCCTCAGGCCGTGACGTCGGGCGGCAAGACGCCGGCGACCGAATGAAGGGATAGCGGCCATGACGGCGAACGCTGCATCGTCGCTGCGTCGCTCGGTCTGGTTCAGGCTCGGCGCGGTATTGCTCGGTCTGATGGCTGTGCTGGTGTTGGTGATCGCGTTCTTCCCCTGGGATCTTCTGCGCGAACCGGTCAATCGCTACGTGAGCGACAAGACCGGTCGCAAATTCGAGATCACGCGCCACCTGGACGTGGATGTGGGATGGCGACTTGCCACGGTCAGGCTCGACGGGGTCGAATTCGCCAATCCGTCCTGGGCGCGGGATCCCTATCTCGTTCGGACCCAGCGTGCGGAGTTCGACCTCAGTTTCTGGCAACTGCTTTCACGCAAGGTGGTGCTTCCTCGTCTGGCCCTGGAGTCGCCGTCCCTGGGTCTCCAGATGGAAGAGGACGGGCGGCGCACCTGGGCACTAGGCAAGGACACCTCGGACGAGGGGACGGTCCCGACCATCGGATTGCTGCAGGTCGACGGAGGCTCGCTCGACTTTTTCGCGAAACACCTGGACGTCGACCTGCACGCGGATTTCAACTTCGACTCCTCCCGCGGCGACATGCCGCTCAGCTACAAGGTCAAGGGGACTTATCGCCGCCAGCCGCTTACCGCCGAAGGCCGCACGGGCAACGCGCTGCAACTGAAGGCCGCGGGGCAGCCGCCGTTCCCGATCGAGATCGCCCTCGTGGCCGGGCACGCTCGCCTGAAGGCGCACGGAACGGTCGCCGAACTGGCCAGTCTTGACGGCCTCGACGCCCAGTTCGACATGCGAGGACAGAACCTCGGCAATCTCTACCCTGTGCTGGGCATCGCGCTACCCCAGACGCCGCCCTACGCCATCAGCGGCAATCTCCGCAAGCAGGCGTCGTTGTGGGAAATTCGAGGCCTCAAGGGGCGCCTCGGGCTGTCCGACATCGGCGGCGACATGCAGTTCGACAAGTCGCAAAAGGTGCCCCATCTCGGCGGCACGCTGCGCTCGCGTGTGATGGACATGGACGATCTCGGGCCGCTGATCGGCTTGCCGCCGACGAGCCGATCGGCCAACGCGGTCGAAGGTGTCGCGCCGCCGCCCACCATCACGCAGGTGCAGGGCGCGCGACGCGATCCCGGTCGCAAGGTGCTTCCCGATGCCACGTTGGACTTCGAGCGCCTGCGCGCCATGAACGCCGATGTGAAATACACCGCTGACCGCATCCAGAACGTGCGCGAAATACCGCTCGACAAGGGAAGCGTTCAGGTGGAGCTCAAGGACGGCGTCCTGAGCCTGGATCCACTCGCGCTTGGTGTCGCCAGCGGCAATGTGGCTGGCGCGATTCGCATCGATGCGACACAGAACCCGGCGGACATTCGGGCGTCACTCGATGTGCGCGCCATGCAGATCAATCGACTGATCCCGAAGGTCGAAACCCTGAAGACCAGTTTCGGCCGGCTCGACGGCCGCATCAATCTGTCCGGGCGCGGCAACTCCGTGGCCGGCTGGCTCGGCGGTGCCTCGGGCGACGTCGCGGCGATCACGGGCCGGGGGCAGTTCAGCAACCTGCTGCTGGAGTTCCTGGGGCTCGATGGCGGCGAGATCATCAAGTTCCTGCTGGAAGGCGACCACAACGTCACGTTGCGCTGCGCGGCGGTGGCGTTCGACGTCGAGAAGGGTGTGATGAACGGTCGCAGCCTGGTTTTCGACACGTCGGACACGGTGTTCAACGCCACGGGCAACATCAACCTTGCCAACGAGACGATGGACATCGTGGTGCGGCAGCAGCCCAAGGACATGAGCATCCTGGCGTTGCGTACGCCGCTGGTCGTTCGTGGCAACTTTGCGTCACCCAAGGCGGGAGTCGAGGCCGGACCGCTGGCGACGCGCGGCGCAGCCGCAGTGGCCCTGGGCTTGATCAATCCGCTGCTCGCGCTAGCAGCCACCATCGAGACAGGGCCCGGCCAGGATGCCGACTGCAAGGAGGTACTGGCCGAAGCAAAGCAACCGAATTCGCGCGCAGCCGCAGCGGGCGTTGCCAAGGCGAAGAAGCGACCGGCATCTACCGGAGGCTAGTGGCTTGGGCGGTGACCGCAGACGCTGCAACCCGGGTCGCGCGCTACACGCATGCTGTCGAATGCCGTGCGGCGGCCGTCGAACATCAGGAGGGTGCCCGCGAGAGAGGGGCTGATGCCTGCGAGCAATTTCAGTGCCTCGCTGGCCTGCAGGGTTCCGATGGTGCCGACAACCGGAGCGAAGACGCCCAGCACGGCGCAGCGGGTCTCCTCGAACTCTGCGTCGGCCGGGAACAGACAGGCGTAGCAGGGCGATTGCGGGTCGCGCGTGTCATAGACGCTCAGTTGCCCGTCAAAGCGAATGGCCGCGCCCGCCACCAGCGGCTTGGCGTGTTGGACGCAAGCGCGGTTCACGGCATGGCGCGTGGCGAAGTTGTCGCTGCAATCGACCACCACGTCTGCCACCGCCACCAATCGGGCGAGGAGATCGTCATCGGCACGCAGCTTGTGCGTTTCGATCGCGATGTCGGGGTTGATGTTGCGCATCGCCTCCGCGGCCGATTCGACCTTGGCCATTCCGACGCGGGCCGTCGCATGTGCTACCTGCCGTTGAAGATTGGTGAGGTCGAGTTCGTCGTCATCCACCAGTGTCACGCGTCCGACACCGGCTGCAGCCAAGTACAGGACGACCGGAGATCCCAATCCCCCGACGCCGATGACCAGCGCGTTGGCCGCGCTGACTCGCGCCTGGCCGTCGATGCCGAATTCCTCGAGCAGGATGTGGCGCGAATAGCGCAGGAGGTCCTGGTCTTCCATGCGCGCGCCGATCATCGGGAGTGACGGCTCCACAGAGCCGCCCCGAGATCAGTTTTCCTTCTTTTCTTCCTTGTTCTCGACGATGACCTGCGTCTTGCTCACGAGCACCGGCTGGCCCTTGAGACGGTTGAACGCCTGCGTCAGCGCGAAATCCTGGGCAGAGCCGAATTCAGGCACCTTGCGGTCCTGCGGCGGCTTCTTGGCTTCTTCCTCGAGCCGCTTGCGGGCCTCGTCGCGAGCCTTCTCGCGCTCCGGATCCTTGTTCTCGGGGCCCTGGCCGCTGGCAAGGTGCTTCTCGAGGTCTGCTTCGCGCATGCGCAACGCCGCGAAGGGGCTGCCTTCGGCGCTTTCGTCGACCAGCACGTTGGGAACGATCCCCTTGGCCTGGATCGAGGTGCCGCTCGGCGTGTAATAGCGTGCCGTCGTGATCTTGAGGCCGGTGTCCGGGCCCAGCGGGCGCACGGTTTGCACGGAGCCCTTGCCGAAGGTCTGGCTGCCCATGATCGTGGCGCGCTTGTGATCCTGCAGGGCGCCGGCCACGATTTCGCTGGCAGAGGCAGAGCCTTCGTTGACGAGCACCACCAGCGGCACCGTCTTGAGCGCGGCGGGCAGGCTGCGCAACGGATCGCTGCCGGCACGGCGCTGGTAGAACTCCGGCGCGGCCTTGTACACCGACTTGCTCTCGGCCAACTGGCCGTCGGTCGACACTACGGTGACGTTCTCGGGCAGGAACGCGGCGGAAATCGCCACGGCGGCATCGAGCAGGCCGCCCGGATCGTTGCGCAGGTCGAGCACCAGACCCTTGAGGTTGGGGTCCTGCTTGTAGAGCTCGTCGACCTTCTTGACGAAGTCGTCGACGGTGCGCTCCTGGAACTGCGACAGGCGAATCCAGCCGTAGCCCGGCTCCATGATCTTGCCGCGAACCGATTGCGTACGGATTTCCTCGCGCGTGATGGTCACGGGGAAAGTGCGGTTCTCGTCCTTGCGGTAGATCGTCAACAGCACCTTGGTGTTGGCTTCGCCGCGCATGCGTTTGACGGCTTCGTTGAGCGTCAGGCCGCGCACGGCGGTGTCGTCGATCTTGGTGATCAGGTCGTTCGGCTTGAGGCCAGCACGGAAGGCCGGAGAGCCTTCGATCGGGGACACGACCTTGATCAGGCCGTCCTCTTGCGAAATCTCGATGCCCACGCCGACGAAGCGGCCCGTGGTGCCCTCGCGAAATTCCTTGAAGGACTTCTTGTCGAAGTACTGCGAGTGCGGGTCGAGCCCGGCAACCATGCCCGAAATGGCATCGGAGATGAGCTTTTTCTCGTCGACCGGTTCGACGTAGTCGCTCTTGACCATGCCGAACACGGCAGCGAGTTGCTGCAGTTCCTCGAGCGGGAGTGGAGCCAGGGAGCCTCTTGCAACAGTTTGCAACGAGACGGTGGTCAGCGCGCCGGCAAAGGCGCCCGCGGCAACCCAGCCGGTGATCTTCAATTTCTGGCCCATGTGTAAGTGTCCTTGTCGCCTGTCAATCCAATATACAGGGCTTGGAAGCAAGTTGTCTGCCGTGGTTCCTCGAACCCGTCGATGAAGCTCTGACTTTCCTTCAGGCCTTGCCTTGTGCAGCGACTGCAGCTACGGCTTTTTCGGCCGCATCGGCATCGCCGAGGTAGTAGTGGCGCAAGGGCTTGAGATCGTCGTCGAGTTCATAGACCAGCGGAATTCCGTTGGGGATGTTGAGGCCCACGATCGCGTCGTCGGAAATGCCGTCGAGGTACTTCACGAGGGCGCGGATCGAATTGCCGTGGGCTGCGACGACCAGGCGGCGTCCGGCGCGAATCGCCGGCGCCATGGATTCGTTCCAGAAGGGCAGCACGCGTGCCACGGTGTCCTTGAGGCACTCTGTCAGCGGCACTTGCTCCGGGGCAAGCTTTGCGTAGCGCACGTCGCTGCGTTCGCTGCGCGGATCGTTGGGTTCCAAGGGCGGCGGCGGCGTGTTGTAACTGCGGCGCCAGACCAGAACCTGCTCATCGCCGTACTTCTTGGCGGTTTCCGCCTTGTTGAGGCCCTGGAGCCCGCCGTAATGGCGTTCGTTCAAGCGCCAGGAATGCACCACTGGCAGCCACGTGCGGTCGAGTTCGTCGAGCGTGTGCCACAGGGTACGGGTGGCGCGCTTGAGCACGCTGGTGTAGGCGACGTCGAAGTCGTAGCCCTCGGCCTTGAGAAGCCGGCCGGCCTGTTTGCCCTGTTCGACGCCTGTCGGCGTCAGGTCGACGTCAGTCCAGCCGGTGAAGCGGTTTTCGAGATTCCAGGTTGATTCGCCGTGGCGGATCAGGACCAGTTTGTGCATGGGAGAGGCCTTTGGGAACGCGAGCGGAAACCTGACATTCTAAAATCCGGGGTTTGCCACTCAAGGAATAACGTGAAATTCATCGTCGACAACTGGATGCTGATCCTGATTGCGCTCAGCTCGGGCGGCATGCTGGCCTGGCCGATGGTGCGCGGCGCAAATGCCGGATCGCTCACGGCGCAGGGTGCGGTCCAACTCATCAATCGCCAGCGCGCGGTCGTGGTCGATGTGCGGGAGCCCGAGGAGTTTGCCGCTGGCCATGTCACGGGTGCAAAGAACGTGCCGCTCGACCAACTCGAACAGAAGCTCCCCGCAACGGTCAAGAACAAGACGTTGCCTTTGTTGCTCGTGTGTGCAACGGGAGGTCGGGCGCAGCGCGCGGTCGCCATGGCCAAGAAGCTGGGCTATGAGCAAGCCCAAGCGGTGGCCGGCGGACTCAAATCCTGGAAAGACGCTAACCTTCCGGTTGAAAAGGCCTGAACTTTCCAGAGATACTCCGATGCAAGCTGTCAAGATGTACACGACCGCCGTTTGCCCCTACTGCATTCGCGCGAAGCAAATCCTCAAGTCCAAGGGCGTCGAGCAGATCGAAGAGATCCGCATCGACAGCGACCCGCACGCACGCGCCACGATGATGGACGTCACCCAGCGCCGCACGGTGCCGCAGATATTCATCGGCGAAACGCACGTCGGCGGCTGCGATGACCTGATCGCCCTCGACGGGCGCGGCGGCCTGATGCCGCTGTTGCAGGCCGCCTGAACTTCGCCGGGCGATAATCGCCGGCTACCTCCAGAAGCCCGCTCTGGGATATCCCCGGGCGGGCGTTGTTTTGACACTCGAAAGTTCAGCCATGGCCGACCAAGCACAAGATCCCGTCTTCCAGATCCAGCGCGTCTATCTGAAGGACCTGTCGCTCGAACAACCCAATTCGCCGGCCATCCTGCTCGAGCAGGAACAGCCCACCGTCGACATTCAGCTCGGTGTCGACGCACAGCCCGTGACGGACGGCATCTTCGAGATCACCGTGTCGGCCACCGTGCAGACGAAGATCCAGGACCGCACGGTTTTCCTGGTCGAGGCCAAGCAGGCCGGCATCTTCGAGATCCGCAACCTGCCCGAAGAGCAGATGGGCCCGATCCTCGGCATCGCCTGCCCGCAGATCGTCTACCCGTACCTGCGCGGCAACGTGGCCGACGTGATCCAGCGCGGTGGCTTCCCGCCGGTGCACCTGGCTGAAATCAACTTCCAGGCGATGTTCGAGCAGCAGCAGGCGCAAGCCGCGGCGCAGACCTCGCCGATCATCACTCAGTAAACCTGCGACCGCGCAACGCCGATGAAAATCTGCGTGCTCGGCGCCGGTGCCTGGGGCACGGCGCTCGCGGTGAATGCGGCTGGCCGTCACACGGTCACCCTGTGGGGTCGCGATGCGGCTCAGATCCAGGCAATGTCGGACGCGCATGAAAACGCACGCTATCTGGCCGGTGTCTCGTTGCCTCACTCGCTGACGTTGCTGTCCGGCGATCCTCTTGTCGCCCTGGCGGAAGCCGATCTCGTGATCGTCGCCACGCCGATGGCGGCGCTGCGCGAGCAACTCGGCAAGCTTCGCGACATCGCCTGCCCCGTGGCCTGGCTTTCCAAGGGCGTCGAGCCGGCGATCGCGGGTTCCGGCGAGGAAGGCTTGCTCGCTCACGAAATCCAGGCGCGAGTGGCGCCCGGGCTGCATGCCGGCGTGCTGAGTGGCCCCAGCTTTGCTCTCGAAGTGGCAAGGGGAAGGCCGACGGCGCTGGTTGCCGCCAGTCCGCACGCCTCGGTGCGCGACGCGCTCGTCAGCGCCTTCCACGGACCGGCATTGCGCGTCTACGCCAACGAGGACATCGTCGGCGTCGAGATCGGCGGTGCCGTCAAGAACGTGCTGGCCATCGCGACCGGCCTCGCCGACGGGCTGGCGCTGGGCCTCAATGCGCGCGCTGCGCTCATCACCCGTGGCTTGGCCGAGATGACGCGCTTTGGCGCTGCCCTCGGCGCGCGGCCCGAAACCTTCATGGGGCTATCCGGCCTGGGCGATC
The DNA here is from genome assembly GCF_056400665.1 of Variovorax sp. P5_A3. Taxonomy (NCBI): domain Bacteria; kingdom Pseudomonadati; phylum Pseudomonadota; class Betaproteobacteria; order Burkholderiales; family Comamonadaceae; genus Variovorax; species Variovorax sp. P5_A3. The sequence goes on along the minus strand of NZ_JBFUKW010000004.1, from coordinate 188,812 downwards.
TCGTCCTCACGGCCACTGGCGATCTGTCCCGCAATCGAAAGGTCGGCTTGCTGCTGGCCCAGGGCCTCACGCTGGAGGAGGCAGTGAACTCACTCGGCCACGTGGCCGAGGGCGTCTATTGCGCCCGCACCGTGGTGCAACGTGCGCGGCACCTGGGCGTCGAGATGCCCATTGCGTCCAGCGTCGTCGCACTGCTCGATGGCCGCGTGCGGCCTGCGGAGGCCGTTGCGGAGCTGATGGGGCGCGAACCCGGCGTCGAATCGGCCTGAGCCGGCCCGTCGGTGAGGTTCAGGCCGGCGCGTAGGCTAGGCGCACGTAGATCGGCGCGAAGGCCTCGGCCTGCGTGATGTCGATCAGCGTCTCTTTCGCGAGCTCGAGCATCGCGATGAATGTGACGATCAGCACCGGGGTGCCGCGCGTCACGTCGAAGAGCTTCTCGAACTCCACGAACTGGCGCCCCTGCAGGTGGCGCAGCACGATACTCATGTGCTCGCGCACGCTGAGTTCCTCACGCGAGATCTTGTGGTGCTGCACCAGCTTGGCGCGCTTCATGATGTCGGCCCAGGCTTCGCGCAGGTCGACCACGTTCACGTCGGGGAAGCGCGGCTTGAGCGATTGCTCGATGTAGACCTGCGCCTTCCAGAAGTCGCGCCCTGCCTGCGGCATGGCGCTGAGCGACGCGGCCTGCAGCTTGGTCTGTTCGTATTCCAGCAGGCGGCGGACCAGCTCCGCGCGTGGATCCTCGGCTTCCTCGCCCTCGGCGGTCTTCTTGGGCGGCAACAGCATGCGCGACTTGATCTCGATCAGCATCGCGGCCATGAGGAGGTACTCGGCCGCCAGTTCGAGATTGGTCTGGCGAATCTCGTCGACGTAACTGAGGTATTGCCGCGTCAGCCCTGCCATCGGGATGTCGAGGATGTTGAAGTTCTGCTTGCGGATCAGGTAGAGCAGCAGGTCCAGCGGGCCTTCGAATGCTTCCAGGAACACCTGGAGCGCCTCGGGCGGGATATAGAGGTCGTGCGGGAGCGCGAAGAGCGGCTCGCCGTAGAGCCGGGCGAGAGCGACCTGGTCGATCACTTCGGGCATGGCGACAACCACAGCAGCGCCGTCGTCGGCGATGACTTCGTCCGAAGCGGAACCGATGTTCTCGTTCGACGCGGCGCCATCGCCCTGCCGGCGGGCGCCGGAGCCCGGCACGGCGCGAATGGTCACTTTTACTTCACGAGGGTCTGGTAGACGTAGGGCTGCTGCGGCACCTTGGCTTCGCTGTACTCGGTGAGCAGGTTGCGATCGAGGTGCTTGTCCCACAGCAGCGCGCGGCCGGCGCGCTGCTCGGCCTCCAGCGTCGGCTTCTTCTCCTTCATCTGCTCGATGAAGTCGGTGATTTCGGACGTGTAGTGCGGACGGGCGAAGATGGACATGGCAGTAAGGACCTTTGGCGGGATTTTACCGGGTGGAATCCGCCTTGAACCGGTCTTCGGCATGCGTTAGCGTGGCGACACCATTTCAACCAGGAGCAATGTCGATGAAACGCCGACTCACGATGGTCCTTGCCGCGTCTGCTGCCACGGCATTGCTGGTGGCTGCTTGTGCCGGCAGCGGCACCGCCACGCCGCAAAGCAAGATGAGCTTCTTCATCACCAGCGTGAATCCCGGCAAGGGCGCCGATTTCGGCGGGCTGGCGGGCGCCGACCGCTACTGCCAGAGTCTGGCCACGGCTGTGGGCGCTGGTGGGCGCTCCTGGCGCGCCTACCTCAGCACCACCCCGGCAGGAGGAGCGCCGGCGGTCAATGCCCGCGACCGCGTCGGCACCGGACCTTGGTACAACGTCAAGGGCGAGTTGATTGCGAGCAACGTCGAGCAACTGCACGGCGACAACAAAATCAACAAGCAGACCGGGCTGACGGAGAAAGGCGACGTCGTCCCTGCAAGCGGCGACCCCGTCAACCAACACGACATCATGACCGGATCATCGCCCGATGGCCGGGCCGTCATCGATCCCGGCAAAGACACGACCTGCGGCAACTGGACCTCCAGCGGCGACGGCTCGGCGATCGTCGGACATCACAATCGCATGGGCACGAACGCCCCTCCGGCGTCGATGTCGTGGAACTCCTCGCATGCCACGCGGGGCTGCAGCATGGATGCACTCAAGTCGACGGGTGGCGCGGGACTGCTCTACTGCTTCGCGCAGAACTGAAGACGATATCCGGAAACAGGCCGCTGGAAGGCGGCCTTAGACTCGGCGCCACCAATTGACAGTGGAGGCGCACATGGCGCGATCGAAAACCCGTTGGCGCCTGGCAACTGCGCTCCTGAGCTGCGTCTTCTGGCTGGCCGGCTGCGACACGAAAAACATCAGCGAGTTGGAGGAAGGCGTATCCACCGAGGCCGACGTGCGCGCACGTTTCGGCCAGCCCGAGAACATCTGGGATTCGCCCCAGGGACGGGTGCTCGAATACAACCGCCAGCCCCAGGGCCAGAAGAACTACATGATCACCATCGGCTCGGACGGCAGGATGAGCGCCTTGCGCCAGGTCCTCACTCCCGCGAACTTCGACAAGGTGCGCCCCGGCATGCCCATGGAGGACTTGCGCAAGCTGTTGGGCAAGCCCGCGAAGCGCACGCCCTACCCGTTGAAGAACCAGACAGAATGGGAATGGCGCTGGGTCCAGCCGCCGAACTCGCCCATGGTGTTCACCGCCACCCTCGATGACGATCAGCGCGTGGTAAGCGCAGGATCATCGCCGGACCGCAGCACCGAGGCGAACTAGGAGCTCAGACGCCGTGCCCGGCCGGGTCCGGCGCCCGCGACGCAAGCTCGTCCGCGAATCCCGATCGCATGATCACCTCCAGCGGTTGGGGCTGCAGCGATTCGATGCGCAACACGCCATCGCGCGACAACACGGCCTTGTGCACTTGCCGCAGCGCGTCGAGCCCGGTCGCGTCCAGCGAGATCAGGTGCATCGCATCCAGCACCACTGTCATGCCGCGCGGCGCGTGTTCGACCGCCTGCACCGCCGGGTCCAGCTTGGCCGCCGCACCGAAGAACAACGCGCCGTAGAGCCTGAAGGTCAGCACCGGCGGCTCCAGCGACACCATCTCGACACTGAACAATGTACTCATGCGGCGCACGAAGAGCGCGCAGGCCAGCACGATGCCGGCCTGCACCGCCACCGTGAGATCGAACACTACCGTGAGCAGGAAGGTGCCCAACATCAGCAAGCGGTAGTGGCGACTGAAGCGCCTCAGCATGGACGGAGAGAATTCGCGCCATTCGCCCATGTTCCAGGCCACATACACGAGGATGCCGGCCAGCACCGCGAGCGGCACATGGTGCGCGAGCGGCGCGGCAACGAGCACGACCACCGTCAGCGTGAACGCGTGCACGATGCCCGCGATGGGCGAAGTCGCGCCGGCGCGCAGATTGGTGACGGTCCGGGCGATCGTGCCGGTGGCCGGCATGCCGCCGAAGAAAGGAACGACTGCGTTGGCGATGCCCTGCGCCATCAGCTCCTGGTTCGGATCGTGGCGCGGCAGTCCGCTGACCTGATCGGCCACGCGCGCGCACAAGAGCGATTCGATCGCGCCGAGCATCGCGATGGTGAGTGTCGGCGTCACCAATTGCTTGACGATTTCCCACGAGAAGTCGGGCAGCGCAAAAGCAGGTACGCTCCCGGGGATCCCGCCGAAGCGCGTGCCGATGGTCTCGACCGGCAGGCTGAATCCCCAGGAGATCAGCGTGAGGGTGACCAGCGCGACGATGGGCCCCGGCATGCGCGACCCCGCCCGCGCGGCGCGCGTTTCGACCATGCGCCCCAGGACCAGGTGCACGGCCTGTCCGAAGCGCGTCTTGTCGTGAAGCAGGTGGGGCCACGCGAACAGGCCGATCAGGCAGACAAGACCGAGCCCGAAGGCATAGGCGTTGAACGTGCCGAGATGCGTCGCCAGCGTGTGCATCTGCGAGAACATGTCGGCCGGCATCTTGGCGATCGAAAGCCCCAGCCAGTCCTTGATCTGCGAGATCAGGATCAGCACTGCGATGCCGTTGGTGAAGCCGACGACGATCGACAGCGGCACGTAGCGCACCAGCGTTCCCAGCCGGAACAGCCCCATGAGGAACAGCAGCACACCGGCGCAGGTGGTCGCGATCAGCAGGTTTGCCACGCCGTAGCGTTCGACGATGCCGTAGACGATGACGATGAATGCACCGGCCGGCCCGCCGATCTGCACCGCCGATCCGCCGAGCGCCGAGATCAGGAAGCCCGCGATGATCGCGGTCCAGATGCCGGCCTCGGGCTTGAGCCCCGAGGCGATCGCGAAGGCCATGGCCAGCGGCAGTGCCACGATGCCCACCGTGGCGCCTGCGCCAAGATCCTTGAAGAAGCGTTCCCGGTTGTAGCCCGCCAGCGCGTCGATCAGTCGGGGACGGAAGTTCGCCAGGGGAGAGGTCATGCGCGCTATTGTGGACGCGCCCTGTCGATGTTCAGTCGGAATCGCCGGGAAGCACCGCATCGGCCGCCGCGCCCACCGCCTTGCCCGTGATGCGGGCCGTGCCGATCGCCGCGTCGGCTGCAAGCCCGACCGCGCCCGCGCCGATACTCACCGCAGTGCTGGTCACGCTGACCGCCGCCCCCGCCACCGCACAGCCGCTCAGCGCAACCGTGCAAGCCAACGCCGTCAGCAAGCGGATTCGGGAAACACCGCGGAACCGGCTTCGCCGGGCCGCAGGTGTTGCCCCCTGCAAGGGGGTGGGCGGCCACACGAAGTGGGCAAGCGTGGGGGTAAGCATGTTCACCGGACTCGCATGCCGGGTGTCGCGCCCGGCGAGGGTTCGAGCACGTAGATGCCTGGATTGGCCTTCTCGTCCGCGTGGCTCGCAGCCAGCACCATCCCTTCGGAGATGCCGAACTTCATCTTGCGCGGGGCGAGATTGGCGACCAGCACCGTCAGCTTCCCGACGAGTTGCTCCGGCTGGTAGGCCGAGGCGATGCCCGAGAACACATTGCGCGTCTTGCCCTCGCCGGCATCGAGCGTCAGGTGCAGCAGCTTGGTCGAGCCTTCGACCTTCTGGCAGGCTACGATCTTCGCGAGGCGCAGGTCGATCTTCGCGAAGTCGTCGATCGTGATGGTCGGCGCGATGCCTTCGCCGCCGGGCAGTTCGGTCGCGGCAGTAGCAGTTTCGGCCACGGGCTCTGGCGGCTCGAAGAGCTGGTCGAGCTGCTTGTCGTCGACGCGCTGCATCAGGTGCTTGTAGTCGTTGATCACATGGCCTGCGCCCAGCAGCCGGCCCGCATCGGCGAACAGCAGCGGTGCGCTGCCCAGGAAGGCTTCGACCTGTGCCGCCAGCGCCGGCAGCACCGGCTTGAGATAGATGGTCAGCAGCCGGAAGGCCTCGATGCAGGTCGTGCACACGTCGTGCAGGCGCGCCTCCATGCCTTCCTTCTTCGCCAGTTCCCAGGGCTTGTTCTGGTCGACATACTCGTTGACCTTGTCGGCCAGCAGCATGATCTCGCGCAGCGCCCGCGCGTAGTCCCGCCCGTCGTAGAGCGCCTGCATCGACGCGGACGCGCCTTGCAGTGCGGTCAGCAGGGCCGCGCCGTCGGCAGACACGGCGCCCAGCTTGCCGCCGAAGCGCTTGGCGACGAAGCCGGCCGCGCGGCTCGCGATGTTGATGTACTTGCCGATCAGGTCGGCGTTCACGCGAGCCATGAAGTCCTCGGCCGTGAAATCGACGTCCTCCACCTTGGCGTTGAGCTTGGCCGCAATGTAGTAGCGCAGCCATTCGGGGTTCATGCCGATCGAGAGGTACTTGAGCGGGTCGATGCCGGTGCCGCGGCTCTTGCTCATCTTCTCGCCCGAGACCGTGATGAACCCATGCACATTGACCTGGCTCGGCGTCTTGCGCTCGCTGAACTGGAGCATCGCGGGCCAGAACAGCGTGTGGAAGTAGACGATGTCCTTGCCGATGAAGTGCACCTGCTCCACCGCCGGGTCGGCCACGAATTCATCGAAGCTCTGCGAGGTGCGCGAAGGCTCGTGCCAGTGCTGCGCGGCCTGACCCTTGTCGAAGTGGTTCTTCAGGCTGGCGAGATAGCCCACGGGCGCATCGAGCCACACGTAGAAGTACTTGCCCGGCGCATCGGGGATTTCGATGCCGAAGTAGGGCGCCTCGCGCGAGATGTCCCAGTCGGCCATGCCGGCTTCGAACCACTCGCTCGCCTTCTTGGCCATCTCGGCCTGTAGCTTGCCGTCCTGCGTCCATCTCTTGAGGAAGTCGACCACCTTCGGGTCGGAAAGCTTGAAGAAGAAGTGCTCCGAACTGCGCAATTCGGGCGTTGCGCCCGTGAGCGTCGAATAGGGATTGATGAGTTCCGTCGGCGAATAGACGCTGCTGCACACCTCGCAGGCATCGCCGTACTGGTCCTTGGCGTGGCACACCGGGCATTCGCCCTTGATATAGCGATCAGGCAGGAACATGCCCTTGACCGGGTCGTAGAACTGCTCGATCGTGCGCGTGGCGATCATGCCGCCGGCCTTGAGCTTCTTGTAGATGCCCTGCGCGAGTTCGGTGTTCTCGGTGCTGTCGGTCGAGTGCCAGTTGTCGAAGCGGATGTGGAAGCCGTCGAGGTACTCCTTGCGGCCCGCGGCGATCTCGCCGACGAATTCCTGCGGCGTCTTCCCGGCCTTCTCGGCCGCGATCATGATCGGCGCGCCATGCGCGTCATCCGCACCCACGAAGTGCACCATGTGCCCCTGCATGCGCTGGAAGCGCACCCAGATGTCGGCCTGGATGTATTCCATGATGTGGCCGACGTGGAACTTGCCGTTGGCGTAGGGCAGGGCGGTGGTGACGAAGAGTTTGCGCTGGGACATCGCGAAGGGCGCTTTCGGGGGAAAGGAAGAAACTGCTGGAGGGGACTGCGGCCGGCGCTGCCACCGGCGGGAGGAGCATTTTAGGTGGGAGGCTATAGTCTCCGCGTCGACTCCAGGATCGCCCGTGATCACACAGTACGAAATCACCCTTGCCCAGGCGGCGGACGCACAGGAGATCGCGGCGCTGTCGCGCGATGCGATCGAGCGCGGTCTTTCATGGCGATGGACCGAGCGGCGCGTGCGGCGAAGCGTCCGCGACGAGGCCACCAACGTGGCCGTGGCCCGGCGCGACGGCGTCCTTCTCGGCTTCGCGATCATGCAGTACGGTGACGACGACGCGCACATTTCGCTGTTCGCGGTGCGTGCATCCCAGCGCCGCAGCGGCCTGGGCTCGGCGCTGCTGGCCTGGCTCGAAGCCACTGCGGCCGTCGCCGGCATCCGCACCATCCGCCTGGAGGCGAGGGCGGGCAACGCGGAGGCCAAGTCCTTCTACCTTCGCCACGGCTTCGCCGAAGCGGGCACGAGCCCGGGCTACTACGAAGACGTCGAGGATGCGGTCAGGATGGTCAAGCGCCTGGGGCCGGAGTCTTGACCGTCCACCCAAAGAAGCCGCAAACCGCTTCACGCTGCGCCAGCGCGTCCGCCCGCCCCAGTGCCATCAATTCCTGCGTGAAGGCCGAGTCGAACAGCAGGTAGCTTGCCAGCGCCGAACCCTGGATGTCGGCCGTCGTCGCCGGGACGGCGTGCGCTCCCAGCAGGCTGCGCACGGCTCGGGGCAGCGATTGCGCATGTCGCGCGGCAATGACGTCGATGCGTTGCGACGGCGCGATCAGCAGCAGTTCCACCGGCCGCAGCACGGTTCGATCGCGCGCTTCGTGCGGGATCAGCGACAAGGTCCCGTTGATGCGGCGCAGTCGCTCCACATCCGCTGTGAGCGCGTCCAGGAAGATGCTCGACAGCGCATGACCGGCGATCTGGGCCAGCGTCGGGTAGCCGCTCAGCGCGTTGGGCGGCAGTGCATCGGCGGGCTCCTGCATGCGACCCGCGCCGATGGCCAGGATGCGCTCCGCGCCCAGGTGGATGGCCGCGGCCAGCGGCGCCGACTGGCGCATCGAGCCGTCGCCGAAGTATTCGGCACGTCCATGGATCTCGACTTCCGCCGCCGGGAAGACGAACGGGATCGCGGACGAGGCCAGCAAATGTTCGTGCGCGATGTCGACAGGCACGGCGATGCGGCGGGACCGGATCCAGGGCTGCTGTTGCGGGCCCGCCTGGTAGAAGGTGACGTGCTCGCCCGAGCTGTAGCTCGACGCCGTGACCGCCAGCGCATCGAGGTGGCCCCGCCCCATCAGGCCGGCGAGCCGGTCCAGCGGCACCAGTTGCTCCAGCAGCTTTCGAAGCGGCGTGTTGTCGAGCAGGGCACGCAGGCCGCTGCGTCGCCATTGCGCGATCAGCCAGCCCGCGGAAAGCAGGCGTGCCCAGGGCGCATCGCTGTGCAGTGCGGTCAGCGCGTCCGCCTTGTAGACCTGCGCCGGCACAAGTCCCGCCCAGACCCGCGCAATCTTCTGCACCGTGCCGTCGAAGTCGTCGGCACCGCAGGCCAACGCCGCGGCGTTGATCGCGCCGGCCGACGTGCCGGTGATGATGGGGAAGAGGCTCGACTGCCCGGCGGCACCCGCATCTCGCCGGATGGCCGCCAGCGCCTCCAGCACGCCGACCTGGTAGGCGGCGCGTGCTCCGCCACCGGTCAGTACCAGGCCGGTGTGAGTCACTGCGCTACTTCGATCAAGAGAAGGGTCCCATGGATTTCGCGACTGACCTTACGCTGGACCGGGACGTCCGGCAAGTAGCTCGCCGCACCAAACCGGCGAGGCCATGCGCCACAACGGCGCATCGCCTCGGGCCCCGCACGCGCCTTGCCGCGTGCTTCGGTGCGAGTCCTGGCCCATCCCGTGGATTTCGTTTGGCACGGATGTTGCTCAGGATCCTCCACTGTTCCGTCGGCACCGTTGCCGCGGATTTACGGTGCCTCCGCTAATGACGGCGGGATTCGAGCGAACTGTGCGCGGGGACGCAAGCGGTTCGCCTGTTCCAACCCGATTCGCATCCGTTCCACGCGGGGGTCCTCTGCAACTGGCTGTCTGACAGCCTCCTTGCGGTCTGCACCCGTCACGAGGGCGGTTGTGTGCAGGATCCGACATGAAGATTGCAGTGATTGGCCACGGCATGGTGGGCCACAAATTCCTGGAGCAGCTCGACGAACTCGGCCTCGCGAACGCAGAGGTCACGGTGCTCTGCGAGGAGCCTCGTCCGGCCTACGACCGGGTTCACCTGTCCGAATTCTTCGCCGGCAAGACAGCCGAAGACCTCTCGCTCGTCGAGCCGGGCTTCTTCGAGCGCACCGGCATCACGTTGCGGCTTGCGGCGAGGGCCGTGGCCATCGAACGGCGCAACAAGACCGTCACCACTGTCGATGGCGAAGTGGTGCCCTACGACAAGCTCGTGCTGGCCACGGGCTCCGCGCCCTTCGTGCCGCCGGTGCCGGGCCGCGATCGGCCGAACTGCTTCGTCTACCGCACCATCGAGGACCTGGAAGCCATGAAGGCCTGCGGCGCGCGCTCCCGCACCGGCGTCGTCGTGGGCGGCGGCCTGCTGGGATTGGAGTGCGCCAAGGCCCTGCGCGACATGGGCCTGGAAACCCACGTCGTGGAGTTCGCGCCGAGGCTGATGGCGGTGCAGGTCGACGAGGGTGGCGGTCACGCGCTGCGCAGCGGCATCGAGGCGCTGGGCGTGCACGTGCACACCGGTCGCAACACGGTGGATATCACCGATGGGGCGACGGCCCGCCACCGCATGGTCTTCGCGGACGGCACCTGGCTCGAGACCGACATGATCGTGTTCTCCGCCGGCATCCGCCCGCGCGACGAACTGGCCCGCCAGTGCGTGCTGGCGGTCGGTCCGCGCGGCGGCGTGGCGGTGGACAGCCACTGCCGCACGAGCGATCGCAACGTCTATGCGATCGGTGAGTGCGCGTCGTGGAACGAGCAGATCTTCGGCCTCGTCGCGCCGGGCTACGACATGGCGCGCGTGGCCGCGAAGCACATCGCCGGGCAGGACGACGCGGCCTTCGCGGGCGCCGACATGAGCACCAAGCTCAAGCTCATGGGCGTGGACGTCGCGAGCATCGGCGACGCGCACGGCAAGACACCGAAGTCGCGTTCCTACCAGTACGTCAACGAGCACAAGCAGATCTACAAGAAGATCGTCGTCAGCGAAGACGGCAGGCAGTTGCTCGGCGCGGTGCTGGTGGGCGACGCGGCCGAATACGGGACCCTGCTGCAGATGGCGCTCAACGGCATCGCGCTGCCCGCCGAGCCGGAGTTCCTGATCCTGCCTTCGAGCGACGGCAAGGCCAGGCCCGGGCTCGGCGTGGACGCGCTGCCCGACAGTGCCCAGATCTGTTCATGCAACAGCGTGACCAAGGGACAGATATGCGAGGCGGTCGGGCAGGGCGCCTGCACCGTCGCCGGGTTGAAGGCCTGCACCAAGGCCGGTGCGACCTGCGGGGGCTGCGTTCCACTCGTGGGCCAGGTGATGAAGGCCGAGATGGCCAGGCGCGGGCTGGCGGTCAACAATCACATTTGCGAGCACTTCGCTTACTCCCGCCAGGAGCTGTACCACCTGATTCGCGTCGGCGAGATCCGCAGTTTCGGTGACCTCCTGGCCCGGCATGGCAAGGGACTGGGCTGCGACATCTGCAAGCCGGCCGCTGCCAGCATCTTCGCGTCGTGCTGGAACGAATTCGTCCTCAAGAAGGACCTGGCTGCGCTGCAGGACAGCAACGATTATTTCCTCGGCAACCTCCAGAAGGACGGCAGCTACTCGGTCGTGCCGCGCATGCCCGGCGGCGAGGTCACGCCCGAGGGGCTGATCGCGGTGGGCCAGGTGGCGAAGAAATACGGCCTCTACACCAAGATCACCGGCGGCCAGCGCGTGGACCTCTTCGGCGCCCGCGTCGAGCAACTGCCGCCTATCTGGGAGGAACTCATCGCCGCCGGTTTCGAATCGGGCCATGCGTACGGCAAGTCGCTGCGCACGGTGAAGAGCTGCGTCGGATCGACCTGGTGCCGCTACGGCGTCGACGACAGCGTGGGCCTGGCGGTCGAACTGGAGAACCGCTACAAGGGCTTGCGCGCGCCGCACAAGATCAAGTTCGGCGTCTCGGGCTGCACCCGCGAATGCGCCGAGGCCCAGGGCAAGGATGTCGGCATCATCGCCACCGACAAGGGCTGGAACCTCTACGTGTGCGGCAACGGCGGCATGAAGCCGCGCCACGCCGAGCTGATCGCCACGGACCTCGGCAAGGCCGAGCTCATCCGCCTCATCGACCGCTTCCTGATGTTCTATGTGCGCACGGCGGACCGCTTGCAGCGCACCAGCACGTGGCGCGAGAGCCTGCAGGGCGGCCTGGACTACCTGAAGGACGTGCTCATCCAGGACACCCTCGGACTGGCCGCCGAACTGGAGGCGCAGATGCAGCGCGTGGTCGACACCTACCAGTGCGAGTGGAAGACCGCGGTGAACGACCCGGCCACGCGCGAGCGCTTCCGCTCCTTCGTCAACAGCGAGAAGCCGGACGAGCACATCGTCTTCGTGAAGGAGCGCGGCCAGAACCGGCCCGCCCGGATCGAGGAACGCGAAGCCAAGGACGACGTTGCCACCGTTTGAACGCCAGAGGACATTCCACATGACCACCGAATCGCTTCACTGGACCGCCGTGTGCGCCGCCAGCGACATCCTGCCCGACACCGGTGTGTGCGCCCTCGTGGAGGGTGTGCACGTCGCGATCTTCCGGGTCGGACAGCAACAGGACCTCTATGCCATCGACAACGTCGATCCCAAGGCGAAGGCCAGCGTGCTTTCGCGCGGACTGGTCGGCAGCCTGGGGGACCGAATCGTCGTGGCCTCGCCGCTCTACAAGAACCACTTCGACCTGCGCAACGGCGAATGCCTCGAAGCACCGGAACACTCGGTGCGAGCCCATGCCGTGCGCGTCCACGAGGGGCGCGTGCTCGTTGCGCTCGCGTAGTCCCTTCGCCTCAACCACTTCGACAGTTTCAGTCTTCTCCCGCTTTTCCAAGGAACCAAGATGGCCTATCTAGCACCTGCCGAGTTCGTCACCAAGATGGTCGACGCCGGCGAATCCAAGCTCCTGATGTCCACCCGCGACACGCTCATCCGCTCGTACATGGCGGGCGCCATCCTGGCGCTCGCGGCGGCCTTCGCCGTCACGGTGAGCGTGAACACGGGCAACCCGCTGGTGGGTGCGATGCTCTTCCCGGTGGGATTCATCATGCTGTACCTGATGGGCTTCGACCTGCTGACCGGCGTCTTCACGCTGGTGCCGCTGGCGGTGCTCGACAAGCGCCCCGGCGCCACCTGGCGCGGCTGCCTGCGCAACTGGGGGCTGGTGTTCGTCGGCAACTTCGCCGGCGCGCTGACGGTGTCGGTGTTCATGGCGATCATCTTCACCTTCGGCTTCTCCGAAGGCCCCAGTCTCGTCGGCCAGAAGCTGGGCGCCATCGGCGAAGGCCGCACGGTCGGCTATGCCGCCCACGGCGCCGCCGGCATGCTCACCCTGTTCATCCGCGGCGTGATGTGCAACTGGATGGTGTCCACCGGCGTCGTCGCGGCGATGATGTCCACCACCGTGTCGGGCAAGGCCATCGGCATGTGGATGCCCGTCATGGTCTTCTTCTACATGGGCTTCGAACACTCGATCGTCAACATGTTCCTGTTCCCCACCGGCCTGATGCTCGGCGGCAAGTTCACGCTCATGGACTACTTCATCTGGAACGAACTCCCGACGGTGCTTGGCAACCTGGTGGGTGGCCTGACCTTCGTCGGCGCGACCCTGTACTCGACGCACTACAAGACGGCGCCGAAGCGCGTCGTGAGCTGATCCGTCGCGCGCGCCTCAATGCCTGAATGAGCAATGCATTGCGCGTGACGCTCGGCCAGCACTCGCTGGCCAGGCCCCATTCGGTCAACCAGGATTTCCACGGCGCCATGCTGCCGGAAGGGTCGCTGCGGATCTCCAAGGGCATCGCCGTCGCTCTCGCCGACGGCATCGGCTCCAGCCGCGTCAGCCAGGTGGCGAGCGCCGCGGCGGTGCGCGGCTTTCTGGATGACTACTACGCGACCTCCGACGCGTGGTCGGTGCGCCGTTCGGCCCAGCGGGTGCTGAATGCCACGAACTCGTGGCTGCACGCGCAAACGATGCGAAGCGATGCGCGCTTCGACAAGGACAGCGGCTATGTGTGCACCTTCAGCGCGCTGATCCTCAAAGGCCGGGACTTGCATCTGCTGCACGTCGGCGACGCCCGGATCCATCGGCTGCACCCCAACGCGCTGGAGCAGCTCACCGAAGACCATCGCGTTCACCTGTCGTCGGTGGAGTCGTACCTGGGGCGCGCACTGGGGGCGAGTGCCAACGTGGAGATCGACTACCGTTGCTGGGAAGCGGAAGTCGGCGAGGTCTACCTCTTGGCGACCGACGGCGCCTATGCGCACCTTGACGCCGTGGCGGTGCACCAGGCGCTGGCCGAGTGCGGGGACGACCTGGACAAGGCGGCCCAGTGGCTCACTGCCACGGCACGCGCGAAGGGCGGCAACGACGACAGTACCGTCCAGCTCCTTCGCATCGACGAACTCCCCGCGCCCGACGCGGCACAGCTGCTGCAGCAGCGCAAGGGCCTGGCGATCGCGCCCGCGCTCGCGCCGCGGGACAGCTTCGAGGGCTTCAGCCTCGTTCGTGAACTTCATGTGAGTTCTCGCAGCCATGTGCATCTCGCCGTGGACGAAGCGACGGGGCGGCAGGTGGTGCTGAAGCTTCCCTCGGTCGACCTGCGGGACGACGCGGACTACCTGGATCGCTTTGTTCTCGAGGAGTGGGTGGCGCGTCGCGTCGACAACATCCACGTCCTCAAGGCCAGCCCGATCGACAGGGCGCGCCAGCACCTGTATGTCGCGATGGAGTACGTCGACGGCCAGACGCTCGCGCAGTGGATGATCGATCACCCCGCACCCATGCTGGACATCGTGCGCGGCATCGTCGAGCAACTGGCCCGCGGGCTTCAGGCATTGCACGGCAAGGAGATGCTGCACCAGGATCTTCGCCCCGAGAACGTCATGATCGATCGCACGGGCACCGTCAGGATCATCGACCTGGCGTCGACCCACGTCGCGGGCCTGGCCGACAGCGCTCGCGACAAACGCGCGCTCGCCATCGAAGGCACCTTGCAGTACACCGCGCCGGAGTACTTCGTCGGTCATGGCGGCAGCACTCGCTCCGACCTCTTCTCGCTGGCCGTCATCACCTACCAGATGCTCACGAGTCAGTTGCCGTACGGCTTGCAAGCGTCGCGGGTCCGCTCGACCGCCGAGGCGAAACGGCTGCGCTACGTGCCGGTCCGGCACTTCCGGCCCGAACTGCCCGCGTGGGTCGACGCGGTGCTCCAGAAGGCGCTGCATCCGGATCCCGCGAGGCGGCAGCAGGCGGCGTCCGAGTTCGCGCACGATCTCAAGGCGCCGGGTCCGGAGTTCCTGCGGCCGCGCCAGCCGGCGTTGATCGAGCGGCACCCCGTGCTCTTCTGGCAATGCACCACGGTCCTGCTGGCCGCTGTCCTGGTTGTCCTGCTGGGGTTGCGCGTCATGCAATGAGCCGCCTTGATCAGCCACCGATCTGCGCCGGCGCATCCGCTGCGAGCGCCTTCTCCACCACGTCGCGCGGAAGCGTGGGCGCGAACGGGGGCCGCAAAGGACCCTCAGGCGCTGGTCGCGAAGCCGATGTCGAAGGTCGGTCGCACATCCAGCGGCTGCTTGATCAGCCCCACCTGGTGATAGAAGTCGGCCGTGCGCTGCTGATCGGCGATCACTTGCCCGTCGATGGGAACCCACTTCTGCTGCCGCCGCTCGAACTGCAGCTTCGCGGCCTCGGGCGGGATGCCGATGATCCGCGCCAGCGTGGCGGAGAAGGCATCGACGTTGCGATACGACCAGGCCTGCGCCTTCACCACTCGTTGCAGGAAATCCTGCAGCACAGATCGCTTCGCGGCGATCGCGGCGTCGGTGGCCGCGAGGTAGCTCAGGCCGGGCAGCAGGTCGCGCCCGCTCACCAGCACCCGCGCATGATGGCTCGTCTCGGCCAGCGCGGTGTAGGGCTCCCAGGTTGCCCACGCATCGACCGAGCCCTGCGTCAGCGCGAGCTTGGCATCGGCGGGCGCGAGGAATCGGATGTTGACGTCCTCCGGCTTCAGGCCTGCGGTGGTGATGGCTTTCAGCGTGACGTAGTGGCCGATCGATCCGCGGTTGGTCGCAATGCTCTTGCCCTTGAGATCGGCTGCGGTCTTCAGTGGCGAATCCGGGCGGACGAGTACGGCCGTGCCATAGGAATCCGAACGGTTCGCGCCTATCGCCTTCACGCGTGTTCCGGCTGCGAGCGCGAAGATCAGCGGTGCATCGCCGATCGGGCCCGAGTCGACGGCGCCGGCGTTGAGCGCCTCGGCCAACGGCGCAGCGGCTGGGAACTCCGACCATTGGATGTCATAGGACAGGCCTTCGAGCCCGCCCGCCGCTTCGAGCAGCGCACGCAGGCCGCCCTTCTGGTCGCCGGCCTTGAGCACGGGCCGCGATTGCGCATGCAGGATGGTCGTCGGAAGCGCGAGCGCTGCGGCGCTTGCGAACGAATGAGTGATGAACTGGCGGCGGGATGCGTGTGTCATGCGAAAACTCCTTGAAGCGATGAAATGCGAAGGCGGTCAGTGGATGAAGCCACCTTTGAGGAAGCGAACCGGCTCGGCATCCATGCGAGCGATGAGTGCGCCGAGACCGTCGGTGGGCAGCGGGCCGTCCTGCGCGCTTCCGGAGCCGCTGGCGTTGCGACACAGCAGGTCGTCTTCCGACCAGCCGGCGTCGCCCGGCGAACCGCGTGCGCGCAGCCAGCCGTCGCGATCCGCCAGCAGTTGTGTGCCACCCAGTGCTTCGGTGCCGGCGATCAGTGCGAATGCATCCCAGGCTGCGGGGGAATCGACGACGCAGTCCGCGGTGCTTCGCGGTTCCGCGCCGCCAGGAGGCTGGAGCTGCACGGTGACCATGCGCGGGTCTTCGAGCAACCCGGCGGTCGTCGCACCCGCCGCGACGATGCGCAGGCGCTGTCCCCGCCAGCCCGAGAGCGCGCGGGGCGCGCGTCCCTCGCACCGAACGATGACATCGGGCAAGCCGATGGGTTGGCTCCAGACGCCGGTCGCCCGCAGGCTCTGGCCGGCGCCCTGGGCCTTCATGAAATCGATCAACGCCCAGGCGTCGCCGTCGGCCAGCCCATCGAAGGCCGGCATGGTCGAAGCGCCGTGCCGGTCCTTCGTGCCGTGGAGCACGCGCCACAGCACGTCGCCATCGGCACGCCGCCACAGCAAGGGGCCGGTGAGATTCGGCGGCCACACCGGCTGCGCCGCAGCGAGTGGACCTTGTCCCCGGCCATCGTCGCCATGGCATCCGATGCAATGCTGCGCGTAAAGCGTGTGTCCTCGCACGATGGACTCGGCGCTGAAGCCTGTGGGCGAGCGATGAAAACTCGTGGGATAGGCCGGCACCAGCACCACCTCGGCGTCGGGCCACGGCGCCACGAAGAGCAGGAGCGGCACCGCCGAAGCGAAGAGCCAGCGCCTCCGCCGCCAGACCAACGCGACCAGCAACGAGAGCACCGCGAGCGCGAGCAAGATCAAGGTCCACGCCAGCCGCCGAGCCTGCCCCAGGTCGATCAGCAGGTTCTCGCCTGACAATCGCAGCGCCCACGGCCAAGCGGCCTGACCGTGGCTGGTCCCCGCCAGACCCAGCCACGTCAGCAGCTGCAACAGGCCCAGTTGCGCACTCTGAAGCAGCCCGATCAACGGATTCAGCCACTGTGCATCCATGCCTCACCCGCAGGGGCCGCCGCGCCCGGCCGCCCGAAGCGGCCGGCCCGCCCCCGGCAGGGGGTAGGCGAAGCGACACGAAGTGCGCGCAGCCTGGGGGCGAGCAACACTCACCACGTCGCGTCAAGGCCGAGGTGGCGAAGCGCTTCATGTCGAAGCTCTGCGAGCCGCGCATGACCTCGATGCCGCGGATACGGAAGGTCGACCACCAGTTCCGCGGCAATGCGCGCCGGCCGGTCGCTCAGCACGATCACGCGGTTGGCCAGGAACAGCGCCTCCTCGACGTCGTGCGTCACCAGCAGCGCCGAGAAGCCGGCGCGTTGCCACAGGCTTACCAGTTCGCTCTGCATCGTCAGGCGCGTGAGCGAATCGAGCTTGCCCAGCGGCTCGTCGAGCACCAGCAGGCGCGGGTCGTTGACCAGCGCGCGGGCGAGGGCGACGCGCTGCGCCATGCCGCCCGAAAGTTGATGCGGAAAGCTCTTCGCGAACTCGCTGAGGCCGACGAGCCTGAGCGCGTCGTCGACGCGCGAGCGCTGCGTCTTCAGCAGGCCGCGCGCCTGCAAACCCAGCGCGACGTTGTCCCAGACGCTGCGCCACGGATAGAGCGTCGGATCCTGGAATACGACGATGCGTGAAGGGTCGGGCCGCGTGATCGGTTCGCCGTCCTGCGTGATGGTCCCGGCGGTCGCGGGTTCCAGTCCGGCCACCAGCCGCAACAGCGTCGACTTGCCGCAGCCGCTCGGCCCCAGCAAGGCGACGAACTCGCCGGGCTGCACATCGAGGTCGATGCCGTCGAGGACCTGCAGCACCCCGCTCGGCAGCTTGAACCAGTGGCTGACGTTGCGGATGTCGATGTGCGCACCGGCATCCGCCGTCGGCGCGGATGTTTGCGCTGTCGTCGTGCCTACCACTTGACCGTCCCCTTCTGCCACGAGAGCGCGCGGTCCCGCACAGCGAAGAGCAGCGTGATCAGTCCGGAGCACAGCACCGCCATCACCAGTAGCGCCGCATACATGTTGGCGTAGGCCGCCCAGCCCTGGGCCCATTGGAGATACCAGCCGAGACCCGCCTTCACGCCCATCATCTCGGCGGTGACCAGCACGGAGAACGATGCGCCCAGCCCCATGAACAGGCCGACGAAGACCTGCGGCAGCGCAGCCGGCACGGCCACGCGCAGTACCAGGAACCACTCCGGCGCACCGAGCGTGCGTGCGACGTCGTAGTAGTTCTTGTTGACCGAGGCCACGCCCGACCAACTCAGCACCGCGACCGGGAAGAAGGTCGCGAGCCCCACCAGGAACACCGCCGCCGCATAGCTCGACGGCGCGAAGAAGAAGGCCAGCGGCAGCAGCGCCGAAGCCGGCACCGGCCCGAGGAATCGCAGCAGTGGATGCACCCAGTAGCCTGCGATGCGCGACCAGCCGATCCACACGCCCGTCACGAAGCCGACCAGCGCACCGAGCACGAAGCCATGCGCGAGCAGCCGCAGCGAATGCGCGGTCGAGAGTCCGAGCCGGGCCCAGTCCTCATAGGCGACGTCCAGCAGGCTCTGCGGCGGCGCGAAGAAGGGCGGAGGCAGGACGCCGAGCTTGGCGGTCAGCACCTCCCACAGCGCGAGCAACAGCGGTGCCGCGATGAGCCAATGGCCGGCGGGTCGCAGCTTGCGGCCGACGCGGCCCGCACGGGCGCCGAGCAGCGCCACCGCGAGCAGCAACGCCGCGACGACGATCGCACCGACGCCGAAGTCGTTCGTGAAGTTCCAGTCGCTGAACCCGACTTCGCGGTTCGGCCAATACACCGTCAGCACGCCGAGCGCGAGCCACGCCGTCGCCGCGGCGATGCCTGTTCGCCAGATGCCTGTGGGAGCGGCCTCGTGCAACACGGCCGGTATACCAACCGCTGCCGCGTCGCGGCGAACCTGCGCGCGCGGCGGCGCCGCCTGGGGGCGCGGCGGCGCGCCCAGGATGTTCCCGGCCGTCGTCATGCCAGCACGTCCACCGACACGTGGTTCGCGAGCCGCACCGGATCCGTGCTCTGCTTCAGCACGCCCACCGAGCGGAAGTCGCGCGCATAGAACTCCACCTCGTCGCGCAGGTTCTTGCCGACCGGGTGATGGGCGTGGGTCAGCGTTCCCAGCAGCGCCTGCAGGTCCTCGACCGGCACCTTCGGCGAATACTTCGCGAACAGCTTCGCCGATTCGTTCGGGTTCTCCGCCACGAAATCCGAGGCCTGCACGATGGAACGCACGAGCGCGGCCACCACCGGCTTCTCCGCGCGCACCAGTTCGCCGCGTGCGCCGACGATGCAGCAGACCTTGTCCTTGTATTCGCCCGAAAGGTTCGATGCCAGTTCCTGGTAGCGCCCCTTGTTGCGCTTCTCGATCAGGTAGAGCGTCGGGTCGCCGTCCGCGATAGCCTGGATCTCGCCCTTGTTGACCGCGATGTCGAGCAGGTCGGCGGGGTACTGGCGCCAAGTCACGTCCTTGTCGGCGTCGATGCCGTTCTTCTTGAGCAGGATCGAGAAGAAGTTCTTGCCAGGGCTCGCGATGTCGGACACGCCGATGGTCTTGCCCTTGAGCTTCTGCAGGTCGGTCACGCCGGCTTCCTTCACGCCCACGAGACGCACGCAGCCGCCGTGCGAGCTGCCGACGATCTTGACGTCGAAGCCCGATTCGAGCGGCTTGAGCCAGCGGTGGATCATGCCCACGGCCGCATCGGCCTTGGCCGTGGCCAGCGATTCGAGCAACTGGTCGGTCGAGCCGGTGTAGTTGATGAGTTCGACCTGCAGCCCGTTCTTCTCGAAGATGCCGCGCTCCTGCGCCACCACGACGGGCGAGAGGCAGAAGGCCGACGCGTTCCACGCGAAATTCAGCTTGCGCTGCTGCGACCAGGCCCGCGTGGCGATCAGGCCGCTGGATGCGATGACGGCGGCGGCGCCGCCGGCGCGCAGCACGCTGCGGCGCGAGAAGGATGTGTTGTTCATGATCGTGAGAGTGGGTTGCCGGTTCACTGGAGCAGTTCGGGCTCGGCCTCGACCAGCCCTTCGTAGAGGCTCTCGAAGGCGTGCAGCGCGCCCTCGGGTCCGCCGATCTGGCCGTGCGTGTGGCGCGCGACCGCCTCGTCGATGGGCTGCGGCTTGCCGGCGGCTTCGGCCAGCAGTTGCGTGTGGCAGGCGTTGTCGAGCGCGATGTACCACCATGCGGCCGCCTGCACGCTTGGGCCGGCGCTCAGGATGCCGTGGTTCTTGAGGATCGCGCCCTTGCGGTCACCGAGCGCCCTGGCGATGCGCAGACCCTCGCTCTCGTCGACCACCATGCCGGTGAAATCGTCGAAGAGCGCGTGATCTTCGTGGAACACGCAGGCGTCCTGCGTGAGCGTGTCGAGCGGGCGGCCCAGCGTCGACCAGGCCTTGCCGTAAGTCGAGTGCGTGTGCGCGGCCGCGATGATCTTCGGGTTGTATTCGTGGATCGCTGCGTGGATGGCAAAGGCCGCCTTGTTGAGCGGGCGATCGCCGATCACGGTTTCACCCTTCGAATTGACGAGCAGCAGGTCCGACACCTTGATGCGCGAAAAGTGCACGCCCAGCGGGTTGACCCAGAAATGGTCCGTCAACTCCGGGTCGCGCGCCGTGATGTGGCCGGCCAGGCCCTGCGCGAAGCCGAAGCGCGCGAAGAGGCGGAAGGCGCCGGCCAGGCGCTCCTGGCGATGGCGGCGCTCGGCCTCCACGCTGGCGCGCGGTGCAGGCGGATCGAACCAGTATTTCTGCTGCGGGCGAGGATTGAGGACGAGCCTGCCACGGGTGCGGTCCCCGCTGCGGTCGAGTTCGAGTACGGCGCTCATGCGGTCCTTTCTGGCACGTGGATGCATCGAAGGGCTCAGGCCGCCTTGCGCCGCGCGGCCAGGCGCTGCGCCACCAGGGCATGTGCGCGCGGAATCAGTTCGCGGCCGTAGTCGATGGCGTCCTCGAGCGGATCGAAGCCGCGGATCAGGAAGGTCGTCACGCCGAGGTCGTAGTAGTCGAGCAGGGCGTCGGCCACCTGCTCGGGCGTACCGACCAGCGCCGTGCTGTTCGAGCGGCCGCCGATTTCCTGCGCGACGGCGGTCCACAGGCGCTTGTCGAGGCGGGTGCCCTTTTCGGCTGCGGCGAGCAGGCGCCGGGCGCCTTCGCTCTGTTGCGGACCGCCGCGGCCGAAGCCCTGCACCACGCGCAGGCGGCGGGTCTCCGCCAGGATGCTGTCGGCGCGTTCCCAGGCTTTCTCCTCGGTCTCCGCCAGGATCGGACGGAACGACACCGAGAAGCGCACGCTGCGGCCGTGCTTCGCGGCTTCGGCGCGCACGCGGCCGGTGAGTTCGCGGGCCTGGTCGAGCGACTCGCCCCAGAGCGCGTACACGTCCGCATGCTTGCCGGCGACCGGGATCGCGGCCTCCGATGCACCGCCGAAGTAGACCGGGACATGCGGCCTGCCGTTGAGCGACTGCACCGGCTTCACTTCCGAGAACGCATCCTTGAAGCGATAGTGCGCGCCTTCGTGGTCGAAGGGCTTGTCGCTGGTCCACACCTTGCGCAGCACGTCGAGGTATTCGTCGGTGCGGGCATAGCGCTGGTCGTGGTCGAGCCAGTCGCCATCGCGCTTCTGCTCGTCGTCGGAGCCGCCGGAGATGTAGTGCACGCCGAGGCGGCCGCCGCTGAACTGGTCGAGCGAGGCGAACTGCCGCGCCGCAAGTGTCGGCGTGACGAAGCCGGGCCGGTGCGCCAGCATGAAATGGATGCGCTCGGTGACCGATGCGGCGTAGGCCACGGTCAAGGTGGCGTCGGGGCTGGTCGAGTGGTGCGGCACCAGCACGCGGTCGAAGCCGGCCTGCTCATGGGCCTGCGCGAAGGCGCGCACGTAGTCGCGGTCGATGGCGGGGCCGCGCGCGGGGTGGATCTCCGAGACCTTCTGGGTCTGGATCATGCCGATGAATTCGATGTCGCTCATGGGTGCGTCCTTGGAATGGAAGAGAGGAATGGATGAAATGGAAGCAGGGGAGTCAGGCCGGATTGCCGCGCGACAGCGCCGCGCCGAAGCTGCGGTCCCACAGTGGTGCGACATCGGCCGGGCCGTCGAGCACGCCGAGCTTCACGAAGGTGTCGGCCACCTCCTGGTGGCTGCGCACCGCTGCGTCGGTGACGGGGCCGAGGCCGTAGTCGTTGCTGCGGCCGTTGAAGAGTTCGATCAGGTCGCCGACCGGCACGCGCGTCTCGGCGGATTGCGCCTTGGCGTAGTCCAGGTAGTTGTCGTTGGCCCACGCGTACGCGCGCTGCAGGCGCAGCAGGAAGTCCGCAATGGCGGCATGGCGCAACGGGTCATCCACCGCGCGCGGATTGGCATAGACCGGGAAGTTGCCCGAGAGATAGCCCTTGCCGGTCTTGATGGTCCTGGCGCCGTACTGCGTGCGTGCGAGTTGCCCGTTGTAGCCATAGATCGCCCAGGCATCGAGATCACCGCGTGCGAAGGCCGAGAGACCATCGGCCGGGCTCAAATTGATGGGCTGGATGTCGCTGAACGAGAGGCCTGCTTCTGCAAGCTGCTTGCTCAGGTAGTAGTGCGCCGTGGTGGCACGCACATAGCCCACGCGCTTGCCCTTGAAGTCGGCGATGGTCTTGATGGGCGCATCCTTGCGCGCTAGCGTCGCCTGGTTGTTCAGGTCCTCGTGGATCACGGCGACGAAGCGCACCTTGGCCTTCTGGCGTGCCGCGAAGGTGGCCGGAATCTCGCTGCCGGAGCCGACGTCGAGCGCGTCGCCCTGGATGGCTTCGATGTGGAGCACGCCATTGTTCAGCTCGCGCCAGTCGATCCTGTAGGGCGTCCTGCCCTGGCCCGATGCCTCGATCAGCGGACGCCAGAGTCCCTTGTAGGTGCCGATGCGCAGCGTGACGCCGGAGAGGTCGGTCGCCGTCGCTGCGATGGCGGACGAGGCGATCGGACCTGCAGCGCCGAAGGCAGCGGCCACGCCGGCAGTCCGCAGCCAGCGGCGGCGCGACCAGGCGGCGGCATGGTCCGGGTGAAGAGGAAATGTCATGAAGCTCGCGCCTTCCGTGTCGCTTGAACAGAGGCGTGACCGTAATGCGCTGCGCATCGAAAGCGAACGCAGAAAAACGAGTTTGGATATGCGGCTTCCGTCGTTTTCCGCGCGCACGACGGCGGCTAAGGTCCGGCCCCATGAGTACACAAGTCCTGCGCCGCGTGCCGGCCGCGCCAGATTCGGACGACGCGCTGTTTGCGCGCCTGTCCTCCCTCTTTGCAGAGACCGCCGCCGATCTCGATCGCAGCGGCGCCTTTCCCCGCGAGAACTTCGCCGCATTGCATGCGAACGGGCTCGTCAGCCTCGTCGCACCGCGCGCGCAGGGCGGCGGCGGTGCATCGCTCGAAACCGCACGCCGCGTGCTGGCGGCGGTGGCCCATGGCGAGCCGGCAACCGCGCTGATCCTGACGATGACCTGGCTGCAGCATCTGGCCATTGGCCGCACCGACAGCCGGTGGCCGTCGCATCTGCGCGAACGCGTGCTGCGCGACGCAGTGCGCGACGGTGCATTGATCAACGCCTTGCGCGTGGAGCCTGCGCTGGGCTCGCCCGCGCGCGGCGGCCTGCCGGCCACGACCGCGCGCATCGAGGGCGACCAGTGGAAGCTCGACGGACACAAGCTCTACACGACCGGCATCGAAGGACTGAGCTGGTTGTCGGTCTGGGGCCGGACGGACGAAGCCGCGCCACGTGTCGGCGTCTTCCTCGTGCCACGCCATGCGCCCGGTGTTCGCGTGATCGCGAGTTGGGACCACCTGGGCCTTCGCGCCTCGGGCAGCCACGAGGTGCTGTTCGAGGATGTCGCGATCCCGCTCGACCACGCCGTCGACCTGCGCGCGCCGGCCGATTGGGCGCCCGATGCGGGCAGCCAGACCGACATCGACGCCCACGCCACGCAGCAAGCGTGGATGGTGGTGCTGCTGGGCACGCTCTACGACGCGGTGGCTCGCGCGGCGCGCGACTGGCTGGTCGGTTTCCTCAACCGGCGGGCCCCGAGCGGACTCGGCGCGGCGCTGGCGAGCCTGCCGCGCGTGCAGGAGACCGTTGGCGAGATCGAATCGTTGCTGCGCACCAACCGCGTCCTGCTGCAGCACGCGACCACCGAAGTCGATGCAGGCCGTGCGCCCTCGGCATCGGACAGCGGCTTGCTGAAATACACCGTCACCACGCAGGCGATTCGCGCGGTCGAACTCGCACTTCAGCTCAGCGGCAATCACGGCCTCACGCGCCAGAACCCGCTCGAACGCCACTATCGCGACGTGCTGTGCAGCCGCATCCACACGCCGCAGAACGACGCGATCCTGGTCGCTGCCGGCAAGGGCGCGCTGGCCCGATGAGTACGCGATTGCGCCAGTTCGTCATCGCCTTCGGCCGGCTGCTCGATGCGGATCCGGATGAAGCGCGCATCCTGGAAGAGGGCGGCACATTGCTTCGCAGCCTGGTGGCGCGTGATGACTGGCTGCCGGATGCATTCGCCAAACCGAATCCCGAGCGGTACCAGCAATATCTGCTCCACGTCGACGCGGCAGCGCGCTTTTCGGTCGTGAGCTTCGTCTGGGGGCCGGGGCAAGCCACGCCGGTGCACGACCACACCGTATGGGGCCTGATCGGCATGCTGCGCGGCGCCGAGATCAGCCAGGGTTACCGCGAAAGCGAAGGCCTGCCGATGGCCGAGGGCCCACCTGTGCGGCTCGCCCCGGGCGATGTCGAGGCCGTCTCGCCGCGCATCGGCGATGTGCACCGCGTGCGCAATGCCTGCGACGACCGCGTGTCGATCAGCATCCACGTCTACGGTGCCGACATCGGCAAGGTACAACGCCATACTTATCCACCTGAAGGCGGGCGCAAGCCCTTCGTCTCCGGATACTCCGAATCGCCCGCAGGCCAACTCGTTTC
This sequence comes from Variovorax sp. P5_A3, assembly GCF_056400665.1. Taxonomy (NCBI): domain Bacteria; kingdom Pseudomonadati; phylum Pseudomonadota; class Betaproteobacteria; order Burkholderiales; family Comamonadaceae; genus Variovorax; species Variovorax sp. P5_A3. The sequence goes on along the minus strand of NZ_JBFUKW010000004.1, from coordinate 164,004 downwards.
CATCACATGACCGCCCCTCTCACCGTTGCCGCCGTGCGCGCCCATCTCCTCGCACGCGATGAAATCGCCTTGCTCGACGTGCGCGAAGAAGATCCGTACGCGCAGGCGCATCCGCTGTGGGCTGCCAACTTGCCGCTGTCGCGCATCGAGCTCGATGCATGGCGCCGCATCCCGCGCCGAGACACGCTGGTCGTGGTCTACGGCGCGCATGAAGGTGTCGACCTCGCGCCGATCGCGGCCGCGCGGCTTTCCGAGCTTGGCTACACGCGCGTGCACGTGCTCGAAGGCGGGCTCGACGGCTGGCGCGCTGCGGGCGGCGAACTGTTCCGCGACGTCAACGTGCCGAGCAAGGCCTTCGGCGAGTTGGTGGAGCACGAGCGTCACACACCTTCGCTCTCGGCGCAGGAGGTCAAGGCCTTGATCGATGCGCGTGCCGATGTGGTGGTGCTCGACGCGCGGCGTTTCGACGAGTACCAGACCATGAGCATCCCCACCGCGACCAGCGTGCCGGGCGCGGAACTGGTGCTGCGCGTTCGGGAACTGGCGCCCGATCCGCGCACGCAGGTGATCGTCAATTGCGCCGGCCGCACGCGCAGCATCATCGGCACGCAATCGCTGGTGAATGCGGGCATTCCCAACCCGGTCGCCGCGCTGCGCAACGGAACCATCGGCTGGAAGCTGGCCGGGCAGGTGCTGGATCACGGAGCATCGCGTCGCGCACCGGCGGCGGGTGATGCGAATCGTGCCGTCGCCCAGGCGAATGCGCAGGACGTGGCACGTCGCGCGGGCGTGCGCTGGATCGGCCTTGGCGCGCTCGCGACGCTCGAAGCGCCGGGCCGCACGGTCTACCGCTTCGACGTGCGTACGCCGGAGGAGTACGAACACGGCCATCTGCCGGGCTTTGCGAGCGCACCAGGCGGACAACTGGTGCAGGAGACCGATCATCACGTACCCGTGCGGGGCGCGCGCGTCGTGCTGGCCGATGACGACGGCGTGCGCGCGTCGATGACGGCGTCGTGGCTCGCGCAGATGGGATGGGAGGCGTACGTGGTGGAGGCGCATCCCGTTGCCGCACGGAGTGCACAGGGCGCTTCGCCGGCCGATCATCCCGCGGCGCCGTCGGTGTCCGGGATCACGCCGGCCCGGTTGGCCGAGTTGCAGAGGGATTCGCCGCAGGATGCCGCGGTGATCGACGTCACGACCAGTGTCAATCACGCGAAGCGCCACGTTCCGGGCGCGTGGTTTGCGATCCGTGCCCAGCTCGCGCAGGCTCTGGACGTGATTCCCGCCGCGCGGCGCTATGTGCTCACCTGCGGAAGCAGCCTGCTCGCCCGCTTTGCCGCCCTCGATGTGCGCGCCTTGCTCGCTGCGCGCGGGCGCGACGCCGAGGTGCTGGTCCTGGAGGGCGGCAACGCCGCATGGTTCGCTGCCGGGCTGCCGGTCGAAACCGGGTGGAGTCGCCTGGCGACCCCGGCGACCGACCGCTATCGGCGCCCCTACGAAGGCACGGATGCGCCGACGGAAGCGATGCAGGCCTATCTCGACTGGGAATTCGGCCTGGTCGCGCAGCTTGCTGCTGACGGGACGCACCACTTCAAAACACTCTAGCTCGCCCCCAGGCTTGCCCACTTCGTGTGGCCGCCTACCCCCTGCCGGGGGCAACACCTGCGGACCGGCGGAGCCGGATCCGCGGTGTTCCTGGAATGGGGGCAAACCGGGGCGTTCCGAGAGGCGCTTGCGCGGGCGCACTAGACTAGCCGCCATTCAGGAGTTTCCAATGGCAGTTACGCAAGAAGCGCTCGCGGAGGCGCTCAAGTCGGTTCTCGATCCCAATACCGGCAAGGATTTCGTCAGCACGAAGGCGTTGAAGAACGTGCAGATCCAGGAAGGCGATGTGTCCTTCGACGTCGAACTGGGCTATCCCGCGAAGAGCCAGATACCCGCGATGCGCCAGGCACTGGTCGCCGCCGCCAGGACAGTGCCGGGCGTCGGCAACGTCTCGGTCAACATCGCGACCAAGGTCATCAGCCACGCCGTGCAGCGCGGCGTGCAACTGATGCCCAACGTGAAGAACATCATCGCCGTGGCATCGGGCAAGGGCGGCGTGGGCAAGAGCACGACCGCAGCCAACCTCGCGCTGGCGCTGGCGGCCGAAGGCGCCACCGTCGGGCTGCTGGACGCCGACATCTATGGCCCGAGCCAGCCCATGATGCTGGGCATCGACCGCCGCCCCGAGAGCGACGACGGCAAGACCATGAAGCCGCTGGAGAACCACGGCGTACAGGTCATGTCGATCGGCTTCCTGGTCGACCAGGACGAGGCCATGATCTGGCGCGGCCCGATGGCCACGCAGGCGCTGGAGCAGTTGCTTCGCCAGACCAACTGGAAGGACCTCGACTACCTGATCGTCGACATGCCGCCCGGCACCGGCGACATCCAGCTCACGCTCTCGCAGCGCGTGCCCATGACGGGCGCGGTGATCGTCACCACGCCGCAGGACATCGCGCTGCTCGACGCGAAGAAGGGCATCAAGATGTTCGAGAAGGTCGGCGTGCCGATCCTCGGCATCGTCGAGAACATGGCGGTGCACGTGTGCTCGAACTGCGGCCACGTCGAACACATCTTCGGCGCCGAGGGCGGCAAGAAGATGGCCGAGCAATACAACATGGACTACCTCGGCGCGCTGCCGCTGGACATCAACATCCGCCTGCAGGCCGACAGCGGCACGCCGACGGTGGTGGCCGATCCCGATGGGGAAGTGGCGGGCATCTACAAGGCGGTCGCGCGACGCGTGGCTGTGGGTATCGCCGAGAAGGCGAAGGATTTTTCCGCCAAGTTCCCAACGATCACGGTCAGCAAGAACACCTGACCCCTCGCCTCGCCGAATGAACCTGCTCGCTTCGATGCGCTATCTCGTCGCGCTCGACGAGCACCGCCATTTCGGCCGCGCCGCAGAAGCCTGCCACATCACCCAGCCGGCGCTGTCGAATGCGCTGCGCGCGCTGGAGACCGAGTACGGCGTGGTCATCGTGCGTCGCGGGCGCACTTATGTGGGCCTCACGCATGAAGGCGAACGCGTACTGGCGACGGCGCAACGCATGCTGCACGAAAGCAAGCTGCTCCAGCAGGAGTTGCGCAGCGAGGAAGGCCGCCCTTGCGGCCATGTGCGGATGGCCGCCGTGCCGACCGCCGTCCCGATGCTCGCCCGCTTCGCAGCCATGCTGCAGCAGCGGCATCCGGGCATCGTGCCCTCCGTGCTGTCGATGAGCTCGCAAGAGCTTGAAACGGGCCTCGACAGCCTGTCGCTCGATCTCGCGCTTGGCTACACCGAACGGATGCAACTGCGCGAAGTCAGGCTGGAGGCGTGGCCCCAGTGCATCGAGCACTACTTCCTGCTGCGCCGCGCGTCGCGCCCTGCGGCCGACACCTTGCAGATCGGGAAGTCCATTCCCTGGGCGGAAGCCGCCCGGCACCCGCTGTGCCTTCTCGCGCCGGACATGCACAACCGCTTCATCATCGACCAGGCCTTCGACAGAGCGGGCATCACGGTGACGCCGGCCATCGAGACCAACTCGGTGCTGGCGCTCGTGCTGAGTGTCGAGGCCGGCGAGGTCTGGAGCGTGCTGCCGGGCGCCATGGTCGCGGCGGTGCGCAGCCATCGCGACCTGGAAGCGCTGCCGCTCGTCTCGCCGGACGTGCGGACGCCGATCGGCTTCATGACACAGCAGGGCGTGCGGCCTTCGCGTGCTCTCGCGGCCGCGCTCGACCTGTTGCAGACGCCGCAATGGCGCGCGCAGGTCGAACAACACAGCGGCGCCCTCGGAGGCTGAGCCGCCGCGATCGCGGAGCCCGTCCCGTTTCTGGATTCCGGAACTGTTAACCATGTGAAACCCGCTTGACCTGTTGTAACAACTCCGTCGAAACTCCGCGGGGCCTCCAGAGAGGGGCCCGGCGAATTCAACAACTGGTACAGGAGTAATGGCAATGGCAGGTTCAAGTGCTGGCGTCCTCGATGGGGGCGGCACCATCGAAGGGCTGGGTTCGCAACCCGGCTTTCTAGACAAGGAACGAATCATCGCGGGGCCGGGCTTCAACCGCTGGCTCGTGCCGCCCGCGGCGCTCGCGATCCACCTTTGCATCGGGATGGCCTACGGTTTCTCGGTGTTCTGGCTGCCGCTTTCGAAGGCGCTCGCCACGGCAGGCACGGGCGCCCAGGCCTGCGCGAAGGACATGAGCTTCTTCGCCGAGCTGTTCGCCAGCGGCTGCGACTGGCGCATCGCCACGCTGGGCTGGATGTACACGCTCTTCTTCGTCTTCCTCGGCTGCTCGGCCGCGCTCTGGGGCGGCTGGCTCGAACGCGCCGGTCCGCGCAAGGCCGGTGTCGTGTCGGCGCTGTGCTGGTGCGGCGGCATGATCCTGTCGGCACTGGGCATCCACCTGCACCAGTTCTGGCTGATGATTCTCGGCTCGGGCGTGATCGGGGGCATCGGGCTGGGCCTGGGCTACATCTCGCCGGTCAGCACGCTCATCAAATGGTTCCCCGACCGTCGCGGCATGGCGACCGGCATGGCGATCATGGGCTTCGGCGGCGGCGCGATGATCGGTTCGCCGCTCGCAGTCGACCTGATGAAGACCTTCTCCAGCCCGACCGACGTGGGCGTGATGCAGACCTTCGTCGTGATGGCGATCGTCTACTTCGTCTTCATGATGGGCGGTGCCCTCGGCTACCGCGTGCCGCCCACCGGCTGGAAGCCCGAGGGCTGGACGCCACCACCCGCCCAGACCAGCAATGCCATGATCACGCAGCGCCACGTGCACGTGAAGAAGGTGTGGGGCATTCCGCAGTTCTGGCTTGTGTGGCTGGTGCTCACGATGAACGTCAGCGCAGGCATCGGCGTGATCGGCATGGCCAGCCCGATGCTGCAGGAAGTGTTCGGCGGCAACCTCATCGGCGTCGCCAAGAAGTTCGGCGAACTCGACAAGACCCAGCTTGCCTCGATCGCCGCGGTGGCCGGCGGCTTCGCGGCGCTGCTGTCGCTCTTCAACATCGGCGGGCGCTTCTTCTGGGCGAGCCTGTCCGACAGGCTCGGCCGCAAGCTGACCTATACCGTGTTCTTCGTGCTCGGCGGGCTGCTGTACTGGAGCATCCCGTCGTCGGCGGGCGCCGGCAGCAAGCTGCTCTTCGTCGGCGCCTTCTGCATCATCCTGTCGATGTACGGCGGCGGCTTCGCGACCGTGCCGGCCTACCTGGCCGACCTGTTCGGCACGCAGATGGTGGGCGCAATCCACGGCCGCCTGCTGACGGCCTGGGCCACGGCCGGCATCCTCGGGCCGGTGGTGGTGAACTACATGCGCGAGTACCAGCTGGGGCTCGGCATTCCGCGCGAGCAGGTCTACAACCAGACCATGTACATCCTGGTTGGCATGCTGGTGATCGGGCTGATCGCCAACCTGTTGGTGCGGCCGGTGGCGGACAAGCACTTCATGAGCGACGAGGAACTCGCGCACGAGAAGAAGCTCGCCCATGAGAAGGCCGTCGCGGCAGAAGTGGGTTCGGCGTCCATGGACGGCGGCGGCACGGTGAGCCCGCTGGTGGTCGGGCTGGCCTGGGGGGCCGTCGGCATCCCGCTCGCATGGGGCGTCTACAAGACATTGGTGGCTGCGGCGAAGTTCTTCAACTGACGGTCTGAGTCAACGAGGCTGCGGAACCGGTGCGACGGGGGACAATGCGCCCCAGACATGGACAGCCTCGACCTGATCAAAACCTTTCGTGAAGTCGCCTCGCACGGGAGCTTCTCGCGCGCGGCCACCAAGCTCGACGTGTCGAAGGCCACGGTGAGCAAGTACATCTCCGAGCTGGAGTCGCGCCTGGGCGTACGCCTGCTGAACCGTTCCACGCGCGCGGTGAGCCTCACCGACGCCGGATCGCTGCTGCTCGAACGCAGCAAGCCGATGATGGAAATGTTCGAGCTCACCCAGGCCGAGGTGCAGGAGCACGCGAACCATCCGACGGGTCGCTTGCGCATCTCGGCGCCGCTCGGGGCCGGGCAGGGCGATGTGCCGAAGCTGATCGGGCAGTTCATGGGGCACTACCCCGATGTCAGCATCAGTCTGCACCTGACAAGCCGGCCGCTCGACGACATGGCGGAGGATGCCATCGACCTGGCCCTCCACTTCGGGCCGATCGAGGACGAGAACCTCATCGTCCGCAAGCTGGCACGCCGGAGCCTGGTGGTGTGCGCTTCGCCGGTGTACTGGAAGAAGCACGGCAAGCCGCAGCATCCGAGCGAGCTGGCCCATCACGACGCGCTCACGCAGTCGCGCCTGGGACTGCATCCCCAATGGCGCTTCGAGGTCGACGGCAAGCCCTTCGACGTGACCGTGCGAACGCGAATGGACGCCACCGAGTCGGCGCCCCTCATCCAGGTCGCGATGCAGGGCTTCGGCGTGATCTACATGCCCGAGATGCTGGTGCAGCCGCACATCGACCATGGCGAGCTGGTGCCCGTGCTGCAGGAGTTCGCGCGCAGCGACATGTGGCTGTCGGCCGCGTACCTCCAGCGGCGCCACAACAGCGCGGCATTGCGGGCGCTGCTCGACTTCCTGGAGACGCGTTTCGGCACGCGGGGCAAGGCCGGAAGCTGAGCCCTGTCCGAAGGGCCATTTACGCGCCCTGAATGGCCCCCTATATTGCTGGCAGGGAATCGGCGTCCCGAGGCCCTCGTGGCACAAGGAGAAATCATGGCGATCGAAAGCATGTTCGGACACCTCCGCGGCAACTGGGGGTGGATGGCGTTGCGCGGTGTCGCCGCCATCCTCTTCGGCGTGCTGGCCTTTGCGTGGCCGGGCGCGACCCTGGTGACGCTTGCCCTCTTCTGGGGCGCGTACGCGCTGGCGGACGGGGTGTTCTCGATCATCGCGGGCTTGCGGATCCGCGACGGCATCAAGCCGGTCTGGCCGCTGGTGCTGACCGGCTTCATCGGCATCGTCGCGGGCCTTGCGGCCCTGGTCTGGCCAGGCATGACGGCCTTCGTGCTGCTGATGTTCATTGCCGCCTGGGCCATCTTCATCGGTGTGCTGCAGGTCGCGGCCGCGATCCGCATCCGCAAGGAGATCGACAACGAGTGGATGCTGATCCTTTCCGGCGCGGTCTCGATCCTGTTCGGGGCGCTGATGATCCTGAGTCCCGGGCGCGGCGCGGTCGCGCTGGTGTGGGTGATCGCGAGCTATTCGATCGTCTTCGGCTTGCTGCTCGTCGTGCTGGCCTTCGAGATGAAGGGCCTGAAGCCGGAGGACCAGCCCGGCATCCCCAGCCGCTTCGGCACCTGAGGGGGCACTCCTTCAGCCTCGCGGGCCACCCTGCGGCGATGCGCGGGCGCGTCACGCACTGAGCAAGGCACTTCCATTTCGATTTCGAATCGGGGCATGTCCCGATTCAATTGGACGCTGCGGCGAGTGCCGAGAACACTCGCCGCATGCAAGAACAGAAGATTGCCCTGTACAAGGGCCCGGCCGGAGGATGGGGTGCGCTGCGCAGCGTGACGAACGCGCTCCTGAAGCAGGACATTCCCCTGAAGGGGGCGAGAACCATGCTGTCGGCCAACCAGCCCGACGGCTTCGACTGCCCCGGCTGCGCCTGGCCTGACCGCAACCACGCATCGACCTTCGAGTTTTGCGAGAACGGCGTGAAGGCGGTCGCGGCGGAGGCCACGGCGCGCCGCGCGGGCCCGGAACTGTTCGCCGCGCACACCGTGGCGGAACTGGCCGAGAAGAGCGATTTCTGGCTCGAGGACCAGGGCCGTCTCACGCATCCGATGGTCTACGACAGCGCCAGCGACAGGTACCGGCCAATCGCCTGGGACGACGCCTTTGCCCTGATCGCGCACCACCTCAACGGACTGCCGGATCCGAACCAGGCGATGTTCTACACCTCGGGCCGGGCCAGCAACGAGGCTGCCTTTCTCTACCAGCTCTTCGTGCGCGAGTACGGCACCAACAACTTCCCCGACTGCTCGAACATGTGCCACGAGCCCAGCGGCAGCGGCATGCGGCCGCAGGTCGGCGTGGGCAAGGGCACGGTCACGCTGGACGATTTCGAGAAGGCCGACGCGATCTTCATCTTCGGCCAGAACCCCGGCACCAACCATCCGCGCATGCTCGGCGAGCTGCGCGCCGCACACCGGCGCGGGGCGAAGATCGTCAGCTTCAACCCGCTGCGCGAGCGCGGTCTGGAGCGCTTCGCCGATCCGCAGGACAAGCTGGAGATGGCGACGGGCGGCTCCACGCCCATCAGCACGCACTACTTCCAATTGCGCGTGGGCGGCGACTTCGCGGTGGTCAAGGGGATGATGAAGCATCTCGTCGAGCGCGAGGACGCGGGCGAGGCGGTGCTGGACCATGGGTTCATTGCCGAGCACACAGTCGGCTTCGACGCGCTGCTGGCCGACTTGCGTGCCGAGTCGTGGCCGTTGCTGGAGCGCGAGTCGGGCTTGAGCGAAGCGCAGATCCGTGCCGCGGCCGATGTCTATCGCAAGGCCGGGAGCGCGATCGTCTGCTGGGGCATGGGCATCACGCAGCACACCGATGCCGTGGCCACGATCCAGATGCTGCTCAACCTGCTGCTGATGCGCGGCAACATCGGGCGTCCCGGCGCAGGCGCCTGTCCGGTGCGCGGTCACAGCAACGTGCAGGGCGATCGCACCATGGGCATCTGGGAGAAGCCGCCCGTCGCGCTGCTCGATCGACTGCGCGACGTCTTCGGCTTCGAGCCGCCGCGCGAGAACGGCTGGGACACGGTCGAATCCATCCGCGCCATGCTGGACGGCCGGGGAAAGGTCTTCTTCGCACTCGGCGGCAATTTCGCGGCCGCCACCCCCGACACCCACGAGACATGGAAGGCGCTGCGCCGGTGCGACCTGACGGTGCACGTCACCACCAAGCTCAACCGAAGCCATGTGGTGCATGGCCGCGAGGCGCTGATCCTGCCGTGCCTCGGCCGCACCGAGATCGACAGGCAGGCCGGCGGCGTGCAGGGCGTGACTGTCGAGGATTCGATGAGCATGGTCCACATCTCGGTCGGCATGAATCCGCCGGCTTCCGAGCACCTGCTGTCGGAGCCGGCGATCGTCGCGCGGCTCGCAGCCGCCACCATCGGGCAACGCAGCCGCACGCCGTGGCGCTGGCTGATCGAGGACTACGGCCGTATCCGCGACCGGATCGAAGCTGTTTTCGACGACTTCAAGGACTTCAATCGGCGCGTGGCGGAACCGGGCGGGTTTCGCTTGCGCAACGCGGCAAGTGACCGCGTCTGGGAAACGACGTCGGGCAAGGCGAGCTTCTACACCCATGCGGTGCCGCAGGACACGCCCTCCCACCGCGCCCGTGCGCTGGTGCGCGACACCGTCGTGTTCACCCTGCTCAGCACGCGCTCGCACGACCAGTACAACACCACCATCTACGGCATGGACGACCGCTACCGGGGCGTGTTCGGCCAGCGGCGCGTGGTCTTCATCCACGAGGAAGACATCCGCGCGCTGGGCCTGAAGGACGGCGACTGGGTAGACATCAAGACGGTGTGGCATGACGGCCAGGAGCGGAGGGCCGACAAGTTCAGGGTGGTGGCCTACAACATCCCGCGCGGCAACCTCGCGGCCTACTACCCGGAAACCAATCCGCTGGTGCCGCTGGATTCCGTCGCACTCAACGCGGGCACGCCGGCATCCAAGGCGATCCCGGTCGTGCTCGTACCGCACGTGCCAAATCCTTCGTCCCCAGGATGAACAGGAATGGATTAACCCTTCTGTTTCAGTCTTGTGAAATGAGACCCCCGTCCTAAGCTCGACGCCACTCCAGCAATCGAGAGGATTTGGGTATGGCAAGACTGATCATCCTGGCCCGGCATGCCAGTGTCCGGCAGGTCAACATCGCGGCAACGCTCACCACCATCGGGCGTTCCATCGGCAACAGGGTGTGCATCGACAGCGAACGTGTGAGCCGGCATCACGCCGCCATCCAGTGGACCGGCGAGGGCTTCATGCTCACCGACATGGGCAGCCGCAACGGCACTTACGTCAACAATGAAAAGGTGCGGTCGCGCGCCCTGAAGAACGGCGATGCGATCGTCGTCGGGGATTGCCAGCTGCGATTTCTCTTCAGCAGCAGGACGCTGCCGCCGGTCGAGGCGCTGCGACTGCTGACGGCGCCCGACGCCTTGCTGCACCTCGAAGAGACGGAAGCGCAGAGCGGCCGCGGCAAGCTCCCCAGCGGCCGGATCGGACTCGACACCCGCACCTTCGTGCGCTGAGCGCTCAGGCGAACTAGGCTGCGACGGCCTGGCGTTGCACCGCCGGAGCGGCGGCAGTGGGCGTCGCAGCACGCGGCCGACGCTCGTCGATCAGGCGCGCGGCCAGTTGCGCGGCCATTTCGAGCTTCTTGAGATCACGGGCCTCGATCGCCGGGTCCGGGTTGAAGCAGAAGGAATAGAAGGTGCCGTAGATCGCGCCGCTGGCGAGCACCACCGGCGCGCTGAGGTAGCAGCCTGCCGGAACGCGCGCACTCAGCACCTGCTTGCAGAAAGCCAGTTCCAGGGGTTCGGCCTGTTCATCGATGAACTGGGCGCGGTGGGACAGTTCCACACGGCGCGACACGCGTTGGCCGTCGTTGACTTCACAGGCGAATGCCGCCTCCGTGGCGTGCTGGTCGCGCAACAGCTTCAGGACCTGGTAGACGGCGGGATCCAGCAACGGGTCGCATGCATCGGGCGTGGCGATGAGCAGATCGGAAACCTTCACCTCGAGGGCGGAGAGTCCGTAATCGTGTTCGTAGTAGCTCATGCGAGTGCTTTCCGTTGGTATGGCTTGATTGAAACCCAGAACCACGAGATTTCTCTGAAATGAGAACTATGGTTTCTGTTTCGATGCGACCTTTGTCACAAAAGTACTACATGGTTTAACTTTTTGAAACGTCCTGGGTCAATCCCTTGCTGCCGGGTGCCGATCCCTCATCGGCTATCGTCGGTCCCCATGAACGCTTTCATTCGCCTTGGCTGGCGCACGCTCTGGCGCGACCTTCGTGCCGGTGAGCTCCGTCTCCTGATCGTCGCCGTGCTGCTGGCCGTGGCGGCGCTCACGGCGGTCGGTTTCTTCGCCGATCGGCTCAAGGGCGGACTGCAGCGCGACGCTCGCCAGCTGATTGGCGGCGACGCGGTTCTCGCAACCGACAACCCGACGCCGGTAGCCTTCGTGGAACACGCGCGGTCCCTCGGCCTGGAAGGCTCGAGCACCTACGGATTCCCGACCATGGCGCGGGCGGACGAAGCCCAGGGCGGCGCGAGCAAGCTGGTGGCGCTGAAGGCGGTCACGGCAGGCTACCCGCTGCGCGGCAATCTGCAGGTGAGCACCGATCCGGCGGCGGAGGGCCGGATCACCCGTGACATTCCCGCGCCCGGGGAGGCCTGGGTCGACGCGTCATTGCTTGATTCGCTCTCGCTCAAGGTGGGCGACACGCTGCTGCTGGGTGATGCCGCCCTGCGCATCGGGCGGATCATCACGCTCGAACCGGACCGTGGCGCCGGTTTCATGAGCTTCGCGCCCCGCGTCATGCTCAACCAGGCCGACGTCCCGCGCACCGGTCTCGTGCAGCCTGCGAGCCGTGTGAGCTACCGCTTCGCCGTCGCGGGCGAGGCGGATGCGGTGAAGCGCTTCAGCGATTGGGCCGAGGCGACGATCAAGAAGGGCGACGTGCGTGGTGCGCGTCTCGATTCCTTCGAGAGCGGCCGGCCCGAGATGCGCCAGACGCTCGATCGTGCCGAGAAATTCCTCAACCTGGTCGCACTGCTCGCCGCGTTGCTGTCGGCCGTCGCCGTGGCCCTGGCGGCGCGCGGCTTCGCTGCCAGCCATCTGGACGACTGCGCCATGTTGCGCGTGCTCGGCCAGAGCCAACGCACCATCGCCGGCGCCTACGCCTTCGAGTTCGCGGTAGTGGGCGTGATTGCCAGCGCGCTCGGCGTTGCCATCGGGTTCGGGGTGCACTATGCGTTCGTGGTGTTGCTCGCGGGGCTGGTGCAGAGCGCGCTGCCTGCGCCGACGCTCTGGCCCGTCGCTTTCGGCTTCGGCGTTGGGCTCACGCTGTTGTTCGCCTTCGGCCTCCCGCCGGTGCTGCAGTTGGCGCGCGTTCCACCGCTGCGCGTGATCCGGCGTGACGTCGGCAACCTCAAGCCCACATCGATCGCCGTGCTCGGGCTGGGCGTCGCGGGCTTTGCCGCACTGCTGGTGGCCGCTAGCAGCGACCTGAAGCTGGGCCTCATCGCAGTCGGCGGCTTCGCCGCGGCAGTGGCCGTGTTCGCGCTGTTGAGTTGGGTCGCCGTGCTGCTGCTGCGCCGCAGCGTCAACGAAACCACGGCGCCGCGCTGGCTGGTGCTGGCCACGCGCCAGATCTCCGCGCGGCCGGCCTATGCCGTGGTGCAGGTCAGTGCGTTGGCGGTGGGCTTGCTCGCGCTGATCCTGTTGGTGCTTCTGCGCACGGACCTCGTGTCGAGCTGGCGCAAGGCTACGCCGCCCGACGCGCCGAACCGCTTCGTCATCAACGTGATGCCGGACCAGAGCGACGTGTTCCAGAAGACGCTGCGCGACAACGGCGTGCGCAAGTTCGACTGGTATCCGATGATCCGCGGCCGGCTGGTCGCGGTAAACGACAAGCCGGTGTCGTCCGACGACTATGTGGACGATCGCGCGAAGCGGCTGGTCGACCGTGAATTCAATCTCAGCAACAGCGTCGATGCGCCGGCCCACAACATCGTCACTGCCGGCGCGTGGAAACCTGGCGCCGCGGGCGAGGTGAGTGTCGAGGAAGGGCTCGCGGAGACGCTCGGGCTGAAGCTGGGCGACAAGCTGCGCTTCGACATCGGCGGCATGCAGAACGATGCGCGCATCACCTCGCTGCGCAAGGTCGACTGGGGGTCGATGCATGCGAACTTCTTCGTGATGTACACCGTGGCCTCGGTGGCCGACGTGCCTATCACCTACATGGGCGCGTTCCGGGCGCCGGACGTGAAGGGCTTCGACAACGCGCTGGTGCGCACCTATCCGAACGTCACCAATGTCGACATGAGCGCCACGATCGGGCAGGTGCAGCGCGTGCTCGACCAGGTGATTCGCGCGGTGGAGTTCCTCTTCGGCTTCACACTGGCGGCGGGGCTGGTGGTGCTGTTCGCGGCGGTCACAGCCACGCGCGAAGAACGCGCCCGCGAGTTCGCGGTCATGCGCGCGGTGGGGGCAAGGGCGAGTCTGCTGCGTCAGGTGCAGCGCGCGGAACTGGTCGGCGTCGGGTTGCTGGCGGGATTCCTGGCGAGCATCGTGGCCTCGGTGATCGGCTGGGCGTTGGCGCGCTATGTGTTCGATTTCACCTGGACTGCATCGCCGATCGTGCCGGTCGCGGGGGCGCTGGCGGGTGCCGTCCTCGCACTCGCTGCGGGCTGGTGGGGGCTGCGCGAGGTGCTGCGGCGGCCTGTGGTGGCGACGTTGCGGCAGGCGGCGGAATAGGGGGCGTCGTCGTCGGGCGGTGTGCCCTGTGCCGGCCGACGTCACCGGCCGCTTCGCGGCTTCCCTGCGCTGCTCCCGACAGGCGGGGTCCGCGCAAACTCGCTCCACTTCGTTCCACTCAAACACGCGCGGCCCCCGCCTGAAGCGAGCACCGGAAGGGAGCCCGAAGGGCCGGCGTAGCGGGGTCGACCGGCCCGCACCGCCTACCGGGCGCACTTCCCAAGGCCCAAGCCCCACCTACAGCACTTCATCCCGAAGCTGCGGAAACACCTTCGAAACTTTCGCCAGCAAGTAATCGCCGTACTTGCCATTGAAGGCATGCACATTCGCCCGATCCCAGCGCACTGCGCTGTCGTCCTGGGCAGCGGCCCCCGCCAGCCCTTCGATGCGTTGCACACGAGCCTCGAAGTTCGGGTCGAAGAACAGGGGAAATGAAAGCCGGTCGCGCCCCGAGGTGTTGCGCGTCACACGATGAGGCGTCGACTTGTAGAGCCCGCCGGTCATGCGATCGAGCATGTCGCCGATGTTGCAGACAAAGGAGTTCGGCACCGGCGGTGCTTCGATCCATCCTTCCGGCGTGCGCACCTGCAGGCCGCCCACTTCGTCCTGGTGAAGGATCGTGAGCAGCCCATAGTCCGTGTGCTCACCGACCCCCCAATGGACATCCATGCCCTCGGGCACCGACTGGGTCGGGTAGTTGAAGATGCGAAACAGTATCAGAGGGTCCGCCGTGTAGCGCTCGGCGAAATAGGTCGATGGCAAGCCGAGGCTCAGGGCGATGCCCTCCATCAACCGGTGACCCAGCTTCGAAACTGCATCGATATATGCGAGCACCGTGTCGCGGAATCCCTCGATGTCCGGAAACAGATTCGGTCCGTGCACAGGTGTGCGGGCGCGCACCAGCGGATCGTCTTCCGGAAGCTCGGTGCCGAGGTAGAGGCCTTCCTTCCAGTCCGGCCGACCCGAAGTCAATTCACCGGCAAGCGGGAAATAGCCGCGCCACGCACGGCCGCCCAGCGCCATCCGCCACTTCATCTTGGCGCCCTCGTCGAGCGCGAAGAAGCGTCGGCTCAGAACTTCGAGACGTTCCACGAGCGCCTCGTCGACGCCATGACCGGTGACATAGAAGAATCCGTGCGCCCTGCATGCGGCGCCGATCTGCGCGGCAACATCGTCGCGCCCCGGCGCATCGGAAACCAAGGCCGAAACGTCGATGACAGGCAGGGCGTCGCTGCCGGAGGAGGGTGGGGTCAAATCACGCATGCCCCGATGGTGCCGCAAGTCTTGGCGACAATCTCGCCCATGCAAATCCAGGACAAACCGCCCTTCGACACGCCCTTCGAATGGATCGGCGGCGAAGACAGGGTCCATGCACTGGTCGAACGCTTCTACGACCTCATGGACCTCGAACCCGCCTACGCCCAACTGCGCGCGGTACACGGCACCACGCTCGACAACGCGCGGCAACGCCTTTTCTGGTTCCTCTGTGGCTGGCTCGGCGGCCCGCAGCACTACACCGACCGCTTCGGGCACCCCATGCTGCGTGCGCGCCACCTGCCCCGGAGCATCGGCGGCCACAGCATCGGCATCAAGGAACGCGACCAGTGGCTTGCCTGCATGGACCAGGCGATGGGTGAAACCGGCGTGCCGGAAGACCTGCGCGAACGCTTGCGCGGATCCTTCTTCCAGACGGCCGACTGGATGCGCAACCGCGGCGAATGACCCGCCCGGCCTCTTGGCCTCCTGATCAGCGCCGCGAAGGCGCCAGCAGCACCACCAGCGCGCCCGCTCCGCCTTCGGCCGGCTTGGCCTGGACGAAGGCCAGCGTTTCATTCTTCTGGATCAGCCAGCGCTGCACCTTCGCCTTCAGCACCGGCTGCCTGCCGGGCGAGCCCAGGCCCTTGCCGTGCACCACGCGCACGCAGCGAACGCCCTGCTTGTACGCCTCGCGAATGAAGGCGCCGAGCGCCTCCCGCGCCTCGTCGCTACGCAGGCCGTGCAGGTCGATCTCGCGCTGGATCGACCATTCGCCCGCACGCAGCTTGCGCGTCACGTCGGTGTTGATGCCGGGGCGGCGAAAGCTCATCGCGTCGTCCGCGTCGAGCAGCGTGCTGACGTCGAACTCGTCGGACAGCGACTCGCGCAGCACGCGCTGTTCGTCGAGTTGCTGCTGCACGGGGATCGGCGCCGGCGGCTCCGGGGCCAGCGGCACGGCGGCCTTTTGCCGCAGGGGCTTCGTGGCACCGATCGCGCGCGTGAACAGATCCTGGTCGGCCACCCGCTTCTTCTGGGCTGCCGCATGCGCCGCAGCCTCCGCCGCTTCGCGCTCGCGCTGCTCGATGAGCGAGCGCTGCACCTGCTTCAGGTCGGCAAGGCTCTTGAGACTGTTGGATTTGGCAGGCATGAAGTGGGGGATGGTAAGGGAGAGCGCAGGCCTTCAAACGAGGCCGTGTTCTGCCATCGAGAGAGTACTGCCCCTGGCCACGATCACGTGGTCCAGGACCCGGATGTCGATCAGCGCCAGAGCGGACTTGAGCATCTGCGTGAGTGACTCGTCCGCCCTGGAGGGGTCCACGCAGCCGCTGGGATGGTTGTGCGCCAGCACCACCGCCGCGGCGTGATGGTGCAGCGCCCGGCTGACCACCTCGCGCGGATAGACACTGGTTTGCGTGAGCGTGCCGCGAAACAGTTCTTCCATCGCGATCATACGGTGCCGCGCGTCCAGGAAGAGGGCGGCGAACACCTCGTAGGGCCGCGCGGCGAGATGGAGTTGAAGGTACTGTTTCACTGCATCCGGCGAGTCGAACACAGCGCGTTCTTTCAGGCGCTCGGCCAGTACGCGGCGCGCGAGTTCGAGGACGGCCGCCAGCTCGGCGCGCTTGGCGGTGCCGCCGAGTCCCTTGATGCGCTTGAGATCGTCCAGCTCGGCATGGAGCAGCCCTGTGAGGCCGCCGAAGCCGTCGAGCAGTTCCTGCGAGAGCTGAAGCACGTTCTTGCCGGGGATGCCGGTTCGAAGCAGCAGCGCCACCAGTTCGGCGTCGGCCAGCGCGCCTGCGCCGAGCCCCATGAGTTTTTCGCGCGGCCGCGCTTCTTCGATCAGGTCCTTGAAAGACATGGCGCATTCGGGGTTCAAGCCCCACTCCCTAAAATATAGGCCCCAGTCTATCGGGACTCTTCACCTTGTCTTCGACTACCACCGCCGCCGCCGTCACGGCCGGTTCATTTCTCACCCTGCATTACCGGCTGGCCGGGCCTGCGGGCGACATCATCAACACCTTCCAGGACAAGCCCGCCACGCTGTCGCTAGGCACGGGCGAACTCTCTCCGGCGGTCGAACAGCGACTGATCGGCATGGAGGAGGGTGCGCACGCCACCTTCGAGCTACCCGCCGGCGATGCCTTCGGCGAACGCAATCCCGAGATGCAGCAATGGGTGGCGCGCAAGCTGCTCGCGCAGATGGGCGATCCGGACGAGCAGTACGCCGTGGGCGATGTCGTGCAGTTCCCGACGCCCGACGGCACCGGCAGCTATGCGGGGGCCGTCATCGAATCGAACGACACCGCGGTGCGCTTCGACTTCAACCATCCGCTCGCAGGTCAGCCCGTGACCTTCGAGGTCAAGTTGATCGGCGTGTTGTGACTGGAGTCCAGGAAGTCATCCTCGCGGAGCCACGCGGCTTCTGCGCCGGCGTCGACCGCGCGATCGAGATCGTCGAGCGCGCCATCGCGAAGTTCGGTGCGCCGATCTACGTGCGGCACGAGATCGTGCACAACACCTACGTCGTCAACGAGCTCAAGGCCAAGGGTGCGGTCTTCATCGAGGACCTCGCCGACGTGCCGCCGGGCGCCACGCTGGTGTTCAGCGCGCACGGTGTCAGCAAGGCCGTGCAGGCCGAGGCGCGCGAACGCGGCTTCGAGGTCTTCGATGCGACCTGCCCGCTCGTCACCAAGGTGCACGTCGAGGTCGCGAAGCTGGCGAAAGAGGGCTACGAGTTCATCATGATCGGCCACAAGGGGCACCCCGAAGTCGAAGGCACGATGGGGCAACTGTCGAGCGGCATTCACCTAGTGGAGGACGTGGAGGATGTCGCGAACGTCTCGCCGTCGCAGACCGACAAGCTCGCGGTCGTGACGCAGACCACGCTGTCGGTGGACGACGCCGCCGAGATTTCCGCGGCTGTGCGCGCACGTTTCCCGAACGTGCGCGAGCCCAAGCAACAGGACATCTGTTACGCCACGCAGAACCGGCAGGATGCCGTGAAGATCCTGAGCCCGCAGGTCGACCTGGTGATCGTCGTCGGCAGCCCGACCAGTTCCAACAGCAACCGCCTGCGCGAACTCGCGCAGCGCCTCGGCACGGAGAGCTACATGGTCGATTCGGCCGCTGAATTGAGGCCGGAATGGTTCGAAGGCAAGTCGCGCGTAGGCCTGACGGCGGGTGCCTCGGCGCCCGAGATCCTGGTGCGTGAGGTGATTGATCGCGTGAAGGCACTGGGTGCCGTTTCCGTGCGCAAGATGGACGGCATAGAGGAAACCCTCAAGTTCCCGCTGCCCAAGGGCCTCAAGCTCGACGACATTCCTCCGCCGGGGCATATCTCGTGAGCGGGACGGCACACGCCTGGCGCAGCGACATCGAGGTTGCGGCGCGCCGGCTTCGAGAGCGCGCGCCGAACTTCCTGCGCGAGACACCGCTTTGGAAGGTGTCCGGTGAGGCGCTGGGCGTCAAGGTGCAAGGCCTCGAAGTCTGGCTCAAGCTCGAGCATCTGCAAATCAGCGGCAGCTTCAAGGCACGCGGCATGATGAACCGGCTGCTCGCCAATGACATACCCGCTGCCGGGGCGATCGTCGCCTCGGGTGGCAACGCCGGCATCGCCACGGCCGCCGCCGCACAGGCGCTCGGCGTGCATTGCGCGGTGTATCTCCCCAAGGTGTCGACCGAGGCCAAGCGGGCGCGGCTGCGTGCGCTCGGGGCCGAAGTGGTCGTGGTCGGCGAAGCGTACGCCGATGCGTTGGCCGCCTGTCTCGAACGCCAAGGTGAAACCGGTGCGCTGCTCACGCATGCCTATGACCAGTCCGAGGTGGTCGCCGGCGCGGGCACGCTCGGCCGCGAGGTCGAGCAGCAGGGCGGCCTTCCGGATTCGGTGCTGGTGAGCGTGGGCGGAGGCGGCCTGATCGGAGGCCTCGCAGCCTGGTTCGAGCAGCGCAGCCGCGTGGTGGCGCTCGAGCCGAAGCTTGCGCCGACGCTGGTGCGCGCGCGCGAAGCCGGCGAGCCGGTCGACGTTGACGTTGGCGGCGTCGCAGCCGACTCGTTGGGCGCACGGCGCATCGGCGCGATTTCCTGGGAGATCACGCAGCGCCATGTGCGCGACGCGCTTCTGCTGCCGGACGAAGCCATCCGCGCTGCGCAGCTCTGGCTGTGGAAAGAGCTGAAGCTGGCCGTCGAGCCGGCCGCGGCCCTGCCGCTGGCCGCGCTGCGAACCGGCGTCTACGTGCCGCGCGAGGGCGAGAAGGTCTGCCTCATCGTCTGCGGCGCCAATGTCGATCCGGCAACGCTGAGTTGAGTTTTCAGCTGCTTGCCGGCGGCTGCTCGCAGTTGACCATCCACGGCACGCCGAACTTGTCTTCGAGCATGCCGAAGCCGGAGGACCAGAACGTTGCCGCGTACGGCATCGTGACCTTGCCGCCCTCGGACAGCGCCTTGAAGAGCTTCTCGCCTTCCTTGACGTCCTTGGCTTGGACCGAGAGCGAAAAGCCCTTGTAGCCATCGAAGGGGTAGCCCGGCGGCAGGTCGGACGCCATGAGTTTGTCGCCGCGAGCTTCGAGCGTGGCATGCATGATCTTCTGCTTGTGCGAATCGGGCGTTTCCTTGCCCATGGGGCTCTCGCCGAAGGTCATGCTGAGGACGATCTTGCCGTCCAGGCACTTGGCGTAGAACGCGAGCGCCTCGGCAGCGTTCCCGTTGAATGACAGATAGGCTTGCATTGCATCTCCATGAGGTGAGCTGGCAGGGAGCACGATCCTACGCGCACCTAAAATCACCCAAATGCTCGATATCACACTGTTACGCAAGGACCTCGCGTCGGTCGTTTCCCGCCTCGAAACACGCAAGAAGGACCAGCCCTACCTCGACGTGGACAGGTTCACCTCGCTCGAGGCGGAGCGCAAGACCTTGCAGACGCGCACCGAGGAAATCCAGGCGCGCCGTAATGCCCTCAACAAGCAGATCGGGCCGCTGAAGGCCAAGGGCGAGTCGGTCGACGCGCTGATGGCCGAAGTCAACGCCCTCAAGACGGAGCAGGAATCGTCGGCCACCCGGCTCGATGCGATCCAGCCGGAACTCCAGGCGCTGTTGCTGGCCGTGCCGAACCTGCCGCACGCGAGCGTTCCCGTCGGCGAGGACGAGCATGCCAATGTCGAAATGCGTCGCTGGAGCCCCAACGGCGGCGCGGGCGCATCCGCTTCCGCGCTGGGCTTCACGCCGAGGGACCATGTGGACCTCGGTCAGCCGCTGGGCCTGGACTTCGAGACCGGCGCCAAACTCTCGGGCTCGCGCTTCAGCGTGATGAAGGGCCCGATCGCGCGCCTGCATCGCGCGCTTGCCCAGTTCATGCTCGACATCCAGACACAGCGGCACGGCTACACCGAGTGCTACGTGCCGTACATCGTCAACGCCGAGACGCTGCGCGGTACCGGCCAGTTGCCCAAGTTCGAAGGGGATCTGTTCGCCGCGAAAAAAGGTGGACAGGACGGCGAGCCGGCGCCCGACCATTCGGCGCTGTACCTCATCCCCACCAGCGAGGTGCCGCTCACGAACTTCGTGCGCGACGAGGTGGTGGCCGAGTCGCAATTGCCGATCAGGCTCACCGCGCACACGCCGTGCTTCCGCTCGGAAGCCGGCAGCGCCGGTCGCGACACGCGCGGCATGATCCGCCAGCACCAGTTCGACAAGGTCGAGATGGTCCAGATCACCCATCCCGACAAGAGCTACGAGGCGCTCGAGGCCATGACCGGCCACGCCGAAGCCGTGCTTCAGGCGCTGGAGTTGCCGTACCGCGTCGTCCTGCTGAGCACCGGCGACATGGGCTTCGGTTCGACCAAGACCTATGACCTGGAAGTGTGGCTTCCGGCGCAGGACACTTACCGCGAGATCAGCTCGGTCTCGAACTGCGAGGCCTTCCAGGCGCGGCGTCTGCAGGCCCGCTTCAAGAATGCGCAGGGCAAGAACGAGCTCGTCCACACGCTCAACGGCTCGGGTTTGGCCGTCGGCCGTACGCTGGTCGCCGTGCTGGAAAACCACCAGAACGAGGACGGCTCGATCAGCGTGCCGGTCGCGCTGCGCCCCTATCTGGGCGGCATCGAAGTGTTGCGCGGCTGAAAAAGTGCGCTTCGGGCTCTGTTAGAATCGCAGGCTCGACAGACACCGGAGAGGTGGCAGAGTGGTCGAATGTACCTGACTCGAAATCAGGCGTACTAGCGATAGTACCGAGGGTTCGAATCCCTCCCTCTCCTCCAGAAATGGTTTCGCGGTTGACTTCCGTCATCCGCACAAAATCTTGAAAAGCCCCGCCAGACGGGGCTTTTTCATGCGCGTGTGATACGTTTCCCTCAATACGTCGAGTTCGGCCGTGGCGGCGAGTGCGTCCACTAGGGGCCTCAGTGATTTCTTCCGCAAGCAGGCGGCTCCCCTTCGGCTTTCGTTGCGCGCGCGCGACGCATCCCGCAGGGATTTAAAGGAGGATGCCAGCGCTGGCAATTAAGATCAGGCGGGTGTGCAGCCATCAAAAAGGTGGCGGTCCGGGGCGGCATCCAATGCCGTCCAGCGATTCATTATTTGCGAGCCACAGCGCCGCACATGCCAGGGCCCCTCGCGAGGGGCCTTTTTTGTGGCCGGGCTGACAGGGGGCGGTATAGCCATGATTGGAAATTCGTCGTTCGCGGGACTGGGCAACTCGTCCTTCGCAAGCCTCACACCGGCACCGGCTTCGGCCGACGAGGCCGAACCGTGGGTGCGCGGCGAACTGATCCGCAGCCTGATGCGGGCATCGCGCGGCTCGTACCTGTTGGCCGCGGCACTGATGCCGGCCATGGTCGGGCTGAGCTGGGGGCATGTGCCGCCGTGGCAACTGATCGTGTGGTTCTGCATCGGCATCGCCGCGACCGGCTGCCGGATCTGGGGCGAACAGCTCTATGCGCGGCACTATGCCGATCGCGATTCGGCCGCGCAACAGTACTTTGTCGAGCGCTATCGCTGGCTCTGGAGCACGAGCGCGTTCGCGTGGGGTCTCTCGATCCTGATCTTCTTCGAGCGCACGCCGCTCGTGAACCAGTTCATGAGCTGGCTGATCGTCGCCGGCGTGGCGACCTTTCCGCTGAACGGGCTCGCGCTGCATCCGCCGCTGCTCAAGCGCTACGTCAACACTCTCTTCTTCACGATGCTGGCGGCGATCCTCCTCCGGATGATCGAGCTCAACTTCGAGCGCCCTCATTTCCACTACGGCTTCCTGATGCTGCCGGGGCTGCACTGGTGGCTCCTGCTGCGCGCGGGGCGACGCATCCACGAGACCGCGCGCAACAGCTTCGAACTGCTCTTCCACAACCACATCCTGATCAACTCGCTCACGCAGCAGCGCCAGGCGGCCGTGTCCGCCGTGGCGATGAAGAACCGCTTCCTCGCCAGCGCCGCGCACGACATGCGCCAGCCGGTGCTGGCGCTCTCGCTCTATGCCGACTGGCTGCGCAACGAACCCGAACTGGTGGCCGAGATCGCGCCGAAGATCGTGCGGGCGACCCATGCGGTCAATGCGCTGTTCGACTCGCTCTTCGACTTGGCGCGCATCGATTCGGGGCAGGTGCGCTTGCACATCGAGCGCGTCGACGTCGCCCAGTTGCTGCACGATCTCGAATTGCAGTACCGCCCCGTAGCGGAGGCCAAGGGCCTCGCCTTCCGCATGCATGTGACGCCGGGCACCGTGCTGACCGATCCGATCCGCGTGCGCCGCATGATCGGCAACCTGCTCGCCAATGCCATCAAGTACACGGCCGAGGGCGGCATCCTGCTGGCATCGAGGCAGACGCGCGACGGCCTGCGCGTCGAGGTGTGGGACACGGGCATCGGCATCGCGCGCGAGCACCTGCGCGACGTGTTCCTGGAGTTCTACAAGGTGGCCGACCACGCCGGCACTTCGGACGGCTTCGGCCTGGGTCTGGCAATCGTCGCCCGCCTGTCGCACGCATTGGGACATCCGGTCAGCGTCCGATCGCGCCTCGGCCGCGGAAGCGTATTCCGCGTCGCGTTGCACGACGCCGACGAATCCCAAGCCCAAACCCGAATTTCAGGAGCGGTGGGCTAAGGGCCGCGCAGCGCGCCCCGTTCGTGAGCCGCCGCGGAACCGGCTTGGCCGGGCCGCAGGGCGGCGCCCCCTGCAAGGGGGTGGGCGGCCACACGAAGTGGGCAAGCCTGGGGGTTAGCCAGAAAGCAATCCATTTGTGCGGGCGTGGTGCAGGGCTTGTGTGCGGCTTTTCACCCCGAGCCGACGGAACAGCCGCCAGAGATGCACCTTGACGGTGTGCTCGCTGATGTCCAGTTCAGTGGCGATGTCGCGGTTGCTCATCCCCTGGTCGAGCATCGCGATCAGCTGGGTCTGTCGCTTCGACAGCTTGCTGTTCGCAGCAGCGACCGGCTCTTCGGCTTCGGTGTCGGCCATCAGCAGCCCGCGCAGTGCCGCGGTGAGTTCGGCCGAGCTGGCCGACTTCTCGATGTAGGTGTCGGCACCAGCCTCGATGCAGGCTTCCTCCATGTCGGCCGACGGTGAGGCGGAATAGACCGCGATCGGGACGTCCGGGTAGGCGCGTTTCACTTCGACCACACCGGAAACGCCCGTGGTGTCAGGCAGCTTCAGGTCCAGGCAGAAAAGGCCCGGCGCACCGTGCTGCTTGACCGCGGCGGACAACTTGTCCAGCCGCTCGAGCTCGACGATGTTCTCGGCCGGACGCAGGCGCCGCAGCACCATCACGATGGCGTCGCGCATCAGGGGGTGGTCGTCGATGACATAGATACTCATGGTTTACTCACTGTGTCCGCAGGTCGGGGATTGCCCATCGCCGCGTGTTGGCCGTCACATCAATCAGTTTTCGCTTGCTGCGTCGGCAGCCAGCGCCTCCAATGCGGCAGATGCCGCACTTGTTGCCTCATTGTCGACGGGCTCGAGCTGCGCGGCGAGTAGGGCAAGTGCGGCCCCGCGCTGTTCCCGCAACATGCCGATCGCACGACCTGCTTCCTGCGGCGACGCGAACCCCCGGCTTTGTACCAGTTGAACGCCGCTCGCGTCGAGCAGCTTGAAATAGAAGAGCCCGTCGCTTTCGCGGTACTGCTTGAAGCTCGGGCGTGCAACCTTGGCCGCCTTCTGCTTCGCTGTCCTGTCCTGGCTCGCCAGGTTGCGAAGGCCGACCGCCTGGCGCAACTCGGCCATGAACGGGCGCGAAATCTCGCGCGCCTTGTCGGCCCCGGTGCGCAGGATCTTCTCGATCTGCGCCGGGTCGTTCATGAGGGCCTCGTAGTGCTTGCGCATCGGGGCGACTTCGCGGTCGATGCGCTCGAACAGGATTTGCTTGGCATCGCCCCAGCCGATGCCGTCGGCAAAGGCCTTCCGCAAGGTCTCCGCTTCCTCGCTGTCCGCGAAGGCCTGGTAGATCTGGAACAGCGCCGAGCCTTCGGTGTCCTTGGGCTCGCCGGGTGCACGCGAGTCGGTCACGATGCCGGCGATCAGCTTCTGCAATTGGGCGCGCGGCGTGAACAGCGGGATCGTGTTGTCGTAGCTCTTGCTCATCTTGCGGCCGTCGAGGCCGGGCAGCGTCGCCACGGCATCGTCGATCTCGGCTTCAGGCAGCGTGAAGTGCTCGCCGTAGAGATGGTTGAAGTGCTGCGCCATGTCGCGCGCCATCTCGATGTGCTGGACCTGGTCGCGGCCCACCGGAACCTTGTGCGCGTTGAACATCAGGATGTCCGCGCCCATCAGCACCGGGTACATGAAGAGGCCCGCGCTCACGTCGGCATCGGGATCGTCGCCCTTGGCAACGTTCTTGTCGACCGAAGCCTTGTAGGCATGGGCGCGGTTCAGAAGCCCCTTGCCCGTGACGCACGTCAGGAACCAGGTCAACTCCGGGATCTCGGGAATGTCGGACTGCCGGTAGAAGGTGACGCGCTCGGGGTCCAGCCCGCAAGCCAGCCACGTGGCCGCGATCTCCAGCGTCGAGCGCTGGATGCGTGCGGGTTCGTCGACCTTGATGAGGGCGTGATAGTCCGCCAGGAAATAAAAGCTCTGCACATCGGCCCGGCGGCTGAAGCGCACGGAATGCCGCACGGAGCCGACATAGTTGCCGAGGTGCGGCGTCCCGCTGGTGGTGATACCTGTGAGGAAGCGAACGATGTCGGGAGAAGACGTGGCCATGGGAGAAGATTCAGCGGATCAGAGCGGCAATGGGCGTGAGCAGCAGGTCGATGGCGCCGTAGCCGAAGCCCATCAACGGCCGCAGCCAGTAGGTGCTGACGACGCCTGCAAGGACCAGGCCCATCACGATGAAGAAGCCGTACGGCTCGATGCGCGCCAGGAAGTTTTGCGCGCCGCCGCGTGGCAGCAGGCCGGCGAGCACGCGGCCGCCGTCGAGCGGTGGCAGCGGAAACAGGTTGAAGGCCCACATCACGAGGTTCACGAGCACGCCGCCCTGCGCCATCTTGATGAAGAAAGGTTCATGGATGCCCGCGCCGACGAGCCCGTAGAAGAACAGGGCCCAGATGATCGCCTGGATGAAATTCGAGGCAGGTCCGGCCAATGCCACCCAGATCATGTCGCGCTTCGGATTGCGCAGGTGCCCGAAATTGACGGGCACCGGCTTGGCATAACCGAACAGGAAGGCGCCGGAGGTCGCGAAATACAGCATCAGCGGCATCAGGATGGTGCCGATCGGATCGATGTGCTTCACGGGATTGAGCGTGACGCGGCCCAGCACGTAGGCGGTGTTGTCTCCCAGGTAGCGGGCCACGTAGCCGTGTGCGGCTTCGTGCACCGTGATCGCGAAGATCACGGGCAGTGCATAGATGAGGACGGTTTGGATGAGGTTTGAGAAATCCACCACCGGATTGTCTCAGACGCTTGCCTGTCCTCGCGGGACTCAGAGACCGAGCACCGCGAGCGGTCCCCGGCCCAGGCGCACCAGCACGGGATCGCCGCCCGTTCCCATCGGCGTGAGGTCCACCACGGTGGTCGGCTCCGAGGGGCAGGCGCCGGAGTCGATCACGGCGCCGATCTGCTTCTCGAAGCGCTCGCGGATCTCTGTGGCGTCGTTCAGGGCCTCGGTCTCGCCGGGCGGGATGAGCGTGGTCGCCAACAGCGGTTCGCCGTGCAGCGTGAGCAGTTCGCACAGTACCTTGTGGTCGGGCACGCGCAGGCCGATGGTCTTGCGCTGGGGATGGCTCACGCGCCGCGGCACTTCCTTGGTGGCTTCGAGCAGGAAGGTGTAGGGGCCGGGCGTGGCCGCCTTCAAGAGCCGGTATTGCTTGTTGTCGACCCGCGCATAGTTGGAAAGCTCGCTCAGGTCGCGGCAGATCAGCGTGAGATGGTGCTTCTCGTCGACCTGCCGGATGCGGCGCAGTTGATCGACCGCGTCCTTGTCGTCGAGATGGCAGGCCAGGGCGTAGCTCGAATCGGTCGGCACCGCGACGATCTCGCCCCGCGCGAGCAGGGACACGGCCTGCTTCAGCAGGCGCGGTTGCGGATTGTCGGGGTGGACTTCGAAGAACTGGGCCATGGCGTCATTGGGTCGGGGGATGCACAGTATCGGGGGTTCAGGATTCGGCCGGCTCGATCGGCACGCGACGCTCGCGCACCGTGAGCCATGCGCCGGCGGCCCCGCAGATGGCGATCAGCGCCATGCCGGTCAGCGATATCGCGTCCGGCACTTGCGAGAAGATGAGCCAGCCGCCCAGCATCGCGAAGGCGATCTGGGCGTAGAGGTAGGGCGTGAGCGTCGAGGCCGGAGCCCGCTGGTAGGCGAGGATCAGGATGAAGTGCCCCACCGTTCCCATGAAGCCCATGAGGCACAGCAGCGCCCACCAGTGCCACGAAGGCAGGGCCGTCCACACGAAGGGCACCGCGATCGATGCGAGGAGCGTGCCCACCCAGCCGGTGTAGA
The DNA here is from genome assembly GCF_056400665.1 of Variovorax sp. P5_A3. Taxonomy (NCBI): domain Bacteria; kingdom Pseudomonadati; phylum Pseudomonadota; class Betaproteobacteria; order Burkholderiales; family Comamonadaceae; genus Variovorax; species Variovorax sp. P5_A3. The sequence continues at coordinate 137,279 of NZ_JBFUKW010000004.1, read as the reverse complement.
AGTGCATGGTGAGCGGGTTTTCCGTGCGCGCCAGCTTGCTGGTCAGCACTTGGAACCAGGCGTTGGTGAGCACCAGTCCGATCGGCAGCAGCATGGCCCAGCTGAACGCCTCGCCGCCCGGCCGCAGGATCACGAGCGTGCCCGCGAATCCGCCCGCCACGAGCGCCCATCGCAAAGGGGAGACCTGTTCCTTGAGCGCGGTCGCAGCCAGCAGCGTGATGACCAGCGGCGCGATCAGCACGATCGAGGTGAACTCCGCCAGTGGCATGTAGCGCAGGCTCAGGAAGGCCAGCGTGCTCGATGCGAGCAGCAGGGCGCCGCGCAGCAACTGGTACTTGGGGTGTTGCGTGCTCAGCAGCCGGGGGCCGTACTTCGGCAGCAGGACGAGCGTCGTCGCGACGGCCTGGAAGGCGTAGCGCACCCAAACGCCCATCAGGATCGGCACGGCGGCGGTCGAGAGCTTGGTGGCAGTATCGAGTGTGGCAAAGCACGCGACGGCAAGCAGTACAAGCCCGATGCCGGCGAGGATGCGCTCCGATTCCAGATCGCGCGTGCTCTTTCTCGCGGCGGCCATGCCGCTGTCCAACGCTGTCACTGGATGCGGTGCTCCAGCAGTTCCCACACGGGGGTGAGCTTGCCTGGGAGCCAGGGCAGCTTGCCGAGGTCGCAATGGCTTTCGTCGGGGCTGTGGAAATCGCTGCCGCGCGAGGCGGCAAAGCCGAATTCAAGCGCCTTGTCGGCATATTCGACGTATTCGGCCGGCGTATGGCTGCCGGTCACGACCTCGATCGCCTTGCCGCCGTGCGCCTTGAACTCGACAAACAACGCGTACTCCTCATTGGCCGTGAACTTGTAGCGGCCCGGATGCGCGATCACGGCCAGACCGCCGGCCGCGGTGATCCACTGCACCGCGTCCTTCAGCGTGGCCCAGCGGTGCGGCACGTAGCCGGGCTTGCCTTCGGTGAGGAACTTGCGGAACACCTCGGAGGTGTCGCGGCAATGGCCCGTTTCCACCAGGAAGCGGGCGAAATGGGTGCGCGAGATGAGTTCGGGGTTGCCCACGAACTTGAGCGCGCCTTCGTAGGCGCCGTGGATGCCCACCTTGGCCAGCCCCTCGGACATCTCCTGGGCGCGCTTGCCGCGGCCACCGCGCGTGTCGTAGAGGCCTTCGCTGATGGCCGCGTCGTCAGGGTCGAAACCCAGGCCCACGATGTGCACGGTTTCGCCCGCGAAAGTCACCGAGATTTCGGTGCCGGTGAGGTATTTCATGCCCTGCTCGCGGGCCGCTGCGGCTGCGCGGTGCTGTCCGCCGATTTCGTCGTGATCGGTCAGGGCCCAGAGTTCGACGCCGTTGGCAGCAGCGCGGGCCGCAAGCGCCTCGGGCGTCAGGGTGCCATCCGAAACCACGGAGTGGCAATGGAGGTCGGCGTTGAGGATGGAAGACACGCCTCGATCTTATTCTTTCTCGAGATTGCCTGCAGGGCGCATGGCGTCTGTGTCAGGTGCTATCAAATGAATAGCGAGCGCGTGGCGTCCGCGCTGCGGATGCCGCGATGGCGGCCTCAACGCTTCTTGCGAAACGCTACCCAGGCCGCCACGGCAGTGAAGCTTGCCACGATGGCCACGACGATCCAGAACCCGTGCTTGTGCTCGGCCAGCGGTATGCCGCCAACGTTCATGCCGAACAGTCCGGCGAGGATGTTGATGGGCAGTGCCAGCACCGTCACCACGGTCAGCACGAACAGGCTGCGGTTGTTGTCCTCGTTCACGTTGTCGGCGATCTCTTCCTGCAGGAGCTTGATGCGTTCCTGCAGCGCGCTCATGTCGCGCAGCACCACGGAGAACTCCTCGGTCGAGCCGCGCAGCTGCTGCGCATCGGGTTCCGCCATCCATGCGGGCGGGTTCTGCAGCAAGCGGAAGAGGGCGGCCGGCTCCGGCGCCAGGAGACGCTGCAGCCGCACCAGCACCCGCCGCAGTACCCCGAGCCGCGCCCGCTTGTGGTCGAGGCGGCCAGCGAGCAGTTCGTCCTCGATCTTGTCGATGCGCGTGGTCACGCCGCGCACGATGTTCACCAGCACGTCGGCCTGGACCCGCAGGAGGTGCTCCAGCAGTTCGGTGCTGGAGCGCGGCGCGTCGCCGGCCTTCACGGCGGTGCGCAGCGCGTCGACCGACCGCAGCGGCTGCGTGCGCGCCGTCACCACGAGACGCGGGCCGACACTGATCCACAGGGTCGAGATGTCGGAGGGCTCGAAGCCGAAGTCGAAGTGCACGTCGTTGATGACGGCGATCAGCAGGTCGTCCGCGCGTTCGATTCGGGTCGAGTGGAGGCCTTCCCTGAGCGTCTCGAAGAAGAGGTCCGAAAGCCCCGCATGGCGCTCCAGCCAGCGCTCCGCCTGTGCATGGCTGAGATTGAAGTGGAGCCACATGTAGGCGCCGCCGGCCTCCTGGCTCGTGCTGCCGTGTCGGGCGAGCCATTCGGCGGCCTGCGACGAATCGACGGACCGCGCCGCCTCGGGCGAGGTGGCATCGAACAGGTAGCCGCAGATCAGCCCTGCTTCATCGCTGCCGTAGGTGCCGACGGCCCTTTCCTCGAGAACTGGCAAGGTGGCGATACGTCAGAGCACGTGGCTGAAAAGCCAGTAGAGCGAGCCCGACAGGACGATCGCGGCCGGCATCGTGAGCACCCAGGCGAGTGCCAGGTTGCGCAGCGTGCTCCACTGGAGCCCCGACCGATTCGCTGCCATGGTGCCGGCCACGCCAGACGACAGGACGTGCGTGGTCGATACCGGCAGCCCGTACATGTCCGCCGCGCCGATGGTCACCATCGCGACCAGTTCGGCGGAAGCGCCTTGCGCGTAAGTCAGGTGCGTCTTCCCGATTTTTTCGCCGACCGTGATGACGATGCGCTTCCAGCCGACCATCGTGCCGAGCCCCAGCGCAATCGCCACCACCACCTTGACCCACAACGGGATGAACTTGGTCGCATCGTCGATCTCCTTGCGGAAGGTATTGACCTTGGCTTGGGCATCCTCGTCCAGCTTCGCGGCGTTGCTCTTGTCAAGCAGGCGAATGGCCTCGGAGGCAAGGTACATGTCGTTGCGCACGTTGGACACGGCGTCGGCCGGGACCCCGGCGAGCGAGCCATGCTCCTTGACCTGGGTGCCGATGCTGCCCGCGAGCGCCGCGACGGCGGGAACGACATTCGCATTGAATTCGCGCGTACGCACGAAGCTCGAAACGGTGTCGCGCGCTTTCTCCTGCTGCGGGGCCGCAACCGGTGCCGGGAGGCTGCGGATCAGTGCATTCTGAGCGACTTCGGCCACGGCGACGAACTGAACCGTCTGGTCGGCCGGCATGGAACGGTTCAACGCGTAGGCCATCGGCACCGTGCCGACCAGGATCAGCATGATCAGGCCCATGCCTTTCTGGCCGTCGTTCGAGCCGTGGGCAAAGGACACCCCGGTGCAGGTGAGGACCAACAGGCCCCGGATCCAGAACGGCGGCGGCTTGTTGCCCTTGGGTTCCTCGTACAGCGCCTTGTTCTTGACCAGGGCGCGCAGCGCGAGCAGCAGCAGCGCCGCGCAGACGAAGCCGATCAGCGGCGACAGCAGCAACGAATAGCCCACCTTGGTCGCCTGTGACCAGTCCACGCCACTGGTCCCGTCTCGCCCGTGCATCAGCGCGTTGGCGATGCCGACCCCGATGATCGATCCGATCAGCGTGTGCGACGAAGATGCCGGAAGCCCCAGCCACCAGGTGCCGAGGTTCCACAGGATGGCGGCGATCAGCAGCGCGAAGACCATCGCGAAACCTGCGCCCGAGCCGACCTGCAGGATCAGTTCGACCGGCAGCAGGGAGATGATGCCGAATGCAACGGCGCCGCTCGACACCAGCACGCCGAGGAAGTTGAAGAACCCCGACCACACCACCGCGAAGTTGGGCGGCAGCGAATGGGTGTAGATCACCGTGGCAACCGCGTTGGCGGTGTCGTGGAAGCCGTTGACGAATTCAAAGCCCAGGGCGATGAGCAACGCCACGCCGAGCAGGATGAATGGCACATAGGTCGTCACGGGTGCATGCGCAGCGCTCACGTCCTGGACCAGGCTCCATGCGGTATAGAGCAGGCCCGCGGCCAGCAGGCCGACGAAGACGATCAGGGTGACCGGCCCTACCTTCCCGTCGAGTTGCGGCCTGCCGGATGGTGCGGAATGGGTCCCTAGCGGGGAGGCGCTGGCGATCGAACTCATGGTGTTTGGAGGCGTTGTGATGAGTCGCCTCATGCTGTCTCTGGCGTATGTCAGCCATGTGACGACACCCGATCGGCGCACTTTTTGTCACAGAACGGTCACGCGGGGGCCGCAGGATGCGATTTTCCCTGCCCTCAGAGAACGACCATGACGCTGCCCAGCACCTTCGGCGACCACGACGACCTGATGGAGCGCATCGCGCGCGATCTGGTCGACAGTTATGACGAGGAGATCGAACTCGAACTCGAGGATCGCAACCTCGAGGAACTCGAGTCGGGAAAGATCGCCGACAAAGCCGGGCGACAGGCCTATTTCAAGGAGCTGTTTCGCCTGCAGGGCGAACTGGTCAAGCTGCAGGACTGGGTGCAGAACAGCAAGCAGAAGGTCGTGATCCTGTTCGAGGGACGCGATGCGGCGGGCAAGGGCGGCGTGATCAAGCGCATCACCCAGCGGCTGAACCCGCGCGTGGCCCGGGTGGCCGCGCTGCCGGCGCCCAACGACCGTGAACGAACCCAGTGGTACTTCCAGCGCTATGTGGCGCACTTGCCCGCGGCGGGCGAGATGGTGCTGTTCGACCGCAGCTGGTACAACCGTGCCGGCGTGGAGCGCGTGATGGGCTTCTGCACGGACGATGAATACGAGGAATTCTTCAGGACTGTGCCGGACTTCGAGCGGATGCTGGTTCGCTCGGGCATCAAGCTCATCAAGTACTGGTTCTCCATCACCGACGAAGAGCAGCATATGCGCTTCCTGGGCCGCATCCACGACCCCCTCAAGCAGTGGAAGCTGAGTCCGATGGACCTGGAATCCCGTCGCCGCTGGGAGGAATACACCAAGGCGAAGGAGACCATGCTCGATCGGACCCACATCCCGGAGGCGCCATGGTGGGTCGTGCAGGCCGTCGACAAGAAGAAGGCGCGCCTGAACTGCATCACCCACCTCCTGGAACAGATGCCCTATCACGAGATCGAACACGCGCCGATCACGCTTCCCGCGCGTGTTCGCAACGCGGATTACCTGCGTCACCCGGTTCCCGCCGAGATGTACGTGCCCGAGGTGTACTGATCCGGGAGCCGGTGCCTGGCTCGGCCCGGCCGTTCGACCGGGTGGAAAGCTGCGGTCGAAGCTGCTACCGTGCGTCGACCGACCCCTGCGCTCCTCGATGCCCCGACGTCTCATTTCCCCGCTCACGCGTGCCTACCAGCGCAACCTCAAGGCGCTCACGAAGGCCACGCTGAGCAGCAGCAAGCGCATCGCCAACCAGGTTCGGCGCGCGGCGGCCAAGCAACTCAAGCCGCCGCCCGGAAAGGGCGACTGGCTGCCCGGCGTGGCGCTCGGCCCGGCCGGCGCACGGCGCTACCACCTGTACCGTCCGCCGGACCTGCATCTCCAGCTTGGCGAGAAGCTGCCGCTGATGGTCATGCTCCACGGCTGCGGCCAGACCGGCCGGGACTTCGCCGTCAGCACCCGCATGAACCGTCTTGCGGCGCGCGAGCGTTTCCTGGTGCTCTATCCCGAGCAGGACCGCCTCGCCAACGCGCAAGGGTGCTGGAACTGGTACGACCGCCGCTCGGGGAAGGCCGACGCCGAAGCCGCGACACTGATGGTGGCCATCGACCAGGCGCAGGCGCTCTATCCCGTGGACCGCGAACGGGTCGCGATCGCCGGTCTCTCGGCCGGCGCCAGCATGGCGGCCCTGCTGGCCACGCGCTATCCGCAGCGCTTCAAGGCGCTGGCCATGCACTCGGGCGTGGCGCCGGGCGCCGCCAAGTCGCCGGCCACGGCGCTCGGTGCCATGCGTGGGCAGCACGTGCCGCTCATGCCGGCGACGGCGGTCGGCAAGGCCATGGGCGCAGCGGCGGCGTTCACGACACTGCCGCCGCTGCTCATCCTTCATGGCGACGCCGATACCGTCGTCTCGGCCAGCAATGCCGGCAGCACCGCCGAGGTCTGGGCCATGGCCACTGGCGCGCGGCCCGGAGAGCCCCGGATACGGCAGCGCGGCAAGCGTCATCCCATGCGCATCACCGACTACACCCGCCGGGGCAGCACCGTGGTCACGCTGTGCGAGATCGCCGGCCTCGGCCATGCCTGGAGCGGCGGCGTGGCCAGCATGCTGTTCACCGATGCAGCGGGCCCGGACGCGACCAAGATCGTGTGGTCGTTCGCAGCGCGGCAATTCCGGCTGGCCGAGGCGCAGCACTAGGGCGGACCTGCGAGGCGCCAGTCCATGCCCATCCTCTCCTACGACGCCAGCCGAACCGCGCTGTATTCGCCCGAGCGGCACGAGACGCTGTTCGAGCAGGGCCGCAACCACACGCCCATCCAATGGGCCATCGAGACGTCCCGACTGGCGTACTACCGCGCCGAGGTTTCCGAGGCGGAGAAATGGCGGCTGACGGTCGCGCTGGCCAACGCCGGCTTCGGCCCGCCCACGCTGTTCGTTGACGGCGCCATCTTTGCGTTCGGCACCGTGCATGCGGGCGACCACAGTGCGTTGATCGCCTTCAGGGGAACGCAACCCGACGAGATCCGTCACCTTGCGACCAATCTCCAGGCCCAGCAGTCGCCCTGGAGCGAAAGCGGCGGTCGCGCGCATGCCGGCTTCGCGACGGCTGCACGCGCCGTCGTGCCCCAGTTGCACGAATGGCTGGCGGGGGTCGGCATCCAGCGCAGACGGCTGATCCTCGCCGGCCACAGCCTGGGCGCGGCTCTCGCGACATTGACCGCCACCGTGCTGCGGCCGGACCTGCTCATCACGCTCGGATCGCCCCGAGTGGGCGATGCAGATTTCGTGGCGGCTTTGGCCGAAACGAACATCGTGCGACTGGTCGATGGCTGTGACGTGGTGACGCAACTGCCGCCGGCGCTTTCGTTCTACGCGCATGCCGGCGCGGTGACCTACATCACCTGCCTCGATGGGATTTGCGTCGATGATCCGGCGCCGCCCATGGTCGAAGCCGATCGCATCCAGGGGCGCGCCCGCTATGCGACCGAGCATGCGTGGAAGCCAGGGGCGGTGCTGCTGCGCGAACTGGCGGACCATGCGCCGATCAACTATGCGAGAGCGTTTTTCGGGTAGCCACCAATCCTCCCAATTCATGTTCTCAAATTGGCTACAATTGAAGCAATTCTGAGAACATGACAGGTATTGCCGAATATTTGATGGGTCAGGCGCGTGCACGCGTGCTTGCGACGTTGTTCCTCCATCCGGAGCAGGCATTGCATGTTCGCGAGTTGGCGCGCGCCACCGGCGCATCGCCGGGTTCCCTCCATCGCGAACTGCGAGGACTGACCGAAGCCGGCCTCCTGTTGCGAACCGAAAGCGGACGGCAGGTGCACTACCAGGCCAACGTCCAAAGTCCCGTCTTCCATGAACTGGCCGGATTCCTGCGCAAGACGCTTGGCGTTGCCGACGTGCTGCGCCGCGCGCTGTCGCCCCTCGGCGAAGAAATTTCCCTGGCCTTCGTCTATGGCTCGATAGCGTCGGGAAAGGAAACCGCGCGCAGCGACGTCGATGTCATGGTTCTCGGGAGTGCAGGTTTCGCCGACATTGCGATTGCCCTGGTCGAGGCCCAATCGATCCTGGGTCGAGAGGTCAATCCCACGCCCATGAGCATCGCAGACTTCGCGAAGAAGTTGAAGGAAGGGCAAGGCTTTGCAGCCAACGTGGCTGAAAGCCCCAAGATTTGGCTAAAGGGGGATGAGAATGACTTTGCAGAACTTGTTGAGCATCGGAAAGCTCAAGGAGCACGTGGCCACGGCGCTTGAGATCAGGCAACTGCTGATTGCGATCGAGCGGAATATTGCCGATGCAGCGGTGATCTCAATCAGCGACGAGACTCGGTTCGACGCCGCGTACAAGGCGGTGATGCAGTGTGCGCTGGCCGCGATGCTGGATTCCGGCTACCGACCCTCCACCAGCGAGCCCGGACATCATGTCACGCTCATCCAATCGCTGCCGCTCACCCTCGGGGTCGCCAATGAGACGTGGATCGTGCTCGATGCGTTGCGAAGAAAGCGCAACTCCAACGACTACACGGGCGATGTGGTGACGTCCGACATGGTCGCCGAATGCACGGCGCGGGCGAAGAGCTTGTTCATTGTCTTGAAAAAAAATCTGGAGCAGCGCTACCCCTAGCGCTTTCCTGCGCTCGCGGCTCGTACGCCACCCGGCGTATTTCAGCTCCATGACCTCTTCCGCAGACTCCTCTCCATCGTTCACAAACAGGAGAAGGTCCCATCATGCAACGTCGTTTCACTCTCAAGGCGCTTACCGCCGCCGTCGCCCTGGCGAGCCTGTCCGCGGCACCCGCGTTCGCGCAGGACACCATCAAGGTCGGCGTGCTGCACTCCCTGTCCGGCACGATGGCGATCTCGGAGACCGTGTTGAAGGACACGGTGCTCATGGCGATTGACGACATCAACGCCAAGGGCGGCGTGCTCGGCAAGAAGCTCGAGCCCGTGGTGGTCGACCCGGCTTCCAACTGGCCTCTCTTCGCCGAGAAGACCAAGCAGTTGCTCGGCCAGGACAAGGTCGCCGTGATCTTCGGCTGCTGGACCTCGGTGTCGCGCAAGTCGGTGCTGCCGGTGGTCGAGGAAATGAACGGCCTGCTGTTCTACCCCGTGCAGTACGAGGGTGAAGAACTCAGCAAGAACGTGTTCTACACCGGCGCTGCGCCCAACCAGCAGGCCATCCCCGCGGTGGACTACCTGATGAGCAAGGAAGGCGGCGGCGCCAAGCGCTGGGTGCTGCTGGGCACGGACTACGTCTATCCGCGCACCACCAACAAGATCCTGCGCGCCTACCTGAAGAGCAAGGGCGTGGCCGACAAGGACATCGACGAGAAGTACACGCCCTTCGGCCACAGCGACTACCAGACCATCGTCGCCGACATCAAGAAGTTCTCGGCCGGTGGCAAGACGGCAGTGGTCTCGACTATCAACGGCGACTCCAACGTGCCCTTCTACAAGGAACTCGGCAATGCCGGCCTGAAGGCCAAGGACGTGCCCGTGGTGGCCTTCTCGGTGGGTGAGGAAGAGCTGCGCGGCGTGGACACCAAGCCGCTGGTCGGCCACCTGGCCGCGTGGAACTACTTCATGAGCATCAAGAACCCGACCAACACGGCGTTCATCAAGCAGTGGAGCGACTACGCCAAGGCGAAGAACATCGCCGGCCACAAGGACAAGCCGCTGACCAACGACCCGATGGAAGCCACCTGGATCGGCATCCACATGTGGAAGCAGGCGGTCGAGAAGGCGAAGAGCACGGACACCGACAAGGTGATCGCCGCGATGGCCGGCCAGACCTTCAACGCACCGTCGGGCATCGTCTCGAAGATGGACGAGAAGAACCACCACCTGCACAAGAGCGTGTTCATCGGCGAGATCAAGGCCGACGGCCAGTTCAACGTGGTGTGGAAGACGCCGGGCCCGGTCAAGGCCAAGCCGTGGAGCCCGTACATCGAGGGCAACGACAAGAAGCCTGACCAACCTGCCGGGAAATCTCTCTAACCCCCAGCCTCGCCCACTTCGTGTGGCTCGGGCACCCCCTTTCAGGGGGCAACACCAGCGGGCCGGCCGAGCCGGCCCGCGGTGTTTCTGGAATCTGGAACGTGGGTGATTGGTTTTATGCGCCTTATCTGTTTATCAGCGGTTGCGGTCATGTTGCTGATGGGTGTTTCTGCCCATGCACTGACCACTGAGGAAGCGAAGGCTATCGCTTCTGGCGAGTCGGAGGAGCGTATTGCGGCGCTCAACAAGGCCGTTGCGACGGCTGACGAGAAGACGGCGGCGTTCATCCAGGCGATGTCGGATGATGCGGTGAAGTTCACCGAGGACAAGGTCTTTGTCATCAAGGATGACAAGGCATTCGACCCGGTCTCCGGCGCGGAGCAGAAGCTGCCCGACGACGCGCAGGACGTGGTCAACAACAACATGATGCGGGGCGCGCTCGATGCGGCGCAGGCGGCGCTCAAGCTCACGAGCAAGGACGACGCGACGCGCTCCGAGGCGGCGCTGGCATTGTTCAAGGAGCCGGACGAGTCGCGGCTGCCGCTGGTCGAGAAGGCGCTGGCCGCCGAGACCAATCCGAAGATCAAGGCGCAGCTCGAACTGGTGCGCGCCGCCAGCATGCTGAGCAGTACGGACAAGGGCAAGCGCCTGGTCGCGGCCAAGGAACTGGGCGAGAGCCGCAGCCCCGAGACAAAGCTGCTGCTCAACCAGCGCCTTGCCGACGAGACCGAAGCAGACGTCAAGGCGGCGATCGTCTCGTCGATCAGCAGCATCGACGGCTCGTTGGTCTGGGGTGACCGCATCAACGCGATCTTCAGCGGCATCAGCCTCGGCTCGGTGCTGCTTCTTGCCGCCCTGGGCCTGGCGATCACCTACGGGCTCATGGGCGTGATCAACATGGCGCACGGCGAGCTGATGATGATCGGCGCCTATGCGACCTATGTGATGCAGGGGATCTTCCAGCGCTACTTTCCGGAGTCGGCCTTCGGGTGGTACCTGGTCGCGGCGATTCCGGTGGCCTTCCTGGCCTCGGCCCTGGTCGGCGCGGTGCTCGAACGCGGGGTGATCCGCTTTCTCTACGGCCGTCCGCTCGAAACGCTGCTTGCCACCTGGGGCATCAGCCTCATGTTGCAGCAACTGGTGCGATCGATCTTCGGCGCGCAAAACGTCGGCGTGGAGAACCCGGCGTGGATGAGCGGGGGCTTCACCATGCTGAGCAACGTGACGCTGCCGTGGAACCGCATCTGCATCATCATCTTCGCGGGGCTGGTGCTGCTCGCGATGGGCTGGCTGATCGGCCGCACGCGGCTCGGGCTCTTCGTGCGCGGCGTTACGCAGAACCGGCCGATCGCGTCCTGCATGGGCGTCAACACCGCGCGCATCGATACCTATGCGTTCGCGCTCGGCTCCGGCATCGCAGGGCTTGCCGGTTGCGCGCTCTCGCAGATCGGCAATGTCGGGCCTGACCTCGGGCAGAGCTACATCGTCGACTCCTTCATGGTGGTCGTGATGGGCGGCGTCGGCCAGCTCGCCGGCACGGTGTACGCGGCCATGGGCCTGGGCATCCTGAACAAGTTCATCGAAGGCTGGGCCGGCGCGGTGCTCGCGAAGATCGCGGTGCTGGTCTTCATCATCATCTTCATCCAGAAGCGTCCGCAGGGCATCTTCGCAATGAAAGGCCGGAGCGCAGAGGCATGACCAAGGTCGCACTTCCTTCCAAAGGCCCGCTGCTCAGCGGCAAGGGCTGGACCGTCTTCTTCGTCGTGCTGATCGTCGTGTGCGCACTGGCGCCGGTGCTCAACATGGTGGTGCCCACGGAGAGCGCGCTGCACATGAGCGACTACGCGGTCGCGCTGATCGGCAAGATCATGTGCTACGCAATCTGCGCACTCGCCATGGACCTGATCTGGGGCTACACCGGCATTCTCTCGCTGGGCCACGGCCTCTTCTTCGCGCTGGGCGGCTACATGATGGGCATGTACCTCATGCGCCAGATCGGCCGCGACGGCAACTACAAGAGCGACCTGCCCGACTTCATGGTGTTCCTCGACTGGAAGACGCTGCCCTGGCACTGGAGCCTGAGCGACAGCTTCATCGCCACGCTCATCCTGATCGTCGCGGTGCCGGGTGTGATCGCCTTCGTGTTCGGCTTCTTCGCATTCCGCTCGCGCATCAAGGGGGTGTATTTCTCGATCATCACGCAGGCGATGACCTTCGCGGCGATGCTGCTCTTCTTCCGCAACGAGACGGGCTTCGGCGGCAACAACGGGTTCACCGACTTCAAGCGCATCCTGGGTATTCCCGTGGCAACGCAGGAGATGCGGATGACGCTCTTCGTGCTCACAGGCCTCACGCTGCTCGGCTTCTTCCTGTTCTCGAAGTGGCTCATCGGCAGCAAGTTCGGCCGCGTGCTGCAGGCCATCCGCGACGCCGAATCGCGCGTGATGTTCTCGGGCTACAACCCGCTGGGCTACAAGCTCACGATCTGGGTGATATCGGCCATCATGTGCGGCGTGGCCGGCGCGCTCTATGTGCCGCAGGTCGGCATCATCAACCCGGGCGAGATGAGCGCGGCCAACTCGATCGAGATCGCGATCTGGGCCGCGGTCGGCGGTCGCGCGACGCTGATCGGGCCGATCATCGGCGCCTTCATCGTCAATGGCGCGAAGAGCTGGCTCACGGTGGCCTACCCCGAATACTGGCTCTACTTCCTGGGCGCACTGTTCATTGCGGTCACGCTGTTCCTGCCGAACGGGATCGTCGGGTTGGTGAAGAAATGGGCAACGAGGGAAAAGGCGCCCGCCGAGGGCCGCCGCGAAGCGCAGCGCTCCATGGCCGCGGAGCAGGGCGTCGAACCCGCCGCGTTGACACCGCCGCTGGCGGTCGAACCGAAAGGAGCACGCGCATGACCCCCGACCTGATGGAAGCCGGCGCCGAGCGCGTCGCCAGGCACATTGCCTTCGACCATGCGCTGCAGACCGAATCGGGCGGTCGTGCCGCGGGCTATGGCCGCCCCATGACGGCCGGCGAAGTCGACACGACACACGGCCGGATCCTCTACCTCGAGGACGTGAGCGTGAGCTTCGACGGCTTCAAGGCCATCAACAAGCTGTCGCTCGACATCGCCCCCGGCGAACTGCGCTGCATCATCGGCCCCAACGGTGCGGGCAAGACCACGATGATGGACATCATCACCGGCAAGACGCGCCCCGACGAAGGCACCGTGTTTTTCGGCAGCACCATCGACCTCCTGCGCCACAAGGAAGCCGAGATCGCCCAACTCGGCATCGGGCGCAAGTTCCAGAAGCCGACGGTGTTCGAGCATCTCACCGTGTTCGAGAATCTCGAACTGGCGCTCAAGACCGACAAGGGCGTGAAGGCGTCGATGCTCTTCAAGCTCGATTCGGCGCAGTGCGATCGCCTGGCCGAGGTGCTGCATACGATCCATCTCGAAGGCAGCGTGCTTCGGCTGGCGGGCAATCTCAGCCACGGGCAGAAGCAGTGGCTGGAGATCGGGATGCTGCTGATGCAGGACCCGAAGTTGCTGCTGCTCGACGAGCCCGTGGCGGGCATGACCGATGAAGAGACGGCACGGACGGCCGAACTGTTCCTGACCTTGAAGGGGAAGCACTCGCTGATGGTGGTGGAACACGACATGAGCTTCATCCGGACCATTTCGGAGATCGTGACGGTGCTGTGCGATGGGTCTGTGCTGGCGCAGGGCACGTTGGATGAGGTGCAGGCTGATGAGCGGGTGATCGAGGTTTATCTTGGACGGTAGCAACGGTCTCGTTGAGGGGGAGGTTGGTGGCCGGGACTCGCCCCGGCGGGCGACTTTTTCTTTGTCTCGCCAAAGAAAAGTAAGCAAAAGAAAGGCGACCCCACTGTGCGTGTCCCTTCGCTTCGATACGGGCAACCTGCGGTGCTCGCTTCAGGCGGGGTCCGCGCAAACTCGCTTCGCTCAAACACGCGCGGCCCTTTTTCCGCCTGAAGCTGCGCTCCTCGGCACGCACAGAGGGGACCCCAATACAAATACCGAAAACCACAAGTACGCGCCATGGCGCGTACTTGATTTGCGTCGGGCTGCCGGTATTCAACTGGCCGAGCGAAGCGACGGCCCGCCCACAGCAGGGTCGCCTTTTCTTTGCTTACTTTCTTTTGGCGAAGCAAAAGAAAGTGAGTCGCCCGCCGGGGCGAGACCCGGCCCCCGCCCTCAACAAAGGGAACAAAGGCAACCCATGCTCAGCGTAAAAAACATCCACCAGTATTACGGCGGCTCTCACATCCTCCGCGACGTCAGCTTCGAAGCCCGCCTAGGCAAGGTCACCGTCCTGCTCGGCCGCAACGGCGTAGGCAAGACGACCTTGCTCAAGTCCCTCATGGGCCTCGTCCCCATCAAGAGCGGCAGCATCGAGTTCGACGGCGGACCCATCCAGAAGAAGACACCCTATGAAAGAGCCCGCTCCGGCATGGGCTTCGTGCCCCAAGGCCGCGAGATCTTCGCGCGTCTCACGGTCGAGGAAAACCTGCGCATGGGCCTCGCCTACAAGTCCGGCAGCACGCCGATCCCGCCCGAGCTCTACGAGCTGTTCCCGGTGCTCAAGCAGATGCTCAACCGCCGCGGCGGCGACCTGTCCGGCGGCCAGCAGCAGCAACTCGCGATCGCACGCGCATTGGCGCCGAAACCCAAGCTGCTGATCCTGGATGAGCCCACCGAAGGCATCCAGCCCAGCATCATCAAGGACATCGGCCGCGTGATCCGCATGCTGGCCGACCGCGGCGACATGGCGATCGTGCTGTGCGAACAGTACTACGACTTCGCGCAGGAACTGGCCGACGACTACCTGGTGATGGAGCGCGGCGAAGTCATCGCGCGCGGCCTCGGCAAGGACATGGAAGCCCAGGGCGTGCGGCAGTTGGTGGCGATCTGATCAGCGCGGCGCGGTGTCCGCCGCTGCCATCCGCTCGCGCGCCAGCGTGGCGAAAGCCTGAAGTTCCCCCGGATTCAGATCCGACACGGCCCAGGCCTGCATGCCGCCTTCATTCCAGTGAACGATGTTGTAGCCGCGCCTGGCCATCGTTCGCGGCGCGGCCGCCTTCTCCGTCGGTGCCGGCCACACGAACAGGTTGATGACGTGCTGGCCTGCCTGGTAGACCAGCGCAGCGACCGGCCGCCCCTCGATGTAGTCGAGCCGTGCGCCGACGAGTGGCAGGCCCTCCGCGGCAAGGTCGACCACAGGCGGCGAGAAGTCGAGTTTTCCGGCGAACCAGGGCTTCACCGTATGCCTGTCCGATGACAGCACGTCGGTGAGGTGCGATCCCATCAATGAACGAACGTGGCTGTCGGTGACGGACTCGCTCATGAGGTCCTGCACCGGCATCACCAGCAGACTCAGCGCGATGCCCCAGGCGGTGGCTGCGCCCGCGCCGAACAGCGCGATCGCCTGTAGCCAACGCCATGGCAGGGGGCGTCTTGGCGGGCGAGCCGGTTCGCGCACATCGGCGTTCCGCAGGTCGGCGAGGATGCGCTCGGCCAATGCCGGCGGCGGCGCGTGCCGCGTGGCTTCGCGCCGGATCAGAAGACCGAGCTCGTCGTCGTCAGGTGCCTGCATCACGTTTTCCTTCCGCCTGCCCGCGCGGCGCCTCCGCACGCAACGCGGCACGCAACAGGGCGCGGGCGCGCGACAGGCGCGACATCACCGTCCCGATGGGAATGCCGGTGATGCGCGCGATGTCCTCATACGACATGTCTTCGAGTTCACGCAAGACGATCACCTCCCGAAAAGCCGGTGCCAGCGCGTCGATCGCCGCGTCGATGCGCTGGCCACGGGCGCGTTGTTCCCATAGCGCCGCGGGGTCGCCGCCATCCGGTGGGCTCGATCCGATGCCGGGCTCGACGGCGCCGCTGTCGCGCACTTCGTCGAACTCCACCTGGTCCGCCAGGTGCCTGTGGTGGCGCATCCAGTCGTAGCAGGCGTTGCGCACGATGCCCAGCAGCCAGGGGCGAGCGTCCTCGCCGCGCAGGTCGTCGAGGAAGCGAAAGGCACGCAGACAGGCTTCCTGTACGGCGTCCTCGGCCTGCCGGTCGTCGCGCAGCAGCCAGCGCGCGAGGTTGTACGCGGCGGGCAGATGCGGCAAGGCGACGGCCTCGAATCGACGGGTTCGGTCGTTCAACGGATTCCTTCCCTGCATGACGGTCGGACGGCCCCCTTTATTCCGCGAATCGCTTTTTTCGTTGGATCGGGAATAGGCGGATCGTCCGGCGCGTCATGCGTGATGGCAATTCTGTTCCTTCTCCAAACCACCCGGGAGTCTGCTCATGAAGCTGCATTCGATATTTGCTTCCACCTTGACGGCACTGTGCCTCGCGGCGCCGGCCTGGGCCGCGGGGCCGAAGGCCTACGTCGGGAACTTCAAGGACAACACGGTCAGCGTGATCGATACCTCCGCCTCGCGCGTGGTCGCCACGGTGCCGGTCGCCGCGGGGCCGGACGGCATCGCCGTCTCGCGCGACGATGCCCAGGTCTTCGTGAGCGGCGCGAGCGCGTCGAGTCTCAGCGTGATCGACACCGCGAGCGACAAGGTCACGGCCACCGTCGAGGTCGGCAAGGGGCCGCAGGGCTTGGCGATCACGCCCGACGGCCGCTGGCTGCTGGTGGCCGTGAACGGCGACGACCGCGTGGCCTTCGTCGACACGGCCACCCGCACGGTGCAGGCCACGGTGCCGGTGCCCAAGCCGCACACCATCGCGATCCGTTCGGACGGCAAGCAGGCCTACGTTTCCTCGCAGGCGCCGGGCAACTTTGCCCTGGTGGTGATCGACCTCCCGACCCGGGCGGTGGCCGCCAGCGTGCCCGTCGAGAAGACGCCGCGCGACCTCGAATTCGGCGCCGACGGCAAGGCGCTCTACGTAACGCTGGCCGGCGTGAGCGCGGTGCAGGTCTTCGACCCCGCGTCGAACCGCCTGGTGGCGCAGATTCCCACCGGGGTCTCGCCCCATGTCGCGCATCACTTCCCTGGCACGAGCGCGGGCGTGGTGGTGGTGCAGGGGCCGGGAGAACTCATGATGTTCGACCCGGCGACACGCGCCGCCTCCGGCAGCGTCGCGGTGGGCAAGCAGCCGCACTGGGTGGACGTCCTGCCGGATCACAAGAAGGTGATGGTGACCAACGAAGGCTCGAACGACGTCACCGTGGTCGACCTCGCGGGCGGCCCGGCCGTGACGATTCCCGTGGGCAACGCGCCCCGCAAGGTGGCCGTCCAGCATCGTCCTGGGACGAGCGCCCAGGCGAAGGTCTCGATCGACAACTTCGCCTTCGCTCCTGTGGATCTCGCGATCGCCACGGGCCAGAGGGTGACCTGGATCAACAACGACGGCGCCCCGCACGGCATCGCCTTTGCGGATGGCGCCCCGGGCATGGATCTGATGTTGCCCGGCCAGTCATTCAAGCGGACCTTTTCCAGGCCCGGCGTGTACGACTACGTCTGCGCGGTGCATCCCTACATGACGGCAAAAGTGACGGTCGGCGCCGTGCATTGAGCTTTCGCTGCAGGGCGCCCCGGCACGCGCTACGCTCGGGGTTTCCATCGCCCGAGAGACTCCATGCCGCAGCGCCCGACTCTTCGCCGTCCACCCTCGACCGGGAGCGCAGCGTGCAAGAGCTGATGCTGCTCATGGTCAGCCACGCGATCCTCGTGGTGTTCCTCGTGACCTTGGCGGCGCGTGTCGGCTTGCCGGTGCCGGCATCGCCGGTGCTGGTGGTCGCCGGTGGGCTGGCGGCCATCGCGGATCCTGCGCTGCTGGTCTCGATGGTGGCTGTCGCGGTGCTGGCGAACGTGCTGGGCGACGCGATCTGGTTCTACGCGGGGCGCACCTACGGCTACCGGTTCATGCGCCTGCTGTGCAAGATCTCGATCTCGCCGGATTCGTGCGTCCGAAGCAGCGAGACGCTGATCGGCCGTTGGGGTGGCCTGTCGCTCGTGGCGGCCAAGTTCGTGCCTGGCGTGTCGGTGGTGGCGCCGCCGATGGCGGGTGCGCTCGGCATGTCGTCGCTGCGCTTCCTGGCTTTCGAGGTGGCGGGTGCGTTGCTGTGGGTGGTCGTGTTCCTGGGCCTGGGCTGGCTGTTCCGCGACGAGATCCAGGCGGTGCTGGAAGTCATCGCGGATGCGGGCACCCTGGCGACCGTGGGGCTGGTGGTGGTGCTGGCCGTGATGCTGATCGTGCGTTACCTGCGGCGGCGGGCGTTCCTGCGGCTGACCGGCATGCCGCGCGTCACGGTGGGCGAGCTTCGGGCGTTGATGGGCGGCGAGCCGCCACCCATCGTCATCGACGTGCGAGGTGATGCGGGCGTCCAGGTCGACCCGCGGCGCATTCCGGGCGCGTTGCCGTTCACCCTCAAGGAGATCCAGCAGCGGCGATCCGAACTGCCTTTCGACGGCGCGGACCGCGAGATCATCCTTTACTGCAGTTGCCCCAATGAAGTCTCCGCCGCGCTGGGCGCGCAAGCGCTCGCGGCAAGGGGCCTGAAACGCGCGCGTCCACTGTTGGGCGGGCTGGAGGCGTGGGTCGAGGCGGGGCACCCGACCACGCAACATTGAGCGTTCAGCGCCGGCTGACGGGGGTTTCGTCCATCTCCGAGCCGAGCGGCGGCGCCACTTCTTCCAGCGGCCTGCGCTCGGCATTCACCGCATAGCGCAGCGCAAGCAAACCCGCCACGATGACCAGCGCCGCGCCGATCGCATAGCCGACCGCGACCGCGCCACGGCTGCCGGTCTCTATCAATGCGCCGAACAGCACCGGCGCCACGAAGCCGCCGGCCCCCGTGCCCACCGCATAGAAGATCGAGATGGCGATAGCGCGCATCTCGAGCGGAAACACCTCGCTGACCGTGAGGTAGGCTGAACTCGCCGCCGCCGATGCAAGGAAGAACACGGCCGACCAGCACAGCGCCTGGCTGCGCGCATCGAGCCAGCCTTCCATGAAGGCCCATCCGGTCAACGCGAGGCCCACGCCGGACAGCACATAGGTCAGCGCGATCATCCGGCGCCGGCCCACGCGGTCGAAAAGCGGCCCCAGCAACAGCGGCCCCAGCACGTTGCCGAGCGCGAAGGGAAAGATGTAGAGCGCGACCTTGCCTTCGGGCACGCCGTGGAAACGCGTCAGCACCAGCGCGTAGGTGAAGAAGATCGCGTTGTAGAAGAAGGCCTGCGAAATCATGAGCGCGAGCGCGACCATGCTGCGCTGCGGGTAGCGACGAAAGAGCACCCGCGCCACCTCTCGCCAGCCGGGGCTGGCGCGGCCACCGAAGCTGACGTGGCCGACGGCGGCCGGCAGTGCGCCGTGCTGCGCGCCCACCTCCGCCTCGATGTGCCGGACGATGCGCTCCGCCTCATCCGCGTGGCCGTGCGCGATCAGCCAGCGCGGGCTTTCCGGCACATCGCGGCGCACGAGCAGGATCGCCACTGCCAGCACGGCGCCGAGGCCGAAGCCCGCGCGCCAGCCCCAGACCGGCCCCAGCACGCGCGGATCGAGCAGCCAGAGGCTCAGTCCGGCACCGAGCGCGGCGCCGATCCAGAAGCTGCCGTTGATCGCGAGATTCACCCGGCCCCGCACCCGCGCGGGAATCAGCTCGTCGATGGCGGAGTTGATGGCCGCGTACTCGCCGCCGATGCCAAGCCCCGTCGCGAAGCGGCACAGCGCGAAGAAGGCGAAGTTCGGCGAAAAGGCCGTGGCGAGCGTGGCCATGGCATAGACGGCCAGCGTGACGAGAAAGAGCTTCTTGCGTCCAAGCCGGTCCGCAAGGCGGCCGAACACCAGCGCGCCGACGACCGCGCCGCCGATGTAGAGCGAGCCCGACCAGCCGATCTGCGCCGCGCTCAGCCCCAGCGTGTCGGGCCGCTCCAGCACGCCGCCGATGGAGCCGACCAGCGTCACCTCCAGCCCGTCGAGCATCCAGGCCACGCCGAGGGCGATCACCACGCGCCAGTGCCATCGCGACCACGGCAGGCGGTCGAGGCGGGCGGGTATGTCGCTGTGCGTGACGCTCATATGGCAAACCTCCGTGCTTCGCACTGCGGTGCGAGCGGCCTACATCGACCAGATCCGCGGCGCCTGCGCGGGCAGCTTCCAGAGTTCGGAGCGCCACGCCATCCACACCTGGCGCAGCAACTGCATGGCGGGCTCGACCATCGGTGCCAGTGCGCGCAGGACGATGATTTCGGCATGCGGGCTGGTCGCTCCGGCGCTCTCATGCAATGCATGGCCGTCGCTCAGCGAGCGCGCGATTTCGAGGGCGGCATCGCGGCGTGCCCGCGCGACCGGCGTGCCCGCGACGAAGAAGATCGACGCGATGCAACGATGGCCGCCGAAACCGATCGGGCTTTGCAGCAGGCGTCGGTCGGCGGCGTCGATCCGCCCGCGCTCCAGCCACACGCCGGGCGCCTCGATGTGCTGCTGCAGCGTCCCGCGTTCGAAAGGCTTGCCCGCGTTGGGCAGGCCGAGCGCGGTCACGTCCCAGCCGATCAGCTCCGCGCCCTCGGCGACGCGCAGCGTGAGGCGATTCTCGGCACGGCAGCCGCTGTAGCAGATCGCTTCGAGCGGCAGCCATTCGAGACGGGCGCCGGCTTCCACGGTCAGCTCGGTGCGTTGCAGCGCCAGCTCGCCCTCGGAACGGTAGAAGCGGCTTGCGCCCGGCGTGGTGATCAGGCCGTGGCTGCCGCCCTTGGCATGCACACGGATGTCCAGCGTGTCGCCGCCGACCAGGCCGCCCGGCGGGTGAACGAGCACGTTGTGGCATACCGCGTCGCCTTCGGGGTAGAGGCTTTGCAGGATGCGAAGCGGGCCGTCGTGGCGAAAGCGCGCGACGCTGCGTTGTTGTTCAAGTTGGTAGTCGAGGTCGAGTCGCGCGTGCCATGGCATGGCGCGAGTGTAGGCACTCGGACCAGCAGCTCCGCCCAATCGCTCAACCTGGCCGAAAGCGCCAAGGCCTTTGCAGTCGTCAAGGCATCGAGCGTCATGGTGGGTACGGACTGCGCGCACCCGGCATTTATCGGGGCACCTCCATCACTATTCGCCCTTGAGCAGGCGGCGCAGTTTGCCTCGCAGCGGGGTGTCCTCTTTCAAGGAAGATACCCCGAGTTTTTGGGCCATGACTTCCCGGCTGGTGCCGTCGTGCAGGTTGACCTCCCGAACCACCTGCCCATTCTGGTAGACGAAGGCGATATCGGCCAGTTCGAGGACATCGTCGATGTCGTGCGTGATCATCAGTACCGGGATGTTCCATTCCTGGCGCATCCTGGCGAGGTCCTCGCGCACGGTGCTGCGCAGCATCGGATTGAGTGCTGCAAAGGGCTCGTCCAGCAGCAGCACTTGCGGACGGCAGGCGAGCGCGCGCGCGAGTGCCACGCGCTGCTGCTGGCCGCCGGAGAGGTGTCGTGGCCGACTGTCGGCCATGGCGATGAGGTCGAAGCCCCGGAGCAAGGCGTCGACCCGATCGCTGTCTTCGCGGGACAGGCGTCGATGGCGCCACGACGTCAGCCCGAATGCGATGTTGTCGCGTACCGATAGATGCGGAAACAGCGCGTAGTTCTGGAACAGGTAGCCGATACGGCGCCCAGCCGCCGGCACGTCGATGCGCTGCGCGGAATCGAAGAGCGTGCGGCCGTCGAGCTGCACGCGCCCCCGGGTGGGATGAAGGAGTCCGGCGATGGCCTGGAAAGTCAGCGACTTGCCTGAACCGGAGGGTCCGTAGAGTGCCGCGAAGGGCACATCGCTCGCAAAGCGCGCCGCGAGGTCGAAGCGCCGTGCGCCGTCCGTGACCGTCAGCTGGATGTCGACATCGATCACGGTTTGCCGAAACCGAACCGCGCCAGCGTCTGCTGTGCCGCATCGGTCGAGAGGAAGGCTATGAAGTCACGGGCCAGCGCCTTCTCCTTGCTGTCGGCGACGATGGCGATCGGATAGGTCACTGGCGTATGGCCCGACGGCGTGAGCACCACTTTCACCTTGTCTCCCATGATGGACGCGTCCGTACGGTACACGAATCCGGCCTCGGCCTCGCCGCGGCTCACGTAGTCGAGCACCTGGCGCACGCTGTCAGCCTGGACGAACTTGGGTTCGAGAACGGTCCAGAGATTGGCGCTCTCAAGTACCTCCTTGGTGTAGCGGCCCACGGGCACCGTTGCCGTTTTGCCGACAGCGATCTTCTTGACGGCGGGCCCCGTCAGGTCCTGCATGCTCTTCAGGCCCGGGCCGTCCTTGGCAGGTTCGACCAGCACGAGGCTGTTGGTCACGAAGTCCTTGCGCGTGGCCGTGTCGATCAGCTTTTGCTCCGCGGCGCGGTTCATGGTTTCCTTGTCGGCGCTGGCGAAGACATCCACCGGGGCGCCCTGGCTGATCTGCTGCAGCAGCACGCCCGAGGCCGCGAAGTTGAACCGCACCGTCGCGCCGGGCTTGCTCGCCTCGAATCTCGTGCCCAATTCCTTGAATGCATCCGTCAGGCTCGCGGCCGCCGACACGGTGAGTTGTTGCGCCGCTGCGCCCAGGGGCAGGGCCAGCGCGAGGACGATGGAAGCGAGACGGGACACGCACATGATGCGGCTCCTTTGGGATCAGCGAAGGGAGAAGAATCGGTTCGACAGAACCAGCACGGTGATGGAAAGCAGCGACGTGACGATCACCAGGACGAGCGCCAGGTCGTCGTTGCCGGCCTGGGCAGCGTCGTAGATCGCCATGGAGAGGGTCTGGGTCTGCTTGGGAATCGATCCCGCCACCATGAGCGACGCGCCAAACTCCCCCATGGCGCGCGCGAAGGCGAGCAAGGTGCCCGCCAGGACGCCCGGCCACGCCAATGGCAGGGTCACCCGCAGGAAAATCGAAAAGGGCGACTGACGCAAGGTGCTGGCGGCCGCCTCCAGCGATCGGTCTACGCCTTCGAAGGCCGCACTGGCCGACTTCAGGACCAGCGGCAAGGCGACCACGGCCGACGCCACGACGGCGCCGTGCCAACTGAAGATGATGGTGTAGTCGAAGTGCTCGCGCAGCCAGCCGCCCAGCGGACTGCGGCGCCCGGCGGCCACGAGGATGGCGTAACCGATGACCGTCGGCGGCAGGACGAGCGGCAGCATGAACAGCGATTCCAGCACCGCGGAGCCGGGAAACCGCCTGCGGGCGAATACCCAGCCCAGCATCACGCCGGTCACCAGCGCCAGCAAGGTGGCGAAGGCGGCAACCTTGATCGACAGGACGAGGGGCGACCAGTCCATCGAAGCGAGGAGCGACATCGTCGTGTTCATTTGGGAATGACGAGATTGTTACACATGGTCGTGCAACACAGGCGTCGACGCTGTGTCCGTATCCTTGCCGACACAGCGTCGAACTCAGACGAGCGGGCCGCTCACTTCATCCGGCCGTCTGGATCGGAGTCATTGGGCCAGCAGGCGCGTCAGCGCCGTGATGTCCGCTGCAGCGGTGACACGGGCGGTACTCTCGATCGCCCGGTAGTGCATGACGATCTGCTCGCCCACCGACGTGAGCGCGGTACCCCCACCGTGCGAGCCGCCGGCCGCCGTGCTCACTGCCGGCGAACTCAGCGCCTTGTTCATCTCGTCAATGAGCATCCAGGCACGCCGGTACGACATGCCGAGTTGGCGACCGGCTGCCGAGATCGACCCGGTCTCGGCAATGGCTTCGAGCAGTGCGATCTTTCCGGGGCCGATGGCAATGCTGTCGTCACGGTAGATGCGCAGGCGAAATTGCACTTTGGATTTCATGCCGGGCGAATGTCAGATGTTCAACGCCGCAGGTTAAACGATCCGCCCGCGATCCCGCGTTGTGAATCCCTCAGGTTTTCCAGGCCCCGACGTGCGCCGCGCCGGCCTCGTCGATCAGCGCGGGCCCGATGCATTCGATCGGATGCGGCGACGCACGGAACACGTCGCGGCACGACAACTCGGCGTCGCGCTGGTCGCCGCGCTCGCCGCGGAAGAGGCGCAGCCGTTCGGCATCGATGCCGAAAACCACGCGGCCGATGTTCGACCAGAAGATGGCGCCGGCGCACATCACGCAGGGCTCGCCCGACGAATAGATCGTTGCGCCCGCCAGGTCCTCGCGCGACAGCTTGCGGTCGGCCAGCATGCGCACCGCGTTGGTCTCCGCGTGGCCGGTGACGTCGCCGGTCTCGGCCGTGTTGCAGTAGGCCTCCGCCAGCACCTCGCCCGTCTTCGAAACGATCACGGCGCCGAAAGGCCGGTTGCCGCGCCGTCGCCCGGCGTGCGACCAGACGATCGCCTTGCGGAGATAGCGGCCGTCGCGTTCGTCGAGCCGCGTTTCAGGGGAAAAGGTGTCTTGGGGTACTGCGCTCATGCCTTGATGCTACGTTCACTGCGCGCGGGCAGCATCGAGCTGTTGAATATCGCGTCCGCCGACGGCTTGGTTTTCAGCCCGAAGACCTCGGCCACCTCGTCGACCTGCTGTTCGAGCGTGAGCTTGCGGATGTCGCCCAGACCGTGCGTCCGGGTGTCGGCCGCACCCACGTACTGCGCGGTGATGGCCCAGCGATCGAGTTCCACCTTGGGGTCGAGGATGGGTTCGCGCTGGCGCATCGCCGCGATGCTGGGCGCCGGATTCGAGAAGGTCTCGACGAGCGCGCGGTTGGTCGCGCGCAGGAACGCGGCCACGGCCTTCGGGTTCTGCGCGATCAGGTTGCTGCTCGCGAGGATCGCGTTGCCGTAGAGGTTGACGCCGGCATCCGCGTACTTGAGCACCGAAAGGTCGTCCGTCTTCATGCGCGCGAAGAGCGACACGGCCGAGTCGTGGAAGTAGGTGGCGGCATCGACATCGCCGCGCACCATCACGTTGTCGCGCGCGCTGAAGTCGGTGGTCTGCCACAGCAAGGCGTCCGGCTTCATGCCTTGCTTGCGCGCCACCAGAGGCCAGGCGCGGCGCGTCGACTCCACCGCGGCGGCCGCGACCTTCTTGCCCTGCAGGCTCTTGAAGTCGCCGGTAACGCCGCGGTCCTTGCGGCCGATGATCACGAAAGGCGCCCGGTTGTAGTACTGGTAGACCGCCTGCACCATGGGCGTACCCGGGTTCTGCGCGTTGAATTCGACCAGCGAGCTGATGTCGCCCAGACCGAGTTGGTAGACGCCGCTTGCGATGCGCGTGATCGAAGCGACCGAACCTGCCCCCGTGTCGATCGTGACGTCCAGGCCTTCATCCTTGTAGTAGCCCTTGCTCTCGGCAAGGAAGAAGGGCGCCGTCTGTCCGTTGATGCGGAAGTCGAGCGTGAACTTGAGCGGCGTGAGCCTGGCGGCCTGCCCGAAGACGCTGGGTGCGGCGAGGGCGGCGGCGCAGGCTGGGCCAGCGGCGAGGAAGGTACGGCGTTGCATGGAAAGTGATCTCCGGAAGTTCGTGGGTCTTGAACGCCCGCCACCTTGGCTGGGCACTTCAAGAGCAATTTCCGGGCGGCGCACTGATGCGGTGCGTGCGCTGCTGAACGCTTCTACTCTTGCCATCGTCCATGCACGACGCATGCCAAGGTGATTTGCTCGGAGATGAGCCGACGCGGCTTGCCTTGCGGATCGGCATGGCGGGACAATCCGGGCGCGCAACTTGCATCGATGCTGCGCAGAGTAGAAGCGTTCAGCCGGCGTCCGTCGGCGGGAAATTGCTCTTTCATGGTCGTCCCCAAGCACAACCGAAGGAGTCTTTTCCATGCTCGTCACGCAACAACCCGTCTTCCGCAAGTTCTGGCATGCCGTCATGCCCCTGGCCGATCTGCAGCAGGGGCCCAGGCCCTTCACGCTGCTCGGCGAGAACATCGTTCTCTTTCTGGATGCCGACGGCCAGCCCGCCGCATTGCGCGATCGCTGCTGCCATCGCACCGCCAGGCTCTCGAAGGGCTGGTGCGTCAATGGCGAAGGCAAGGCGTGCGGCCAGGGCGCGATCCAGTGCGGCTACCACGGCTGGACCTACGACCGCAGCGGCCAGGTGATCCGCATCCCGCAGTACGAGCCCGACCGCAAGATCTCACCCGACTACAAGACCACCGCCTATCACTGCACCGCGCGCTACGGCTATGCGTGGGTGGCGCTCGAAGAGCCCATCGCCGACATCCCTGAGATCCCCGAGTTCGCCGACCCGGCCTACCGCACGATCCATCAGTTCTACGAAGAGTGGCAGACCAGCCCGATGCGCGCGCTGGAGAACTCCTTCGACAACTCGCACTTCAGCTTCGTGCACCGCGCGACCTTCGGCGTCGCGGCGAGTCCCAGGCCGAGCAAGTACGAACTGGTCGAGAACGACAGCGGCTTCTACGCGGAGACCGTGATCGAAGCGGTCAACCCGGCGAAGTTCCATGCGATCAGCGGCGTGACCGATCCGATCACCACGCGCCACATGCGCAACGCGTACTTCCTGCCGTTCTCGCGCCGGCTCGACATCGAATACCCCTCGGGCATCCGCCACATCATCATCAACTGCTTCACGCCCATCGACGACGGCCGCATGCAGCTGTGCCAATGGCTGTTCCGCAACGACACCGAGGCCGACTGCGCGGCGCAGATGCTGATCGACTTCGACGAGGAAATCACGCGCGAGGACAAGGACATCCTCGAATCCACCGACCCCGATGCGCTGGTCGACACGCGCCGGCGCGGCGTCGAGTACTCGATGGAGTCCGATCGGCCGGGCATGCTGATCCGCAAGCACCTGATGCAGTTGCTGGCGAAGCACGGTGAGGCCGAAATCCATCGCGGCATGCGCGTGGTGCCGCTGGCACAGGCGGCCTGACTTTCCTTCAGGGGCAACACCTGCGGCCCGGCTAAGCCGGTTCCGCGGTGTTCCTGGGATCGGCGGGGCTACCATCGTGGACTGATCAATCAGGAGACGTTCATGAGCATCACCGTTCGACGCGATGGCATCACCGGCACCCGACACATCGTCAAGGTTCGCGCACACGAGATTCCGGTCGATGCATCGCCGGAGGCCGGCGGCAAGGATGCGGGGCCGTCGCCGCACGACCTTTACGATTCATCGCTGGGTGCGTGCAAGGCACTGACCGTGCTGGTCTATGCGCAACACAAGGGCATTCCGGTCGAGGAGATCGAAGTCGTGGTGAATCGCGATGCCAGCGAGGAGCGCAAGGGCACCTACCGCCTCAAGACTTCATTGCACGTGACAGGCAACCTGAGCGACGAGCAACGGGCCGAACTGCTGCGCGTGGCCGGCAAATGCCCGCTGCACCGGTTGATGACAGAGGTGAAGACGGAGATCGAGACCGTGCTCGTCTGAAGAGCCGGCCGCGCGGCTCAGCCCACGACCACTTCGCTGATCTGCATCACCGGCTGGAGATCGGTGTAGTTCGGGATGTCGCCCAGGATCTCCTTCGCGTGGGGTCCGAAGGCGGTCTGGAAGGACTCCACCGAGTCGCAGAAGATGTGGCACATGCCGATGTAGACCGCCGGTGCGCCGGGCGCTCCGCCGGCAAGGCCCTTGTCGATCGTGTACGACTTGCAGGCATCGCCCATGCGGGCCTTGAGCAGCGGCATGTGCTTGTCGCGGTAGTAGTCGTGGTCGAAGCGCGCTCCGGGCGTGTTGGGGTACATCACACTGACCTTGATCATGGCTTGTCTCCTTGGCGGGATCGCGAGCATAGGAGAACCCGCCTCGGTAGACAAGCGCCCTCGCGGGGTGTTACTCGTTCTGCGATCCGCGGTGGGCCCAGCCGGTGGTGTGCTTCTCGACGGCGCTGAAGAGTTCGTACATGCCCATCGCCATCGCGCCCACCACCATCAGGCCCGCGAACGCAAGGCCCATCTGCATCGAAGACCCAGCCGAGATCAGCAGGTAGCCGATGCCCTCGTTGGAGGCCGTCATCTCCGACACCGTGGTGCCGACGAAGGCGAGCGTGATCGCGACCTTGAGCGAGCCGTAGAAGTAGGGCATCGATCGCGGCAGGCCGATCTTCATCAGCACGTCCCAGCGCTTGGCGCCGAGCACGCGCAAGACATCCTCCAGTTCGGGCTCCAGCGTCGCGAGTCCGGTCGCGATATTGACCATGATCGGGAAGAAGCTGATGAGAAACGCCGTCAGGATCGCCGGCCCGATGCCGATGCCGAACCACACCACCAGGATCGGCACGAAGGCCGCCTTGGGCAGCGCGTTGAACGCCGTCATCAGCGGATAGACCGCTGCGTAGGCGAGCCGCGAACTGCCGATCACGAAGCCGAGCAGCACGCCCACCACGATCGCGATGCCGAAACCCGCCATCGTGACCCAGAAGGTGCGCCAGGCGTGCCCAGCGATGATTTCCTTGAACTCCCAGAACTGCGTCCAGATGCGCCACGGGCTCGGGAAGATGAACTCCGACACGCCGAAGGCCGAGCAGATGATCTGCCAGAGGACAAGGACCGCCACCAGCAGGAGCCATGGCGACCATCGTTCGAATTGCTTGTTGTTCTTCATGGGTGGCTTACTGCGGGATCGCGGCGGGCGCCTGCGCGGCGGTCGCATGGCTACGGATGGCGCCGATGTGGCTGCGCAGTTCAAGCACGATGTCGGTGAACTCCTTGGTGTAGGTCAGTTCCAGCTCGCGCGGACGCGGCAGTTCGATCTCGCGCTTCACGACGAAGCGGCCGGGGCTCTTGCTCATCACGTAGACCGTGTCGGCCAGGAACACCGACTCGCGCAGGTCGTGCGTGACCAGGATCACGTTGAACTGCTGCTCGGTCCACAGGTCGCGCAGGATGCACCACAGTTCCTCGCGCGTGAACGCGTCGAGGGCGCCGAAGGGCTCGTCGAGCAGCAGCATCTTGGGCTCGTGGATGAGCGCGCGGCAAATGCTCGCGCGCTGCTGCATGCCGCCGGAGAGCTGCCATGGGAACTTGTCCTCGTAGCCGCCGAGGCCGACCTTCTGCAGCAGCTTGCGCGCACGCTCGACGTATTCCTTGCGCCTGGACTTGAAGCTGGAGCGATAGGGCTCGACGATCTCCAGCGGCAGCAGCACGTTGTCGACCGTCGTGCGCCAGGGCAGCAGCGACGGCGCCTGGAAGGCCATGCCCGAGATCTTCAGCGGCCCGGTGACGGGCTGGCCGTCGATGCGGATCTTGCCCATCGACGGCATCTTGAGACCCGTCGTGAGCTTCATGAAGGTCGACTTGCCGCAGCCCGAAGGCCCGACGATGGCGATGAATTCGCCTTGCTTCACCTTCAGGTCGATGGCCTCGACCGCGAAGTGATTGGCGCGAAGCAGTTCCTCGTTGTAGGCGAGCCAGACGTCCTGGAAATCGACGAAGGGGGCTGTCTGCGTATCCCCCATCACTTGCGCAAGATGTTCAGTTCGGCGGACGTCGGCAGCAGCGAACCGTTCCACACCGCATCAGGGTTGACGCGCGTCTTGGTCCCGAAGGCATCCGACACCTGCGAGGCCATCAGTGACAGTCGCCCGGCGTTGACCTGGCCGAAGCCTTCCGCGCGCGCATCGGGCGTGTTGACGACCGTGTCGATCGCGAGCTTGAGGCGGCGCGTTTCCAGTTCGCTGTTGACGATGCCGTCGCGCGCCTTGATCGATTCGATGGCGACCGCCGGGCTGGCGATGACTTCCTTCGCGCCCTTGGTGAAAGCCTGGAGGAAGGCCTTCACGGCCGCCGGGTTCTCCTTGATCAGCTTGGGCGAGGCGATGATCGCGTTGCCGTAGAGCTTCACCCCGTAGTCCGGGTAGGGGAGGATGACCACGTCGGCCGTCTTGGCGCCGCGCGCCTCCAGGTTGAGCAGCGAGGTGAAGGTGAAGCCGGTGATGGCGTCGATGTCGCCGCGCATCAGCATGGTTTCGCGCAGGGTCGGGTCCATCGCGGTCCAGTTGACCGCGCCGACGTTGTTGGCCTTGGCGAAGATCGGGAACGAGCGGCGTCCCGCATCGAACACTGGCGCGCCGAGCTTCTTGCCCGTGAGATCGGTCGGCTTGGTGATGCCGCTCTTCTTGAGCGCCATCACCGATGCCGGCGTGTTGTTGTAGACCATCATGACCGCGACCGGCTTGTTCGGGCTGTCGGGGTTGTTGGCATGGAATTCCATCAGCGCCGCGAGGTCGGCGAAGCCCATGTCATACGCGCCCGAGGCCACGCGCGTGACCGCGCCGCCGGAGCCGTTGCCCGCATCGACCGTGACGTCGAGGCCGCTGGCCTTGAAGTAGCCCTTGGCGGCAGGATGGGTGAAGAAAGCGCCGGGCCCCTCGAAGCGCCAGTCGAGCTGGAACTTGATCGGCGTCGTCTGGGCGTGGGCGGTGCCCAGGCCGAGGCCGAGAGCCGATACGGCGAGAAAGGTCTGGATCAGTTGGCGCTTGTTCATGCAGGATTCCGTGAAAGATGAATGCACGGGATTCAAGCAAAAACGGTGCCGGCACGCGATTGGTGCGAACCCTTCCGGTGAGCCAATGAGGTGCATCGCGGAAGGGTGGCGTTCGCTCCTCGCAGAGGAGACTCGACGTGACAACGCCCCGTCGCGCGCACCGCGACCGGGCGTTGTACGTGGTGCGCGGACTAGCGCGCCGAGCTGGCGTTGGCCACGGCCAGCGCCGTCATGTTGACGACGCGGCGAACGGTCGCCGAGGGGGTGAGGATGTGCGCCGAGCCCTTCGCGCCCATCAGGATCGGGCCGACCGTCACGCCATTGCCACCGGTCATCTTCAGGACGTTGAAGAGGATGTTGGCGGCGTCGAGGTTCGGGCAGATCAACAGGTTGGCTTCGCCCGTCAGGCTGCTGTCGGGCAGGGCCTTGCGCCGTACTTCCTCGGACAGGGCCGCGTCGCCGTGCATCTCGCCGTCGCACTCGATGTCAGGGGCCATCTTCGCGAACAGGTCGCGCGCGAGGCGCATCTTCTTGGCCGACCCGCGTTCGGATGAGCCGAAGTTGGAATGCGACAGGAAGGCGACCTTGGGCGGCAGGCCGAAGCGCCGCACTTCGTCGGCGGCCATCATTGCGATGTTGGCGAGCGTTTCGGCGCTCGGGTCCTCGTGCACATTGGTGTCGGCGATGAAGAGCGTGTACTTCTCGAGCGTCAGCGCGTTGAGCGTCGCGAAGCCCGGCGCACCGCGCTTGAGGCCCAGCACGTTGTCCAGGATCTTGAGATGGCTGTCGAAGCGCCCGACCAGGCCGCACAGCATCGCGTCGGCGTCGCCCAGTTGCACCATCAAGGCGGCAATGGTCGTGTTGGAGCGTCGGACCATCGCCTTGGAGGCCTCGGGCGAGATGCCTCGGCGTCCCATGAGCTTGTGGTACGTCTCCCAATAGGTGCGGAAACGCGGATCGTCTTCCGGGTCCACGCATTCGACGTCGGTGCCTACGCGGATATGCAGCCCGGCCTTCTTGATCCGCGTCTCGATCACGTCGGGGCGGCCCACGAGGATCGGCTTGGCGAGCCCTTCGTCGACGGCCAGTTGGGCAGCGCGCAGCACGCGGTCGTCCTCGCCCTCCGCATAGGCGACGCGCTTGGCGGTCGCGAGCTTGGCGGCCGTGAACACCGGGCGCATGAACATGCCGGTCTGGTAGACGAAGCGCGTGAGGTGCTGGCGGTAGCCTTCCAGGTCCTCGATGGGCCGCGAGGCCACTCCCGAGGCCTGCGCCGCCTTCGCGACCGCGGGCGCGATGCGCAGGATCAGCCGCGAATCGAAGGGCTTCGGGATGATGTAGTCGGGCCCGAAGGCAAGCTCCTGCCCGGCGTAGGCGGTGGCGACTTCCTCGCTGATATCGGCCTTGGTGAGATCGGCGATCTCGCGCACGCAGGCCAGCTTCATTTCTTCCGTGATCTTGCTCGCGCCGCAGTCGAGCGCGCCGCGGAAGATGTACGGGAAGCACAGCACGTTGTTGACCTGGTTCGGGTAGTCCGAGCGGCCGGTCGCGATGATGCAGTCGGGCCGCACGGCCTTGGCGAGTTCGGGGCGGATCTCGGGCTCGGGGTTGGCCAGCGCCAGGATGATCGGCTGGCTCGCCATGCTCTTGACCATGTCCTGCGTGACCACGCCGGGCGCGGAGCAGCCGAGGAAGACGTCGGCGTCCTTCATGACGTCGGCGAGCGTGCGGGCGCCGGTGTCCTTCTGGGCGTAGCGCGTCTTCGAATCGTCGAAGCCGCCCGCACGGCCGACGTAGATGAGACCCTTGGAGTCGACGGCGTAGATGTTCGACTGCTTGGCGCCGAGGCCCACCATCACGTCGAGGCAGGCGATCGCGGCGGCGCCCGCGCCGGAGACGGCGATCTTCACGTCCTCGATCTCCTTGCCGACGAGTTCGAGCCCGTTGATGAGCGCGGCGGCCGAGATGATGGCCGTGCCGTGCTGGTCGTCGTGAAAGACGGGGATGTTCATGCGCTCGCGCAGCTTCTTCTCGATGTAGAAGCACTCGGGCGCCTTGATGTCCTCGAGGTTGATGCCGCCCAGCGTGGGTTCGAGCGCCGCGATGATCTCGACGAGCTTGTCGGGATCGTTCTCGGCGAGTTCGATGTCGAACACATCGATGCCCGCGAACTTCTTGAACAGGCAGCCCTTGCCTTCCATGACGGGCTTGCTCGCCAGCGGGCCGATGTTGCCCAGGCCGAGCACGGCGGTGCCGTTGGTGACCACGCCGACGAGGTTGCCGCGCGAGGTGTATTCGGCCGCCAGCGAAGGGTCGGCCTCGATGTCGAGGCAAGGGTAGGCGACGCCGGGCGAATAGGCCAGCGACAGGTCGCGCTGGTTGAGCAGGGGCTTGGTGGGCGAGATCGAGATCTTGCCCTTGACCGGCGAGCGGTGGTATTCACGCGCAGCGTCGCGCAGCGCCTGTTCTGCGGGGGAAAGGGTGTTTGCCATCAGTGTCTCCTTGCGTCTTGGCTCAGGAGAGAGGCTACCCCAAAGTTCCACGTGACAGGGACGAAAAGCGATCGGTGGTTGCTCTGCTTTTCGGATGATTGTTCATACGTGGAACGCGGGGGCCGGGTTTGCTCTCTTCCGGGGGCGAGACGACTGGGATCAGGCGGCATCCGGCGCGACCGGATGCTGCGCCATCGCCTCCAGCGCACGCACGAGTGCCGAATGGTCTTCTTGTCCATGGCCCAAGGCGGCGCAGGCGTTCATGAGTTGGGCCGCACTCGCGGTTTGCGGTAGCGCTACGCCAAGAGATCGCGCACCTTGCAGCGCCAGGTTGAGATCCTTCTGATGCAACGCGATGCGGAAGCCCGGCGCGAAGGTGCGCTTGATCATGCGTTCCCCGTGGACTTCCAGAATGCGCGATGACGCAAAGCCGCCCATCAGCGCCTGTCGCACCTTCGCCGGATCGGCACCCGCCTTAGACGCGAACACCAGTGCCTCGCCGACGGCCGCGATGTTGAGCGCCACGATGATCTGGTTGGCGACCTTGCAGACTTGCCCGTCGCCCGCTCCTCCGACCAGCGTGATGTTCTTGCCCATCTTCTCGAGCAACGGACGGACGCGGCCGAAAGTGCCTTCGTCGCCGCCGCACATGATCGTCAGGCTCGCCGCCTTGGCGCCCACTTCGCCGCCCGACACCGGCGCATCGACGTAGCCGCAACCGAGGTCGGTGATCTTCTTCGCGAAAGCCTTGGTCGCGATCGGGTCGATCGAGCTGCAGTCCACCACGGTCTTGCCCTGGGTCAGGCCCGCGGCAACGCCGCCCTCGCCGAACAGGACCTTCTCCACGTCCGGGGTGTCCGGCACCATGATGAAGATGATGTCGGCCTGCTTCGCCACCTCGGTGGCCGATGCGCAGACCATCGCCTTGGAAGCGAAAGGTTCAGGCGCCTTGCCGTGCGTGTTGACGAAGAGATGGTGGCCTGCTTCCAGAAGGTGGCCCGCCATCGGGGCGCCCATGATGCCAAGGCCGATGAAGCCGATCTTTTGCGCTGTGTGTGACATGTGGATTGCGTTCCTTGCTTTCGCGTTCTCTTACTGGGTGAGGGTGATGCGCCACTGGAGGCCATCGACGGTCGTGCCGCGCGGCTTGTATTCGCAGCCGATCCAGCCTGCGTAGCCCAGCGCGTCGATGTGCTTGAAGAGCCACGGGTAGTTGATCTCGCCCGTGCCGGGTTCGCCGCGGCCCGGGTTGTCCGCGAGCTGGATGTGGCCGATGCGCGTGATGTTTTTCGTCAACGTGTTGCCGAGCTCGCCTTCCATCCGCTGTGCGTGATAGATGTCGTACTGCAGCAGCAGGTTGGGAGAGGCGACTTCGTCGATCAGCGAGAGCGCCTGGTCTGTGCGCGTGAGATAGAAGCCGGGGATGTCGAAGCTGTTCACCGGCTCGATCAGCAACCGGATACCCGCCGACTGGAGCTCCTTCGCCGCAAAGCGCAGGTTGTCGACGACCACCTTGCGCGCGTCGCCGCCCGTGACGGCTTCCGGCAGCTTGCCGAGCAGGCAGTTGACCTGCGGGCAGCCGAGCGCGGTCGCATAGTCGATCGCGCGGGCCACTCCTTGGCGGAACTCGTTCACGCGGTCCGGATGGCAGCCGATGCCGCGTTCGCCGCCGTCCCAGTTGCCGGCGGGCAGGTTGTGCAGGACCTGCTCGAGCCCGTTGGCGCGCAGCGCAGCAGCCAGTTCCTTCTTGTCGTAGGCATAGGGGAACAGGTACTCGACCCCCTTGAAGCCCGCCTTGGCGGCGGCCTCGAAACGCTGCATGAACGGCAGCTCGTTGAACAGCATCGTCAGATTGGCTGCAAATTTCGGCATGGTGTTGTCTCCTCGCGAATCAGTCCAGCATTGACGCGGCAATGGCGGTGGGTGCGTCTTCGGGGCTCTCTGCGAGCGCTTCGAATTCATTGATGGCGTCGATCTCGGTGCCCATCGCAATGTTGGTCACGCGTTCGAGCATCACCTCGATCACGACGGGCACGCTGAACTCGGCCATGAGCTGTTCGGCCCGCTGGATCGCCGGCGTCATCTCTTCCTGCTTGCGGACGCGGATCGCCTTGCAGCCGAGGCCTTCGACCACCTTGACGTGATCAACGCCGTAGCTGCGCTCGACGCCACTGTCTTCGGCGGCATTGATGTTGTCGAAGCCGAGCTGCACGCAGTAGTCCATCTCGAAGCCGCGCTGCGCCTGGCGAATCAACCCGAGATAGGAGTTGTTGACCACGATGTGGATGTAGGGCAGCTTGAACTGCGCACCCACGGCAAGCTCCTCGATCATGAACTGGAAGTCGTAGTCGCCCGAAAGCGCGACGATCTTGCGGCCCGGATCGGCCGCGCGCACGCCGAGTGCGGCTGGGATGGTCCAGCCCAACGGACCGGCCTGGCCGCAGTTGATCCAGTGGCGCGGGTTGTAGACGTGCAGGAACTGTGCCGCCGCGATCTGCGAGAGGCCGATGGTGCTCACGTAGCAGGTGTCGTGGCTGAAGTTGTTGTTCATGCACTGGTACACGCGCTGCGGCTTCATCGGCACGTCGCTGAAGTTGGTCTTGCGCAGCATGGTCTTCTTGCGGCCGCGGCATTCGCCCGCCCAGTCGCGGCGGTCCGGCAACTGGCCCTTGGCCTTCATCTCCTCGGCGACCTGCACGAAGAGTTCGAGAGCGGCCTTTGCGTCGGAGACGATGCCCAGGTCGGGCGTGAAGACGCGGCCGATCTGTGTCGGCTCGATGTCCACGTGCACGAAGGTGCGGCCCTTGGTGTAGACGTCGACCGATCCGGTGTGGCGGTTGGCCCAGCGGTTGCCGATGCCGAGCACGAAGTCGCTCGCGAGCATCGTCGCATTGCCGTAGCGGTGGCTGGTCTGCAGGCCGCACATGCCGGCCATCAGCGGATGGTCGTCCGGAATCGCGCCCCAGGCCATGAGCGTGGGAATCACCGGAACGCCGGTTGCTTCCGCGAAGCGCACGAGCAAGTCGCTCGCGTCGGCGTTGATGATGCCGCCGCCGGCCACGATCAATGGGCGTTCGGCCGCGTTGAGCATGGTGATGGCCTTCTCGATCTGCGCGCGCGTCGCGGCGGGCCGGTAGGGCGTGAGCGGGGTGTAGGTGTCGATGTCGAACTCGATCTGCGCCATCTGCACGTCGAAGGGCAGGTCGATCAGCACCGGGCCCGGACGGCCCGAGCGCATCAGGTGGAAGGCCTGCTGGAACACCTGCGGCACCTGCCCCGGCTCGCGCACGGTAACCGACCACTT
Source organism: Variovorax sp. P5_A3 (assembly GCF_056400665.1). Classification (NCBI taxonomy): domain Bacteria; kingdom Pseudomonadati; phylum Pseudomonadota; class Betaproteobacteria; order Burkholderiales; family Comamonadaceae; genus Variovorax; species Variovorax sp. P5_A3. The sequence goes on along the minus strand of NZ_JBFUKW010000004.1, from coordinate 101,378 downwards.
GGTGACCGGCTTGGAGATCGACTCGATGTCGACCGCCTGGAAGTCTTCCTTGTAGAGCCGCGCCCGCGGCGCCTGGCCGGTGATGCAGAGGATGGGGATCGAATCGGCCCAGGCCGAGTAGAGGCCGGTGATCATGTCCGTACCTGCCGGGCCGGAGGTGCCGATGCACACGCCGATGTTGCCGGCGATGGCGCGCGTGTAGCCCTCGGCCATGTGCGACGCGCCCTCGACGTGGCGCGCCAGGATGTGGGCGATGCTGCCTTGCTTGCGCAACGCGGAATAGAGCGGATTGATGGCGGCGCCGGGCACGCCGAAGGCCTGCGTCACGCCTTCTTTTTCCATCACGAGCACGGCGGCCTGGGCCGCGGTCATCTTTGCCATGTTGAGTCTCCTTGGGATGGCTCGACTGTAGGAATTCGGGCCCCCCGGCAGAAGAGGGCGCCGGGCCATAAAGCCTATTCCGTGGCGGAATAAGTGGCTACGATGGCGCGATGGACAGACTGCAAGCGATGGAGATGTTCGTGCGCGTGGTGGAGACCGGCAGCTTCTCCAAGGCGGCGCGCGAATTCAACACCACCCAGCCCACCGTGACCAAGCAGGTCGCGGCGACCGAGGCGCGCCTGAAGGTGCGGCTGCTCAACCGCAACACGCGCGGCGTCAGCCTGACGGAATCGGGGGCGCTCTACTACGAGAAGTGCAAGGCCATCGTCCGCGATGCGGAGGAGGCCGAAAGCATCGTGAAGCTGCGGCAGTCGCAGGCGCAGGGCCTGCTGCGCATCGGAACGTCGACCGCGTTCGGCCGCCGCATCGTGGTCCCGCTCGCGTTGGAATTCATGGCTCGCCATCCGCAGGTGCAGGTCGACTTGAGCTTCGAGGACCGCTACGTCGATCTCGTGGCGCAAGGGATCGACGTGGCCATCCGCATGGGCAAGCTCGCAGACTCTTCGCTGGGTGCGCGCTTTCTCGGCATGAACCCGTGGGCGATGGTGGCTGCTCCCGCCTACCTGAAGAAGTACGGCACGCCGAAGAAGGCGCAGGACCTGAGCGCCCACGTCGCGCTGATCTACAGCAGCGTCGTCGGCGACGATGTGTGGCACCTCCATACGCCCAAGGGCGAGCCGGTCACCGTGCCGGTATCGGGCCGGCTTCGCTCGAACAACGTCTCTGCCGTACTCGCCGCCGCGCGCGCCGGGCTGGGCATTGCGCTGATGCCGCGCTACGTCGCCAGCGATTCGCTCGCGTCAGGGCAGGTGCTGGAGGTGCTGGCCGATCACGGGCTCGCCGAACAGGAAATCCATGCCGTCTTCCCGTCGCCCAAGTTGGTGCCGGGAAAGGTGTCGAGTTTCGTCGCCTTCCTGCAGGGACGCTTCGACGAGAATTGGTGGAGCGCCCGCTCAGGGTAGGGGCGGCACGTTGTGTTCGCCCTCGCTCGACGAGGCGAACAGGTCCCAGGCCGCCATGAAGAGCGCGGCGATCACCGGCCCGATCACGAAGCCGCTGATGCCGAAGAGCGCGATGCCGCCGATGGTGGACATCAGGACGATGTAGTCCGGCATCTGAGTGTCCTTGCCCACCAGCAGCGGGCGGAGGATGTTGTCGACCAGCCCGATCACGAAGACGCCGATGAAGATCAGCGTCAGCGCCTTGCCGATCGAGCCGACGGCCAGGAAATAGATGGCCACCGGCGCCCAGATCAATGCCGCGCCGACCGCGGGCAGCAGCGACAGGAAGCCCATCAGCACGCCCCAGAGCAATGCGCCCTGCACACCGAGGAAAGAAAAGGCGACGCCGCCGATGATGCCCTGCGCCGCCGCGACGGCGATGTTGCCCTTGATGGTGGCGCGAATGACGGTCGTGAACTTGTTGAGAAGGTAGTGGGTGTGCGGCCGCGCGAGCGGCAGCGCTTCCCGGACGGTCTTCGACAGGTCGCCGCCATCGCGCAGCAGGAAGAAGAGCAGGTACAGCATGATGCCGAAGCTGACCAGGAACTCGAAGGTGTTCTGGCCGATGGACAGCGCGTGGGTCGCGATCAGCTGGCTGCTCTTCAGGGCTGATTCGGAGACGCGGCCGACGAAGCCCTCGACGTTACCAAGGCCGAAGCGATTCAACAGGTCGAGCGCCCATTTCGGCAGGGCGTTCACGATCTGCTGGAAGTAGCTGGTGAAGCTGATGTCGCCGGAACGGATCATCTGCTGCACGACGGACACTTCCTCCACGAGGTACACCGTGATGACCACGAGTGGAATGACCACGATGATCGTCGCGAGCAACAGTGTCGTGATGGCCGCGAGGTTGCGCCGCCCCCTCATCTTCTTGACCAGGCGCCGATAGACCGGCGTGAAGAGGATCGCGAGCGCGATGCTCCACATGACTGCGCCGGCGAAGGGGAAGAGGATCCAGCCGAAGGCGATCGTGACGAATGCCAGGAGGAAGAGGAATGTGCCGCGCTGTAGAGCCGGTGAGTTCATGAGCTATCGTAGCTCGCCCCCAGGCTCGCGCACTTCGTGTCGCTCTCCACCCCCCGGGGGCAACACCGGCGGACCGGCGGAGCCGGTTCCGTGGTGTTCCTCGAATGATCTGTGCCTCTTGCTAGCGTATCGCGCGGGGGAGGGCGAGGGGGGACAGGGTGGCGCGGAGGCGCTCGTCGGCGGTGGGGTCGGCGGTGACGTCGACCTGCAGCGCCTCTTCGACGTTGCCGATGTGGTCGAGCATGAGTTGCCGCGCGCGGGCTGTGTCGCCGGCTTCGAGGGCGGCGACGATGGCGGCGTGTTCGGCGCAGGACTGCGCGGCCTCGTGCTTGGACTGGAAAAGGGTCGCCGCCAGCGTGGTGCGTGCGGTGAGGTCGCGCAGCACGTCGCACAGCAGGCGGTGGCCCATCTGGTCGGCAAGGCAGACGTGGAAGTCTGCGAGCAGGAAGGCGCGCGTGGCCGCATCGGCACCGGCGATGGCGCGCTTCTCGTCGGCGATGTGCTCGCGCAGCTTGCGGATTACCTTGGAGAGGGGCCGCCCGGCTTCGGCCAAGATGCCGGACTCGACGATGCGGCGGGCGGCGAAGGCATCGCGCGCCTCTTCGGCAGAGGGTTCCACCACATACCAGCCGCGGCGGGACTGCACTTCCACGAAGCCGCGGGCTTGCAGTTGCATGAGCGCCTCGCGCACCATCGTGCGGCTGACGCCGAAGTTCTCCGCCAGCGCCTGCTCGCCGAGCCGCTCACCGGGCGCGAGCTTCTGGGCCAGGATGGCTTCGACCACGCGCTCGGCGATGGTGGTGGGCGAGACTTCGGTCATGGTCGCCATGTTCAGTGGGCAGGCTGCGCGACGATGGGCGCGTCGGGCTCGGCCAGCGGTTCGTCGTCGGGCGAATGCGTGCCGTTGAGCACCGCATGGGCGCGCTCGCGGTCGATGTCGCCTTCCCAGGCGGCGATGGCGACCGTGGCGACGCAGTTGCCGATCAGGTTGCCCAGCGCGCGGGCGATGCCCATGAACCAGTCGACCGACAGCACCAGCACCAGCCCGATCGCGGGGATCGCGGGTATGGCATGCAGGGTCGCGGCCAGCACCACGATGGCGGAACCCGGCACACCGTGCGCGCCCTTCGAGGTGACCAGCGCGATCGCGAGGATGGTCAGCAGGTCGGCCATCGAGATCGGCGTGTTGGTCGCCTGCGCGATGAACACCGCGGCCAGCGTGATGTAGATCGAGAAGGCGTCGAGGTTGAACGAATAGCCGGTCGGAATCACCAGGCCCACGGTCGAGTCACGGATGCCCATGTGGCGCAGCTTGGCCATGATCTGCGGCAGCACGCTGTCGGAAGACGTGGTGGCGAAGACGATGGTGAGTTCCTCGCGCAGGTAGCGCAGCAGCTTGACGAGGCTGAAGCCCGAGATCCGCATCACCAGGCCGAGGATCACGAAGACGAAGAGCAGCACCGCGACGTAGAACAGCGCCACCAGCATGCCGAGCTGCTTCAGCGAGCCGATGCCGTACTGTCCGACGGTGAAGGCGATGGCGCCTAGCACGCCCAGCGGCGCCAGCTTGATGATGATGCCCATGATCTTGAACAGCACCAGCGAGAGCGCGTCGACGACCAGCCCGACCGGCCGGCCGCGCTCCCCTAGCAGCGAAAGCGCGCAGCCGAAGAGCACGGCGAACAGCAGCACTTGCAGCACATCACCGGTTGCGAAGGCATTGACCACCGTCGTCGGGATCAGCTTCATGAGGAATTCGACCGTGCCGCCGCTGGTGAGCTTGTCCGCGGTCGATGCGTAGGCGCTCATTGCCGCGGGGTCGAGCTTCGACGGGTCCACGTTCATGCCGACGCCTGGCTTGAACACGAAGGCCAACACGAGGCCCAGTGCCAGCGCGACGGTCGTCAGCACCTCGAAGTAGATCAGCGCCTTCACGCCGACGCGACCCACGCGCTTGAGGTCCCCGGCGCCGGCGATGCCGTGCACCACCACGCAGAACACCAGCACCGGGATGATCATCTTGATCAGCTTGATGAAGCCGTCACCCAGTGGCTTGAGCTTGACGGCGAAGTCGGGGATGAAGAGGCCTGCCAGCACGCCGAGCACCAGCGCGATGACCACCTGACCGAAGAGCGATTTGGCGAAACGGGGCATGGAGATCTCCGTGTTGAGTTGCATGCAAGCCAACTGATTTCTTGCATACAAGCAATGTAGGCAAGAGTTGGGATTTCTTTGCGAGGGTAATCCCGCGGTGTAGTGCCGCCGATGTTTTGGGAGAAGAAAGTTGTAGCCCGCCAAATAAAGTCGTAGACAGCCAAACAAAGTTGTAGATCCTCATCGCGCGGTTCGGCCGTTCGCGGGGGGCACGTGCTGGCTCTCGAAAATGCTTGAGCGGTTGGATCTCCAAGGCGATGCGTCAGCTACGGCAATGCAGACCCCCGTGAGCCTGCCGGAAAAACCCAAGGAGGGCATGCAAGGACGTAGTAGCTGGCGAGCGACAGCAACGTCGTCATCTCGGACTTCGCGCCGATCAAGCGTGGTGACGCAGCGTGTCTGATCATTAAGTCTGAGCCGGGATGCAGCCCCGAGTTCGCGCGCGCTGGCTCGACTCCGCGCTCGAACCGTCCCCTAGCATCCCCGGCGCGGATCCTGAGATCCATCGCGCCGAAAGTTATCGACAACGTGAGTCAACTCAGTTTTCGTCGCGCTGTTCGTTGGCCGGGTCGAACCGGCTCTGGTCTTCTCTCCATGGCAACTCGTGGTCGTCCACTGAAACGCTTCATGCTTTTCCGATATGAGCGACCCTCATTTTGGACAGCAACTGGGCTGCCACTTGGATAGCTTGCCAGGCCTTCTTCAGCGAGTCGGGGACCTTTGTCGTGCCAGATTGAGTCCAGAGTCCGTCTTCCTGCGTCGGCGTGTACCAGCACCAGTCTTCGTAAGGTTTGCTTGCCCTCAAAAGCATCCGACCACGCCTTCTGCGCGGCGTCTCGAATTCACTCACTCTGAATCGATCCGGTGGCTCGCAGCGTGAACCGGAACACGGTCCCCTTCGGGGCATTCGGAGCAACCCACAATCTGCCGTGATGTGCCTCGACGATGGCGCGGCAGATCCACAGCCCCATGCCCATCCCGTCGGGTTTGGTCGTGAACAGCGGATCGAATATGCGGTCCACGACACACGACCCTACGCCCGTTCCGGTGTCCGAGACCGCGACCACCACCTTGTCGCCACCGTAGCTTTCGGCCTTTACGTGCAAGATCCTCGGCTCACCTTCGACAGCCATCGCGTCTATGGCATTGGCGATCAAATTGACAAGCACCTGCTGCAGCTGGATCCGATTTCCGCGCACTTCGGGTAGCTGCCTGGCTCGCTCGATCTCAACCCGTATCTGGTGTTTTTCCATCTCGTCACGGTTGATCGCGATCGCGCCTTCGATGAGTTCGTTGACGCTGAGCAAGGTGTTGGTCCGGGCGAGGTTCCTGAAGTTGGAACAAATGTCTTCGATCAATGCACCCGCGCGCTTGCCGTCAGCGACGATTCGGGAGAACGCTTCCCTGGCTCGATCCACGTTGGATGGCGAGCCCTCGAGGAAGCGAAGGCCGGCAGCGGCGCTGATGGCCATGGCACTCAACGGCTGGCGGAGTTCGTGGGCGATCGAGGCCGCGAGCTCGTCGCCCATGCGGCGACCGCCCGCGACGGTGTGGATCTCCTCGGCAACGAGCGGCCTGGGGGTCGCCGCGCAAACACGGTGCAGGTTTCCGATCTGCATGCCTCCAGCCTTGGTCCTCGTCACCCGGTCAGGCACTGAGCTTAAGTTGAGCACGATGGACTCCTCACGGCGAATGCCGAGGACCGATTCAGACGATGCCAGCGGGACCGGGGGTGATCGAGAAAACAGTCTTTGCACGTTCGCCATTCAAGCCAGGTCAGGCTGTCTCGAACAGCCTCTAACGGTGCCTCCAGGGGCCCCTTTTGGGGCCGACGGCTTTTCGATCACTGCCATTGCCAGGCTCGCCGTCCGCGGACGCGCCGTCCTGGATCTCGAGGCGTTTCCATCCAAAGAGCCGTGAGTCGACAGAGAACGCGCCAGGGCCAAGCAACGCGAGCGCGAGGCCCAGAACACCCAGAAGCATGTCCGAGCTCAGGTTGGATCCTATGGCTACGGCGTGCCACGCAGAGGCGATCGCAGTCAGTACGCCGGCCACCGGCGTCCACAGCCCAACGAGCACGAGCAGAGCTGTCGCCATAGAAAAGAAGCCGAATCCCCCAGACGCGCCGGAGTCTGTCGAAACCGGGGGAACTGTCGACAGGAGCGTGCCGACGCCATAAAGGAAAAGGAGGGTGCTGGCCGCCAGCCGCATCAAGAGCATTCCAACCCCGGCGGCGCCGGAGGCGAACGAGGAAAAGAGTCTTTGCACGCTCGCCATCTAAGCAAGGTCGGGCCATCCCGAATACCCTCCAACGAGGCCTTCGAGTGGCCCTTTTGGGGCCGAGCGTCCAGCGTGTGGACCCGACGCGCGCCCTACAGGTCGATGATGCCGCGTCTAAGCCCGATCATCGCCGCCTGAGTGCGATCCTTCGCGTCGAGCTTCGACAGGATGCTTCGGACGTGTTTCTTGACCGTCTCTTCCGAGAGCGTCAGTTGGGCCGCGATTTCCTTGTTGGCGTTGCCCGCCGAGATGAGACGCAGCACGCGGATTTCCGTGGCTGTGAGCGCGTCGTCAGTCACGTGCTCGGCAAGATCGAACGAAACATCCGGAGAGACCGCCTTCCTGCCGGCGTGGACCGCACGGATGGACTCCAGGAGCTCCTTGTGCAGCGTGTTCTTGAGCAGATAGCCGCGCGCGCCTGCCTTGATGGCCCGCAGCGCCTGCACGTCGCCGGCGTAGGTGGTCAGAACGATGATGCGGGCATCGGGAAACTCACCGCGAATCGCGCCAATGGCATCGAGCCCCCCCATTTCCGGCATCTGCAGGTCCATCAGCGTGACGTCGGGTCGAAGCTTGCGGAACTGCTCGACGGCGACTCGACCGTTGGCCGCCTCGGCAACCACTTCCATGTCCGGCTGGACGCTGACAAGGCCCGAAATCCCCTGGAGGACCAGCGGGTGATCGTCCACGCAGAGAACGCGGATTCGCGCTGGGGCGTCGTTCATGTGTCGGCGGTATCTGCGGCTTTGCCGGTCAGTGTGGTCTCGATGCCGGATGGCGCCCCCTCGGCAATGACGGCATAGGCCCGCGCGGCCGGGATGGTCAGCTCGATTTCCGTGCCGGCATCGAGTCGGCTCCAGAGCGCGAGCTTGCCGCCGATCAGCTTGGCGCGTTCGCGCATGCCGCGCAGGCCGAAATGGCCGTCGCGCCCGCGTTGGGCCACGCTTCGATCCATACCCTTTCCATCATCCCGGACACGCACACTCAACATCCGGTCATCGTAGCGAATATCGACGTCGATCCGTTTCGGCTCCGCGTGGCGAAAAGCGTTGCGCATGGCCTCGCCGACGATGCAGAAGACGTCATCGCGCACGATGGGATGCAGCTCTCGCGGCCGGCCCCGTACTTCGATGCCGAACCTGGCCGAAGGCGAGGCCGGGTCGGTCGCGAGCACCTGGCCCAGGGCGCGTATGGCGTCGCCCAGGTCACTGGTCTCGGTCGCGGCGGCGCGAAGTCCCTCGATGGCGTCGCGGCCTTCCGTGATCGCATCGGCGGCCTGGTCGATCCCCTCCTCCAGGATGCGGCGCCCATCGCCATTCGGCCACAGTTGGAGTGCCGTCTGGAGCCGGAGCAACAGCCCCTGAAAGCTCTGCAGGAGCGTGTCGTGCAACTCACGTGCAATGCGCAGTCGTTCGTTCACGCGCGCTTCCAGCGCCAAAGCGAACTGGCGCGAGAGGCGCGACACTCGCAGCCGGTAGAGGGCATACAGCGCGATCGCGACTGCGCATGCACACAACGCGCGAAAAAGGTCCGTTTGCCACCAGGCCGGCGCGATCGAGAACTCCATCGTGTCGCCCTGACTGTTCCACAGCCCGCTGTTGTTTGCCGCCATCACGCTGAAGCGGTACTGGCCGGGAGGCAGATCCGTGTAGAAGGCTTGGCGGCGGTTGCCTGCGTCCTGCCAGTCGGCGTCACGGCCCTCCAGTCGATAGCGAAACCGCACCTGCTCCGGCACCGTGAAACTGAGGCCTGTGTAGGTGATCTCGAGATTGCGCTGAAGGGGGGGCAGCCGCAAGCCGGCGCGAGCCTCATAGGGCGTCCCGTCACTGGTGATCTGCTCCACGTGCACGGGCGGAGGTGTGCGATTGGTGGGAATCCGTGCGGGATCGACTGCAACGATGCCGTCACCCGTGACGACCCATATCCGGCCGTCGACGGAACGAGCCGCCTTCGGAGTAAAGAGCTGAACCGATTCGATCTGGCCGACCGCGCTGACGTTGGACGGCTGTCCGACGCCGTCCCAATTGTCGAGAAGTCGGGCCTTGACCTTCATGTTCGTCCCCTGGTCCGCCGCGGCGGACCAGGTGTCCATCTCCGTCCGATCAATTTGAACCAGGCCACAAGGCGAGTAGATCCAGACGACGCGCTCATCCACGAGTGTCCAGTACGCGCCTTCGCACGGCAGGCCGCTCTCGTGATCCAACTTGCTCACGCGCCCGTGCTTGATGCGGGTCAGCGCGGACCTGGTTGCGATCCAGACGGCACCATCGGCATCGACCCGAATCTGACCGACGCCCTGACTGCCTTCCGTCTCGCGAAGCTGGAGAAATGTGCGAACGTTTCCGTCGAGCACGTTCATCACGCCACCGGACCAGAGGCCTAGCCACAGGCTGTCATCGGCCGGATCGATCGTCAGGGTCGAGACACGACCTCGGCTCCCCAATTCTGCCCACGGCGTGCGCTCGATGGTCGCGTTCGGCAACAGGCGAAGGAGGCCGGCCTGGCGATCCGCGATCCAGATATTTCCCTTGGAGTCCTCGGCGATCCCGTCGATGGTTCCCGGAGGAACGCCGGACGCGGCGACGAACTCTCCGGCTTCCATGTATCCGAACTCGTACTGCGAGGCCATCCAGATTCTTCCCCGGTGATCCTCGAACAGAGTGGCCGAACGCGCCGGCCGGATGTCGGATACATGTCCGTCGTTGAGTCGATACACCATCGCGGACGTGCTGGCCCACAAGCTCCCGTCGCGCGCGGCCAGGATCGAAGCGACGCGCCCCTTGATTCCATCGCCACGCGCATAGAGCGCGGCAGCCATGGGCCGAAAGCGGTCCAGGCCGTGCGACGTGGACACCCAGACGTTTCCTTCGCGATCCTCAAAGAGTCCCAGGACGTGGTCACCGGACAGCCCCTCTGTCGCCGTGTAGGTATCGAGGTGGTCATCGTGGAAATGCAGCAGGCCGAAGTCGGACGCTGCAATCCACAAGCCGCCGTCTCGATCGCGAAGGGCCTTTGTGAAGATCAGGCCTTGCGCCCATGCCGGGAGTTGGATCGTGGTCACTTCGTCGTTTGCGATCTTCACGATCTGGCCTCTCGTGCCTACGACGACGCCCCCGTCCGATGTCCCGGTCAAAGTGCGAAGCGCACCGATGGGACTGGGGAGGGAAAACGACAAGATCGGCTGCGGTCTCCATTTCCATACCCGATCTCCTCCGGCGGCCCACAGCGCTCCTGAGGAGGCGTCGCGATATAGCGCCAGAATGGCCCTCCCGAGACTGCCGTCGGCGCCGTGGCACTCGCTGTTCCCCTCGCGAATGGCGCAGAGGACGGCCTTGCCTCCGCCCGAACCGCCGACCCACATGGTTCCCTCGGCGTCCTCCTCGATGGCGTTGACCGTCTTCCCTTTCAGCGACGGATGCAAGACGAGCGCCCCGTCCTTCCAGCTGGCGAGTCCGCGGAGGGTGCCGATCCAGAGGGTCCCGTCTCGCGATCCGAACAGTGCTCGCACACGTTCGTCAGGAAGATCGCTGCCGGGGGGAGCGCGCCATGGCACGCTGCGCACGCCATCGAAGCGCAGCAAACCGGTCGGTGTGCCCAGCCACAGGTAACCGTCAGCGGTTTGGGCGATCGGGCCAATGGTCCCGGGGCCGAATCCATCGAGGTTTCGCCACTGGGTGTGGCCATATTTGGACACGTCCAGAGAAGCGTCGAGCGGCCAGGCAAGAGAGGGCCACGCGCTAATCCATAGCGCTGTTAAGCCGACTACGATCCGTCGCGCGAACGTCGCACCGAACATAGTTTCCTTGGGGGCCCGCATGGCCGATCCGATGATGCCTCCTTCTCGGAAATTAGAACGTCAGGGGCGCCGTTCGGATCGGGCCGACGGGAATGATCCGCCAACGGAGCGCGTAGCGCAACCGTGCTCCAGATAGCGGGGACCAGCAAGAAGCAGCCCGGGAAGGCCACCAAGACAAGACCGCCGTTAAACACAGTGCACCAAGCATTTGGGAGGTCTCGGCGAATGTCTGGCTACGACTGCCAATCCTTCGCGCTGGTCTTGACCAGAATCAGGCCACCGAGCACCGTCCCAATGGGGAAACCGATGAGAAGAACAACGCCGAGAACTCGCGAGAAGAGAACTCCGCAGGTCAATCAACCTGCCCGATCACCGATGCTTCTGGCGAATTGCGCCGGTCGGCGTGCTCGCCTCAAGCATTGGCTCGATAGAGGACCTTGAACCGCTCACACGCCACGGGCATTGTCAGGCTTGGTTCTCGGCCAACCCGAGCGCACTCACGGCCAAAGTATGCCCAGTGCACCCGGCGCCAGTATTCCAGCGACCCATTGCTTTCGCCCTCGACTGCTGCGAACTCGGCGGTGACTTGCTCGAATGGCAAGACCTTGACCTCCTGCGTTTCGATGACACTGACGGGGCTTCCATCCCAGTATGTGACGACGCTCAGGGCACCAAGCTCGGGAGGCGCGGTGCTCGCGCTATCAAGTGACCAGACGAGGCTGGCAGTGGCCCACTTGACACCTGCAAGTACATGGTCGGCAATTTCGTTGGCAGCGGCCTGGTTGTCATCGAAGTGGAAAGCTTCGAAAAACCGGTCGGAGTAATCCTCTCCAACCTCCGCGCAGAAAGCGGCCCAGAACCATGCGATGTTTGAAGCAATGTTCATGCTCGATGGGCAGCCGAGGCGGCTCTTTGGAAGCTTACCGCCGATGTCTGCTGTTGGCCGAGGGAGTGTGGAATTTCGGCGTGTAGGTGTGCCGACGATGCGGCCTCAACAGCGCCATCGGCACCGTGAAGTCATCCAGTGGTCTCGTCGCAGAAACGGGCGACTTGGCACGCGCCTGAGTCGCCGAGAGAGTTGCCACGGCCATTGAAGATGGCTCATGCCCCCATCAGCTTGACTGCCTTCATCGTTTGGCTCATACCCAGGATCGAGATCACGCGCTTCAGGTTGTAAGCCAGCACGTGCAGGCTCATTTCCGTGTTCACGTGCGGCAGTGTCTTCGTGAGGAAATGGGTTGAACCCATCCAGTACTTGAGCGTGCCGAACACGTGCTCGACGGTGCACCTTCGCAGCGTCATCGCGACAGGTTTGCGATCAAGACGTTGCTGGGCGCGCTCGAGCACCGCCTCATGTTCCCATCGTCGGATACGTCTGTAGTCGCTGGGCGTACACTGCTCCTTCATGGGACACCTGGGGCAAGCGCTGGTCCAGTAGATGCGCGCGTTGAGACCATTTCTTTCGATCGTGCTGAATCTGAAGATGGCCCGCTCCGGTCCAGTTCCCGCATCTGCTCACGCAGCTTCTTGATCTTCTCCGTCAACCGCTCGGTCTTGGCCTCGACCTCGGCCGGCTGGGTGCGATCGGCCGTCGGCATGGCATCGAGCAGGTCATCATGAACTTGCTGCGCAACGCGGTGGACGCGATGAGGAGCATCGAGGATCGCCCCAGGCAGTTGGTGGTCGCGACGCAGCAGGAGGACGGCTCTCGCGTGCGCGTGTCCGTCCAAGACACCGGGGTGGGGATCGACCCCGCGCGCATGCGGCAAATCTTCGAAGTCTTCTACACGACCAAGAGTGACGGCATGGGGATCGGCCTCTCAGTGAGCCACTCGATCGTCGAGAGCCATCGTGGTCGTCTCTGAGCAGAGTCTAACGACGGGCCCGGTGCCACGTTTTCGTTCTCCATCCCGAGCGCGTGACTACTCCCTCGCCCGACGAACGATCTCACCGCGTTCCCCGAGGGACACCTTCGTCCAATGGATTCATCCTGACGTTTCTGTTGTCATCGGGACAGTCCTTGGCCTCGCTTCCGCACTGGCCCCACATTGTGAGTAACGCATCCCATGAGTCGCGATGGCGCAGAAATGATTGCCGCGCAGAGGCATCACCAGGTCTTCCCCGTCCTCGAAGGCGGCGAGCTGGCGCGGATGACCCGCTTCGGCGAGGCGCGCCGCTTCAAGCCGGGTGAACTGCTGAAGAAGGCGGGCGAGCGGCCGCCGGGACTCTTCGTGCTGCTCGCGGGTCGCGTTCTCGTCAAGCAGCGCAATGGGCTCGGGGAGCGTGTGCCCATCGCGGAACACGGCCCTGGCGAATTCATGGGCGAGGTCGGACAACTCGGTGGTGTCGCCTCGTTCACCGACGCCGAAGCGACGGAGGATGTCGAGGCGCTCCTGATCCCGGCAGATCGCCTGCGAGCGCTCGTCATCGGCGAGGCGGACCTTGGCGAGCGCATCATGCGAGCACTCATCCTTCGGCGGGTGATGCTGACTGAATCGGAGTCCAGCGGGCCGGTCCTGATCGGCCGCCCGCAGTCACCGCAGGTCTTGCGACTCCAGGAATTCCTGCGGCGGAACGCAGTGCCGCATCAGAGGATGCCGCTGAGCACATCAGATGCAACGACAGCACTGCTGGAGCAGTACGGCGCGACGGCGGACGACGTGACGGTCATCTGTCCCAACGGCGCGGTGCTCGTCAATCCCGACGAAGCCCAATTGGCGCGGTGCATCGGGATGCTCGACATGCGCGATCGCCCGGAGTGCGTCGATGTAATCGTCATCGGCGCGGGTCCAGCCGGGCTCGCGACGGCGGTCTACGCGGCATCGGAGGGGCTCAAGGTCGTTGTGGTGGATCGGCGCCACTTCGGAGGCCAGGCGGGCGCCAGCACCCGTATCGAGAACTACCTCGGCTTCCCGACCGGCATCTCGGGATTGGCGCTGACCGGTCGCGCATTCGTTCAGGCGCAGAAGTTCGGGGCCGAGATCATGATCCCCGTAGCGGCATGCGCGCTGGACTGCAGCGGTACCGACCCGGACAACGCCCTGCGCGTGCAGCTTGGTGACGGCCGCTGGCTCCGAAGCCGCTCGATCGTCATTGCCAGCGGCGCAAGCTACCGGCGGCCGGCGGTTCCCCGGCTGGCCGAGTTCGAGGGGCGAGGCGTGTGGTACTGGGCCTCGGCGATGGAGGCCGCCTTGTGCGAGAAGGCTGACGTTGTCCTGGTAGGAGGAGGCAACTCCGCGGGACAGGCCGCCGTGTACCTCGCCGGCCACGCCGCGCGCATCCAGATGTTGGTTCGCGGGCCGGATCTCTCGCACAGCATGTCGCGATACCTGATCGATCGCATTGCGAACACGCCGAACATCGAAGTCCTCCATCAAACCGAACTCTGCGCACTCAGGGGTGATCGCGCCAGCGGACTCGTGGGCGCCAGCTGGCGTGACCACCGCGACGGAAGCCTGTGCGATCGCGACATTCGCAACCTGTTTCTCTTCACAGGTGCGGACCCGGAAACCCGATGGCTGGAAGGCTGCGGCGTGGCGACCGATGCCAATGGCTTCGTCTTGACCGGGACGAACGCGGCTGCACAGGGAGGGCACATGCCTGACGCGCTCGAGACGAGCGTTCCGGGTGTTTTTGCGGTAGGCGATGTGCGCGCAGGCTCAACCAAGCGGGTCGGGGGCGCGATCGGAGAGGGCGCCGCGGTCGTTGGTTTCATCCATCAGCATCTGGCGCATGTCCATCGCGATCACGGGTCATCGACCTCGCGGCCTTCTCGTTGAGCTCATGCACCGTGCTGACGAGGGTCATCGCGCGTGTCGATGTATTCCAGGCCCAATGGGCCCACTGCAGTGACCTGGGTAATGTATTCGCCCGACTTCGCCCAATGAAAGTGGTGCGTATCGCCCGGAAGGACGATCACGCTTCCGGGCGGATAGGCCACAAGTCCATCAGCGTCGAATCGGTCTCCGAGGCCGAGATAGAAGACGCCGGAAATGACCGTGTAGATCCTGTCTTCCGGGTGTGAATGCGGCATCAGCTTGACGCCGTAAGGTACCTTGACCCTGATCAGGTAGGGGCCAGGCCTCGCGGGCTCACCGACCACGACGGCAAGTCGGACCTCGGGAGGAAACGCCGGGAACGGGCGCCAGTCGATGTTTTCAGGCAAGACTGATCGGAAGGCCGCTTGCCCTGGTTGGTGAGGTGGCATCGCTGGGTTCCCCCTGTGGTCGGATTGACCGTGTCGATTGCATCAGCAAGGCCCCGATGAAGCAATTGCACGAAGGTGTCGTAGGCCATTGCTCGATCAAGACGGTTGCCCGACCTTCCTTTCGCTCGCGGCATTCATACGAAGGTATCGCAAATACCTTCGTCCAATCGACGCGACCCCATGCGTCTGGTTTCATGCATGAATCCTTCGAGCGGTCGGACATCCACATCCACGTGCCGGCGGGGGCGACGCCCAAGGACGGTCCGAGTGCAGGGGTGGCGATGTTCGTCGCGCTGGTGTCGCTGCTGACCGACCGGCCGGTGCGCAGCAGCGTCGCCATGACCGGCGAGATCAGCCTGCGTGGGCTCGAGCTGCCGATCGGCGGTGTGAAGGAGAAGGTTCTGGCCGCGTTGCGCGCCGGCATCACGACGGTGATGCTGCCCGCGCGCAACGAGCGCGACCTGGAGGACATCCCGGCCGACGCTCGCGCCCGGTTGGAGTTCGTCTGGCTGGATCAGGTCGACGACGCGATCCGCGTTGCCGTGCCGGACGCGTCGGCGGCGCATGCAAAGGCAGAGGACGAGGCCATCGTCCCGTAGACCGGCCCAGTTCAGGGCGATGCGGCTCTTGTGCCGCTGCCTGTCAGCTCCTTCAGCAGAAAATCGATGAAGGCCCGCACGCGAAGTGCCGTGTGATGGCGGTTCGGATAGATCAGCGAGAAAGGCCGGGAACGCCCGCCGGCCTCCGGCAGTAATTCCAGCAGCCGACCTTGCGCCAGGTCGTCCTGGACGATGTAGCGGTAGGTCTGGAAGATGCCCGCGCCCTGGCGCGCCAGCGTCACGGCGCCCAGGTAGTCGTCGGCGCACAGATAGGTTTGGGGCGTGCCAAGCTCGAAGTCGCGCCCTCCACTGTGAAACAGCCAGGGGACCGGCAACCCGGTGCTCGGGAGAACGAACTGCACGCAATCGTGCGCCGCCAGCGAATCGACGGTGTCCGGCGCGCCCGCGCGTGCGATGTAGGAGGGTGCGGCAATCACAACCAGTTCGGCGTCTTCGAGCTTGCGCGCGATCAGGCCGGAGTCCGGCGGCGCGCGACCACGGATCGCGAGGTCGAAGCCTTCGCCGGTGAAATCGATGTTGCGGTTGCTCAGATGGACTTCGATATCCACCTTCGGGTAGCGCGCGCGAAATCGCGGAAGCAGTGGCAGCACGCGATAGTGGCCGTAGGGCGAGGCCACGCTGAGTCGAAGAAGACCCGCAGGGGCCTGCTGCGCGCCCGTAAGCTGGGCCTCGGCGTCGCGCATCAGGTTCAGGGCCTGTCGGCATTGCTCGAAGTAGGACCGGCCGCCGTCGGTCAGATGAATCTGCCGCGTGGTCCGCATGAACAGGCGCACACCGAGCCGTGCCTCGAGCCGCGCGATGGTCCGGCTGACCGCGGCGGGGCTCAGGCCCGCCGCCCGTCCCGCCGCCGTGAAGCTCTCGAGCTCTGCCGCGATGCAGAACAGCTCCAGGCTTCCAAGCATGATGTCGTCGAACTGTCGCGTCATACGGGCCTGCTCCTCCGAGGGCAAATGCGTCTTCGAACGACCCGGCCACGGGAGCGTGGCCAGGTGGCACCTTACCAGCGGCCGGCCGACTGGCCACCGTCGATGTGAAGGATCTCGCCGGTGACGAACGGAGCGTTCTCGAGGAACAGGATCGCATCGACGATGTCGCCGATCTCGCCCATGCGGCCGACTGGATGCAAGGTGGCAAGTCCTGCGTGGGTTTCCGGCGGATGCATCGGTGTCTTGATGATGCCTGGCGAGACCGCGTTCACGCGGATGCCGCGCGTCGCGTACTCGATGGCCAGCGACTTGGTGGCAGCGTTCAACCCGCCTTTGGTGATCGACGCCAGCACCGAGGGCACGCCACTGATGGGCTGATCGACCAGGCTGGAGGTGATCTGGACGATATGGCCCGAGCCCTGGGCTTCCATCTGCTGCACCGCGCGCTGGGTGACATGGAAGAAGCCGCCCAGGTTGACGGCAAGGTTGCTCGCCCAGTCTTCGGACGTGAACGCGGTGAACGGCTTGGCGGTGAAGATGCCGGCATTGTTTACCAGCGTGTCGACGCGGCCGAAGCGCTTGAGGCCCTCGCTGAAGATCCTTTCGGCCGTGGCCGGGTCGGCGATGTCGCCCGCGACATTCAGGATGTCCGGATCGGTGCTTGCGCCGATGGTGCGCGAGTTGGCGATGACGCGAAAGCCCGCCTTGCGATAAGCCTTGACCAGCGCACCGCCAATGCCTTGGGAGGCGCCGGTGATCACCACTGTCTTGGTGTCGTTGCTCATGATGTTTTCCTTGAGAAGAGTCGATGGGAAGCAATGGCCCGGAGATCCGGTCGTCCATCGCCTATTCCCATATCTGTGCTTCTGCGTGGTTTAAACATCAGGGGTCGGAACAACTGTCGATACCCCGTGTAATGAATGCAGTCCCTCCCTTTCTACGCTGCGCGAAGCTGTTCGCCGACCGCCGCCGACACGGGCGTGAGCCAGGAGCGTGCCGGCTGTCCATCGATGTGGATCGTGCATGCGCCGCACAGTCCCATGCCGCATCCGAACTTGGTGCCGGTCATGCCCAGCACGTCGCGCAAGGTCCACAGCAGCGGCATGTCGTCGGGAACATCGATCGCGCGGCTTTTTCCGTTGACGTTGAGAGTGATCATCACGCTTCTCCTTGTCGAGGGGATGGAATCTCACCAGAGCGCGCGCAGCAAGTCCATTGGACGAAGGTCGGCGACAGCTCCCTCCTTGGAGTCAGGCGCGCATGCCGGGACGAATCCGTGCTTTTACGCCACCTCGAGGATGAGTTCCAGCTCGACCGGCGTCCCGAGAGGAAGGCTGGCAACCCCGAGCACCAGACGGCACGGATTCTTGTCTTTGCCGAACACATCCTGGAGCAGCTGCGAAGCGCCGTCGGCGACCTTAGGATGGTCGCGGACATCGCCCGACGTGGCGACGGACACGCCGAGCCGGACGACCCGCGTCACCCTGTCGAGCGACCCCAGGTGTTTGCGCACGACCGCCAGTCCGTTGAGCGCCGCGAGACGGGCCGCTTGGTGTCCCGCCTCGACATCCAGTTCCGCGCCGATTCGACCCACGAACCTGGCCTCGCCGCCTTCGATGGGCAGCATTCCGGTCAGAAAGAGCAGCTTGCCGGACTGCACCGATTCGACATAGGTGCCGAGCGGCCTGGGCGGCGACGGTAGCCGGATACCGAGTTCCTTCAACCGATGCTCGGCGCTGCCAGCATCGGAGGCAGGGTGGGACGACGACGGGGTGAACAAGATGACTCTCCTTGGTGTTGCAGGGAGTCATGAAATCAGAAGAGCGAACGCCGATCCATTGCACGAAGGTGTCGTCGATACCTTGGTATGTGGGGCGAGGATGCTCAGTTCTCGCCTCGGGCTTCGTGCGCGTCGTTGCGGAGCGGGCCAGTCACCTTCTCGCCGTGCCACAGCGGATGGTTGCGCCTCGCCCAGTTCTCGGTGACCGTGCCGCGCGTCATGGCGCCCATGGTGCCCTTGACCCAGATCGCCGCATAGACGTGCGCGATCACGCTGAGGATCAGCACCACCGCGGAAGCCGCATGCACGACCACCGCGACCCGGCGCATCGGAATCGGAAATTCGTCGGCGAACCACGGTTGCCAGAACACGAAGCCGGTGACGAAGAGCAGCACCAGGCTCACGGCGAAAGCCCAGAACACCGCCTTCTGTCCGGCGTTGTACTTGCCTGCCGGCGGCATGCCTGCCTCGTCGCCGGTTGCGATCAGGTACGGCGCCGCGCGCATCCATTCCGTGTCGCGACGCTTCCAGAGGTTCTCGCGCCAGACCTGGACGAACAGCAACGCGAAGCCGAGCACCATCAGCACGCCGAAGAAGGGATGCAGGATCCGCGTCCACGGGCCACCGCCGAACAACACGCCCAGCGGGAAGAGCGCAGGGTGAAAGATGGCGAGTCCCGACAGGCCGGCGCAGATGAACAGGAGCGCGACCGCCCAATGGTTCATGCGCGTGTGATCCGGATAGCGCCGGATCAGGCTGCCTGGTGCGCGGCCGCGCATCTCCGGTTCGTCCTCGGGCACCTTGCTCGGGCCGACCTTCATGTAGTGGAAGAACCCAGCCAGCACGCCGCCGAGCATCGCGGCCAAGGCGATCGGCTTGGCCGCGCCCTTCCACAGGACGACCCACGGGCTGATCGAAGGATCGCGCGGCAAGTCGTGATAGAGCTCCGGCTAGTCCGCATGCTGCAGCACGTACATCACGTGGGTGCCACCGACGCCCTGCGGGTCGTACACGCCCGCCTGCGCGAAGCCGCGCGCCTGGAGGTCGACGGTGCGCTCGCCGGCGTACGCGAGCATGTCTTCCTTGCTGCCGAAATGGATCGCGCCGGTCGGGCAGGCCTTGACGCAGGCCGGCTCCAGCCCCACCCCCACGCGGTCGGAACACAGCGTGCACTTGTAGGCCTTGTTGTCCTTCTGGCTCAGCCGCGGAATGTCGAAGGGGCAGCCCGTGATGCAGTTGCCGCACCCTATGCAGTGCTCCTCGATGAAGTCGACGATGCCGTTGCTGTACTTGACGATCGCACCCGGCGAGGGGCAGGCCTTCAGGCAGCCGGGGTCGGCGCAGTGCATGCAGCCGTCCTTGCGGATCAGCCATTCGAGTCGCGTCCCCTCGTTCTCGCGCTTTACTTCGACCTCGGAGAAGCGCATCACCGTCCACGATTCGGCGCTGAGGTCCGCCGGGTTGTCGTAGACACCCACGTTGTGGCCGACCTCGTCGCGCAGGTCGTTCCACTGCATGCAGGCCACCTGGCAGGCCTTGCAGCCGATGCAGCTCGACACGTCGATCAGCTTGGCGATTTCGGGGATCGTCCGGCGTGCGTCCGGGCTCCGCGTGGTGGTGGCCGAGCGAGCGGCAATGTCGAGCGACTGAAGAGAGGACATTTCAGGCTTTCTCGATGTTGACGATGAAGGCCTTGAACTCGGGCGTCTGCGTGTTGGCGTCCCCCACGAAAGGCGTCAGGGTGTTCACGAGGTAGCCGGGCCGCGTCAGGCCGATGAATCCCCAATGGTTGGGCAGGCCGACGGTATCGATCTTCCGGCCGTCGCATTCCAGCTGTGGGATGCGCTTGGTCACCAGTGCCACCGCCTTGATGAAGCCGCGGTTCGACGACACCTTCACCATGTCTCCGTTGGCGATGCCCTTGGCCCTGGCGAGCTCTTCGCCGATCTCGACGAACTGCTGCGGCTGGATGATCGCGTTGGTCAGCGCGTGCTTCGTCCAGTAGTGGAAGTGCTCGGTGAGCCGGTAGCTGGTCGCCACGTACGGAAACGCCTTCGCGGTCCCGAAGGCCTCCATGTCGCCCCTGAACACGCGGGCGGCCGGATTGGAGCGCGCCTTCGGATTGGCCGGGTGCATCGGGTTGTTCACGAGTGGCGTCTCGAACGGCTCGTAGTGCTCGGGCAACGGACCGTCGGCCATGCCGGTCGGCGCGAACAGCCGCGCGACGCCTTCGGAAGTCATGATGAAGGGCTGCACGCGATCCGCATCGCCGGGGTTGGCGTCGTTCCGTATGTCGGGCACGTCGGCGCCGCCCCAGCTCTTGCCTTTCCACTCGACGAGCTGCCGGCGCGCATCCCAGGGATTGCCGTTCGGCGCGCTCGACGCCGCGTTGTAGAGGATGCGGCGATTCGCCGGCCACGACCACGCCCAGTTGAGCGTCTGGCCGATGCCCCACGGGTCCGCGTTGTCGCGGCGTGCCATCTGATTCCCGGCCTGGGTCCACGCGCCCGCGAAGATCCAGCAGCCGGATGCCGTGCTGCCGTCATCGCGCAGCAGGCCGAAGCCCGAGATCTGCTCGCCGGCCTTCGCGAGCACCTTATTCTTGTCGGCAGGATCGACCAGGTCCGCAAGGGCTTTGCCGTTGAATTCCATCGCGAGTTCTTCGGCTGACGGGCTGCGCGGGTTCCTGTACGGCCAGGTGAGCTTGACGATGGGATCGGGAAAGGCGCCGCCTTCCTCGACGTAGGCCGTTCTCATGCGATGGAAGATGTCGGCAATGATTTCGAGGTCGCCGCGCGCCTCGCCGGGCGGCTCGGCGCCCTTCCAGTGCCATTGAAGCCAGCGGCTGGAGTTGACGAGCGAGCCGTCCTCCTCGGCGAAGCAGGTGGAAGGAAACTGGAACACCGTGGTCTGGATGTCCTCGCTCCGGACGTCGTTGTGCTCGCCGTAGTTCTTCCAGAATTCGCCGGTCTCGGTTCGTAGCGGATCGATGATGACCAGAAACCTGAGCTTCGACAGCCCCTCGATGATCTTCTTCTTGTTCGGGAACGAGCCCAGGGGGTTGAAGCCCTGGCAGATGTAGCCGTTCAACTTGCCCGCGTTCATCAGCTCGAAAGCCTGCAGCACGTCGTAGAGCTTGTCGAGCTTCGGCAGGTAATGGAAGGCCCATGAGTTCTCGGCCGTGGCGGCATCGCCCCACCAGGCCTTCTGCAGGCTCACGAAGAACTTCGGATAGTTCTGCCAGTAGCTCATCTGGTTGGGCCGCAGCGGCTGCAGCGCCCGCGGCTTGTAGTAGGTCTCGAGGTCCTGCTCGGCGTCGGTCGCGAGGGACAGGTAGCCCGGCAGCGCATCCGACAGAAGACCCAGGTCGGTCAGGCCCTGGATGTTGCTGTGGCCGCGCAGCGCATTCATTCCGCCGCCCGCAATGCCGATGTTGCCGAGTAGCAGCTGCATGATCGCGCCGGTGCGGATCATCTGCGAGCCCTGGCTGTGCTGCGTCCAGCCCAGTGCATACATGACTGTCATGGCCTTGCCCGGCACGGCGGTCGCGGAGATCATCTCGCACACGTTGAGGAACTTGTCCTGGGGCGTGCCGGTGATGCGGCTCACCATCTCGGGCGTGTAGCGCGCGTAGTGGCGCTTCATCACCTGCAGTACGCAGCGCGGATGCTGCAGGGTCGGGTCGACCTTCGCGAACCCCTTGTCGTCGAGTTCGTAGCCCCAGGTCGTCTTGTCGTAGCGGCGCTTCTCCTCGTCGTAGCCGGAAAACAATCCGTCCTGGAAGTCGAAGGCCTCCCCGACGATGAAGGGCGCGTTGGTGTAGTTGCGCACGTACTCGTGCTGGATCCTGTCGTGGCTCAGGAGGTAGTTCACCACCCCGCCGAGAAAGGCGATGTCGGTGCCGGCGCGGATGGGCGCGTAGTAGTCCGCCATCGCGGCCGAGCGCGTGAAGCGCGGGTCGACCACGATCAGGTTGGCCCTGTTGTTGTGTTTCGCCTCGATCACCCACTTGAAGCCGCACGGGTGCGCCTCGGCCGCGTTGCCGCCCATGATCAGCACGAGATCGGCGTTCCTGATGTCCACCCAGTGGTTGGTCATCGCACCGCGCCCAAACGTCGGGGCCAGACCGGCCACCGTCGGGGCGTGTCAGACGCGCGCCTGATTGTCGAAGACCAGCATCCCCATCGAGCGCATCGCCTTGTGCGTGATGTAGCCCGTTTCGTTGGAGGATGCAGAGGCGCACAGCATGCCCGTGCTGAGCCAGCGATTGACGACCTTGCCCTCGTCGTTCGTCGCGATGAAGTTGGCGTCGCGGTCGGCCTTCATCAGCTTGACGAGGCGCGTCATGGCGTCGTCCCAGGTCACGCGCTTCCACTCGGTGCTGCCGGCCTCGCGGATCTGCGGGTACTTCAGCCGGTTGGGGCTGTGCACGAAGTCCAGCAGCCCGGCCCCCTTGGGACACAGCGTGCCGCGATTGACGGGATGGTCGGGGTCGCCCTCGATGTGGATGATGTCCTTGACCACGTTCTTCGCGCCGTCGCCAATGCCGTACATGATGATCCCGCAGCCGACCGAGCAATAGGTGCAGGTGTTGCGCGTCTCGGTTGCGCGGGCCAGCTTGAAGGCGCGTGTCTCGGCGAGCGCCTCGACCGGCGAGAAGCCGAGCGCCACGAGGCTGGACGCTGCCAGTCCGGCGCCGCTGACGCGGAAGAATTGCCTTCGGTTCATGTCCATCGTGCAGACTCCTGTGCGTGAGAGACATCGTCCAGTGGATGCGCAAGACCCGCGACTGCGAGAAGTGGGGTCTGCGGATCGTTCTTTCGGCCTAGCCCCGTGACTCCTGGCCATTGCATCAGTTCGCGCGGCTGGAGAGTGCGTATCAGGCGAACTGCGCTCGCACCTCGACCATGGGGGCTCGAGATGACGAAGTCACGTCGCTTCTCGGTCTGCGCTCGCTCACCAGGCCGCGGGTCACCGCGATGCTGGCGGCCTGCGTGCGAGAGCTGGCTCCGAGCTTGGTCATGATCGCGCTCACGTGCGACTTCACCGTCCCCAGTTCGATGGCAAGGTGCTTGGCGATGGCCTTGTTGGACTGACCCTCCGCGACGAGCCGCAGCACCTCGTTCTCGCGCAGCGTGAGCGTGACGCCTGCCAGGCTCTCGGCCAGGCGCTCGGCCACTGCCGGACACAGGTAGCGCGCGCCGCTGCCTACCGCCCTGACCGCCTCGATCAGCTCGTGCAGCGAACCGCCGAGAAGCAGGTAGCCGCGAATCCCCGCCTGGAGCGCCCGCCGGATGTCGGCCTCGCGGTCATCGGCCGTTAGAGCGAGGATCCTGGGTTCCGCGAACTGCCCATGCATCTTCCGGACGTCGATCTCGGCGAGCAGCATCGCGTTGTTGTAGTCCGCAATCACGACGTCGACCAAGGGGCCGCTCGACACCGGATTGTGGATGCCGTGCACCAGGATCTCGAAGTTCGCGTGTTGACGCAATGCCGCCACCAGCCCGGCGCAGACGATGGGATCGTGGTACATCACCAGGACGTTGAGGTGACGAGACGAACTTTGGTTCATTGACTTCTCCGACTGTTGGGGGGCTGACTCATGGCTCTCTTGCCACGATCAGTGGTGCGCGACAGTTCGCGATCTGACTACAGGCGGGAAGGAAAGGCCATTGCACGTTGGTATCGCTCTGGCCCGCGACGGCGCGAGCCTTCATACCATCGTCCAATGGATGGAGACCGACGGCTCTGCTCTGATCGCTTTCGATGTTCCGCAATTCGAAAGCCCCGTCGCTCGCAGCGGTCGCCCTGATGTTCGGCGTGGCCAGCGCATACGCCGACGACATCGCCTCGCGTCCCTACCTGCTGGGCGACTGGGGAGGACAACACACGCGTCTGGAGGGTGAAGGCCTCAGCTTCAATCTCGGCTACGGCGGCCAACTCGCCCACAACTTCAGCGGCGGCAGCGAACACCTGACGCGCTATGCAGACCAGTGGGTCTTCGGTGTCACCGCGGACCTGAACAAGCTGTGGGGATGGAAGGGCGGCAGCTTTCAGGGAACCGTCACCGATCGCAATGGGCGCAACCTCGGCGCGGACGCGCAGATCGGCAACAGCATGCTGCTCCAGGAAATCTACGGCCGCGGCCAGACGTGGCACTTGACGCAGTTCTGGGTGAATCAGCAACTGTTCGACGACCAGGTCGAGGTCAAGTTCGGCCGGCTGACGGTGGGTGAGGACTTCGCCAGCTTCTCGTGCGACTTCCAGAACCTGACGTTCTGCGGCTCTCAGCCCGGCAACCTCGTCAGCAGCTACTGGGTCAACTGGCCGACCAGCCAGTGGGCAACGCGCATCAAGTACCAGCCATCCCCTCAGGCCTACGCGCAGGTGGGGGTCTACCAGGTCAATCCGGTCTATGTGGATGACGGCTATGCACGGCGCAGCGGCTGGAAGCTGGACAACCCAGGCGGCACCACGGGCGCGTTGATCCCGGTGGAATTCGGATGGCTGCCAACCTTGGACGGCCGGCCCGGGTCATACAAGGTGGGTGGCTGGTACAACACCTCCGACGGCGTCGACCTCTACGACGACGTCAACCGCAATCCCCGCGGCATCACGGGCCTGGAGCCGCTGCAGCACAGCGGCCAGTACGGCGCCTACCTCAACTTCCAGCAGCAGATCACGGGCAGCGAGGGAGGACGTGGCGCCACCGTGTTCCTCAACGTCTCGCAGGCCGACCGCGCCACGGCGATCCTCGATCGCCAGATCGCGGCGGGGGTGATGTACCAGGGGCCGTTCGACCGGGCGCGAGATGCCATCGGACTTGCAGTCGGAGCGACCCACAACAACGGACGGTTTGCCGGCTTCGTGCGCGAGAACAATGTGCGCACGGGCCAGCGGGCGGCCGTTGGCGATGGCAATGAATACGCGATTGAGGTCTACTACAGCTGGTCGCCGATACCGAGTCTCTACCTGCGCCCCAATCTCCAGTACGTCGTGCACCCCGGGGGCACTTCGGCCAATCCGAATGCCTTTGTCGTCGGTCTGAAATCCGCAGTCTCATTCTGATTTCCTTGGAGCGGGCACGAAGAAAGGGTCCGCCTGCTGGCGGACCCTTCGTCGGACTCCGGGACGCCCTACTTCAACAGCTTGAGCAGCGCCTGGCCCGCGGAGGTCGAGGAGGCCGGGTTCTGCCCGGTGATCAGGCGACCATCGGTGATGGCGAAAGGCTTCCAGTTGTCGACCTTCTCGAAGAGACCACCGAGTCGCTTGAGTTCGTCTTCGACGAGGAACGGCACGACCTTGGTGAGTTGGACTTCTTCTTCCTCGTCGTTGGTGAAGCCTGTCACGCGCTTGCCCTTGACGATCGGCTCGCCCTTGTACTTGACGTGACGCAGCACGCCCGGCGCGTGGCAGACCGCCGCGACGGGCTTGCCGGCGTCGTAGAAGGACTCGATGAGAGCGATGGACACGGGGTCCTCCGCCAGGTCCCACATCGGACCGTGCCCGCCCGAGTAGAAGACGGTGTCGAAGTCGGAGGCCTTCATGTCGGCCAGCTTGACCGTGCTGGCCAGCACCGCCTGCGTGGCCTTGTCGCCCTTGAAGCGCGTCATCGACTCGGTCTGGTTGGCCGGATCGTCGCTCTTGGGATCGATCGGCGGTTGCCCGCCCTTCGGCGAAGCCACGGTGACCTTCTCGCCCGCGTCGTGGAAGACGTAGTAGGGCGCCGTGAATTCCTCGAGCCAGAAGCCGGTCGGCCGACCGGTGCTGCCGAGGATGTTGTGCGACGTCAGAACCATCAGGATCTTGCTCATGCGATGTACCTCGATGAATGGTGGGTGGAACAGCCGATTGTTCGACCGGTCGACCGGCGTCGAATCCGGATCAAGACCCACCGGCGAATCGTCCGGAAGACGGAGCGGGCCGGGGCGTCAGCGCGGTGGCAGGACGACCACGCGACGCCCGAAGCGGTACGAGTCCAGCGAATAGGCGCCCGGGCCGAGCAGCGCGAGGGCCAGCGCATCCAGCAAGACAATGCTCGCCACGGGAACGCTGTCGAAGCCCTGGAGCGACCAGACCAGCGCGTGGAAGAGAAGTGCCATGACGGCTGCGACCGGCGTCAGGTATCCCGCGCAGACGGCCACCGAAAGCAGCAGGCCGGCACCCTGCAGCCATTGGGACGGGCCCTGCCCGTGATCGAGGATGTCGATCAGCAGCGCAAGCGCGACCGAGGCCCGCAAGGCGAGCAGGGCCATTCCCGGCCATCCGGGTGGGAACATGTTGAAAAGGCGCTGCACAATGCAGAGCGTGCACCAGAAGAGGGTCGGGCAGTACCCGAAATGAGGGCGTCGGCCTCTGCCACTTTCAGGGGATACCTGTGTGCCACAACCGAAGTAAAGTGCAAACGAAAGGTTGTCGGAGGCAGAAAACCTTGAGGCGCCTTGGCATGCTACTGATCGGACTTCTCCTATGCAGCCCAGCATGGCCGGCGGAGGGGGATGCGTCCGTCTTGCAGATGAACCATCGGGCGTTCAACTCCGAGCAGGGTGCGCCAACCCAGGTTAGCGCAATCGAACTGATCCCATTGCATTCAAAGGAGCCCGCCCATGAGATCCGATATCGTCCCCGGCGCCATCTTCCCGGACTACGAACTCTCGGACCACCGCGGCAAGCACCGCAAGCTCTCGGAGTTGCAGGAAGGCGACCCACTGGTGCTGGTGCTCGCGCGCGGTGCCTTCTGTCCAAAGGACAGGCGGCAGCACGAAGGCCTCTTGCAACTGCACCGCGAGATGCAGGTCGGTTACTGCCGGCTCGTGACCGTCTCGACCGACAACCTCCTCGAGACGAACGAATTCCGCACGGGTGTCGGCGCGCACTGGATTTTCCTGTCTGATCCCGGGCGCAAGCTGCAAAAGGATCTGGACATCGCCGAGTACACCGATCCGCACCACAACCCCATGATCCCGCACACCCTGGTGCTCGAACCGGGGCTGCGTGTCCACAAGATCTACAACGGCTACTGGTTCTTCGGCAGGCCGACCGTGGAGGAGTTGCGCTTCGATCTGCGCTCGGTGCTGCAACGCTGCCGTCCGGATTGGGACATCGGGAGCGCGGCGCAGCGGGAAGCCTGGGCGCAGGGCGACAAGAAGGGGTTCTATCCGTACGGGAAAACGCAGGCGAACGTCATCGCCGAACAGGATTGATCTCAGGCCCCGTCCGCGTTGATACCAAGGTATGGGACGACACCATCGTCCAATAGACCAGGCCCGCCTCGTTTGATTTGATTCCCTGCGCACATCGCGCTCGATGGATCAATTCCCGAACAAGGATTCGCCATGACCAAGTCTTCGTGCTTCAACCGGCGCGACTTCGTTGCCGGTTCGGCAGCCGCGCTTTCTGCCTCCCTGTTCACATTCGCACCTTCGCCCGGCTACGCCCAGAAGGCGAGTTCCGAAGCAGCCATTCGACCGTTCCGCGTCGGTTATCCGCAGGCGGACCTGACGGACTTGCGCAGGCGCATCAAGGCGACGAAGTGGCCGGAGCGCGAAACCGTCACCGACGCGTCGCAAGGCGTGCAGCTGGCGACGACGCAGGCGCTTGCGCGCTATTGGTCGACTGCGTACGACTGGCGGAAGTGCGAGGCCAAACTGAACGCCTGGCCGCAGTTCATGACCACGATCGACGGGCTGGATATTCATTTCATCCATGTCCGTTCGACCCATCAGAATGCGCTGCCGCTCATCGTCACGCACGGCTGGCCCGGCTCGATCATCGAGCAGATGAAGATCATCGGCCCGCTGACCAACCCAACGGCACACGGCGGCAGCGCGTCGGACGCCTTCGACATCGTGATCCCCTCCCTGCCGGGCCACGGGTTCTCAGGCAAGCCCACCGCCACCGGCTGGGACCCGATCCGCACGGCACGTGCCTGGGTCGTGCTCATGAACCGCCTCGGCTACACGCAATTCGTGGCGCAGGGCGGCGATTGGGGCAACGCGGTCACTGAGCAGATGGCGCTGCAGGCGCCTCCGGGACTGCTTGGCATTCACACCAACATGCCTGCGGCTGTTCCGGACGACGTGGCCAAGGCGCTGCAGTTCGGTGAGGCACCACCGTCCGGCCTTTCGGCCGACGAGAAGCTCGCGTACGACCAGCTCGACTTCTTCTACAAGCATGGCGTGGCCTACGCCCAGGAAATGGGGAATCGCCCGCAGACGCTGTACGGCATCCAGGATTCGCCGGTCGGTCTCGCCGCCTGGATGCTCGACCACGACGCGCGCAGCTATGCACTCATCGCCCGCGTCTTCGACGGTCGGCCCGAAGGCCTGACGCGCGACGACATCCTCGACAACATCACGCTCTACTGGTTGACGTCGACGGGAGTCTCATCGGCGCGCCTGTATTGGGAAAGCAAGCTGGCCTTCTTCGCGCCGAAGCACGTTGCCCTTCCGGTGGCCGTGAGCGCCTTTCCGGACGAGATCTATACCGCCCCGCGCAGCTGGGCAGAGCACGCCTACCCCAAGCTGGTCCACTACAACAAGCTCGAAAAGGGCGGCCACTTCGCGGCGTGGGAACAGCCGGAGCTCTTCGTGTCGGAGGTGCGCGCAGGGTTCAGGCCGATGCGGACTTGAGCCGCTGGGAGTTGCTGCGGTGTGACGGGGCGCACGTTACTGTCGCAGCCGCCCCTCCTGCCGCAGTTGCACTCCGATGCGCCGGATCTCCGCCTCGCCCTGTGCGAGCGCCGCCTGACTGGTGTGGACCGAGTAGGACCCCGTCACGAGCGCGTGCGGGTGCTTCACGGCCGAGCCCAGCACGAACGCCGCGTCACCGTGTGCCGTGAAGTCGATGGCGCCACCGGACTCCTCGAAGACCACCAACTCGCCCGATCCGATCGGCCCACCAGTATGGTCGCCGACGTCGAGCCGGCCCTCGCTGACCGCGGCCCAGGCCACGGTGTGACCAGCCGGTGGCGCGTAGCGCCAGCGCTCGCCGCCCTTCAGGCGCACGGCCAGGTAGTTCATCGAGGCCGGCGCCGGAATCGCGCTTGTCGCGGCGCCGTAGCGTCCGAGCAGCACGCGCGCCGGACCTTCCTGCGGCACCTGGGAAGGCGCGAGGTAAATGCTCTGTGCCTGTGCGTTCTCCTCCGAGGCGGGCAAGGCCACCCATAGCTGGAAGCCCCGCACCGCCGCGCTGCCGACCGGTGCACCGGTGTGCCACACGCCGTTGCCGGCGCGCATCCACTCCACGCCGCCTGCCGGAAGCTCGCCCTTCTTGCCGGTCGTGTCCTCATAGCGCACGTCGCCTTCGATGAGGTAGGTCAGTGTCGCAATGCCCGAGTGCGGATGCATGCCGAAGCCCTTGTGGCCGGGCGCGGGCTGGAAGCCGAAGAGATCGAGAAACACGAAGGGCTTGAGAAACTCGCCCAGGTCGCCGGGGCTGACAAGCCGCGTGATTGGCCCATGCGTGCTGCCGCGCGTGCGGTAGACGATGGCGCGCTCCGTGGCGGCCAGAGCGGCCGTCATGCGGCTTCCCTCGCGGTCTTGAGTGCCCTGGCCCACCAGGCGATGTCGTCGAGCATGCCGTTGGCCGCCTGCGCAAGGTGCGGGAAGTCCTCGAAGCGCTTGCCTTGCTGCCAGATGCCGAGGAACTCGACCAGGCCGATGTGCACGGCGTTGCGCACCGGCGCCATCTGCAGCTCGGTGGCCACGAGCCGGAGCTGCTCGACGGCGCGTGCCGCACCCACGCCACCGTAGCCCACGAAGCCGATCGGCTTGCGATTGAACTCCTTGTAGGCGTAGTCGAAGGCGTTCTTCAGCACTGCGCTCGGGCCGTGGTTGTACTCGGGCGTCACCACGATCAGTCCGTCGAACGTGGCGAGCTTCTCGGCCCAGCGCAACGCGGCTTCGTTCTTCGCCGGTGCGTAGGCCAGCGACATCGCCTCGTTGAAGAAGGGCAGGGGATGGTCGCGCAGGTCGATAAGTTCGACCTCGAGGTCGGTGCGTTGCCGGGCGAGTTCGTGAATCCAGTGGGCGGGCTTCTCGCCGAAGCGGCCCTCGCGGGTCGAGCCGATGACGATGCCGATGCGGGGTGGTTGTGTATTCATGCGCAGAAGGTTAGGGCCGCACCCATGCGTCGACTAGACCGCACAATCGGATTGCACTCGTCCACCGATGAAAGGAATCGCCTGCCATGTTCGACCTGAACGACATCGCCATGTTTGTACAGGTGGTGCGTTGCGGCAGCTTTGCCGAAGCTGCTCGGCGCCTGGGGCTGCCGCCCAATACCGTGAGCCGGCGCATACAGCAACTCGAAACCCAGCTCGGCACGCGGCTGATGCAACGATCCACCCGCAAGCTCACGCTCACCCAGGCGGGCCGTGCGTTCCACGAGCGCTGTGCGGGTGCCGTCGACGGGTTGCTCGAGGCCGGACAGGAATTGGTGACGGGCAGCCAGGAGCCCAGTGGCCTCGTGCGTGTTGCAGCGCCCGCCGATTTCTTCGACTTCTTCCCGATGGAGTGGGTAGCCGCCTTTCTGGCCGAGCATCCGCGGGTGCGGCTTGACTTCGTCCTCAACGATGCCAAGGCCGATCTCATCGCCGAGCAGATCGACGTCGCATTTCGTGGAGGCCCATTGCGCGATTCGGGCTACATCGGGCGACAGCTCCTCGGCGTGCGCAGCGACGGCATGGTGGCCAGCCCTGCCTACATTGCGGCGCGCGGCGCGCCTGGCACGTTGCAGGACCTGACCAGCCACGACTGCGTGATCTCCGCCCATCCGAGCGGCCGCGCCACCTGGCGCCTGGTCGGTCCTGACGGGGTGGAGGAAGAAGTGCAAGTCGCCGGCCGCTTCAGCGGCAACACGGCCCAGGCGCTGCGCAAGGCCACCGTGGCGGGACTCGGTGTCGCGTTGCTGCCGCCGCCCCTGGTCCGTCTCGATGTCCAGGACGGCCTCCTGGTGCCGGTGCTTCCGCAATACCAGCGGACCAGCCTGGGGCTGAGCGTGCTGTATCCGAGCCGACGGCAGCTGCCGTTGGCGGTGTCGGCATTCATCGCGCTGGTGTTGGAGAAGCTGAGCTCGAAAGACGGATCGGACCTGCTCTGATGCGCCATCGGTCCCGACGCCATTGCGCCTTGGGGAACAGTCGATGCGCCCGACGGACATGTTCTCCGGCGGAAGCGAACCTAGAGTCTCGTCCATGCGCACCGCGACGGTTCGCGAAATTCAATCCGCTAGCCTGAGGTCGCCTGAATGCCTGTTGAATGGGTCGTGTCGGTCGTTGATGATGATGTCTCGGTCCGCGAATCGCTTCCTCTCCTCCTGGAGGCGCTGGGCTTTGCTTCCCGGTCGTTTGCATCCGCCGAGGCGTTCCTTGCTTCGGACGCAGTCGACGAGACGAGTGTCCTGATGCTCGACGTCACGATGCCGGGCATGTCGGGGCCGGAGCTCCAGCGCGAACTTGTGCACAGCGGAAGCAACATTCCGATCGTCTTCATGACCGCCCGAGGCGATGCGCGGCTTCGGCAGCGCCTGCTTGAACAGGGCGCTGTCGATTGCCTGTTCAAGCCCTTCAGCGAGACCACATTGCTGCAAGCGTTGCGGCTTGCCATTTCCGGGCAATGACGGCGGCGCCGGCGCCTTGCCATCGACTGCCGCTCCCACAGGGGAGTAGGTCTTCGGGCGGGCGAGCGCGTATGACGACTGCACGATGGCGCGGGCATGGCCGCCATCTACGCTTCAGTGCCGAACTATGCGAGCGCGATGGTGACGACAGAACATATCGTCGCGTCGATCTCGTCACTCGACATGAACGATCGACGCACCTTCATGACCCTGGCAGGCGCTGCGCTTGTGGATTGGCGGGGACTTGCGTCCAGTGATGATCTGTCCGGGCTCGACGGCGCGACAGCCTGGCTGAATTCGCCACCGTTGTCTTCGACGGGCGTTGCGCGGAAAGGTCGTACTCATCGATTTCTGGACCTATTCGTGCATCAACTGGCGACGCGAGTTTCCGTACGTTCGCGCATGGGCCGCAAAGTACAAGGATCGGGGCCTCGTCGTGATCGGCGTGCATTCACCCGAGTTCGCCTTCGAGAAGGAGTTCGACAACGTCCGGCTCGCGGTGAATGACATCGGTGTCACGTACCCGGTGGCGGTGGACAGTGAGCACGCGATCTGGCGCGCTTTCGACAATGCCTACTGGCCCGCGCTCTACTTCATCGATGCGAAGGGACGCATCAAGCACCGCCAGTTCGGAGAGGGCGACTACGACAAGTCGGAGAGGATGATCCAGCGACTGCTCTCCGAGAGCAGTCCCGGCGCTCTCGGAGCCGATCTCGTGACTCCCGCGCCATCGGGTGCCGAGGCGCCTGCCGACTGGGGAAACCTGAGATCCCCGGAGACCTACACTGGCTACGCGCGAACCAGCAACCTCGCTTCGGGTGGCGCCGTATTGAACAAGCGCCACACCTACGCCGCACCGTCACGGCTTCAACTCAACGAGTGGGCACTCGCGGGCGATTGGCGCTTGCGCGAGGACGCGGCGGTCCTCGAAAGCAAAGGCGGACGCGTTGCCTTTTGCTTTCACGCGCGCGACCTCCATCTGGTGATGGGCCATGCCACGAACAAGCCTGTTGCGTTCAGCGTCTCGATCGACGGCCATGCACCGGGCCCCGGACACGGGGTCGATGTCGACGAGCAGGGTCGCGGGACACTCGCCGGACCTCGGATGTACCAGTTGGTGCGCCTGCCGCATCCGATAGGTGATCGTCGCTTCGAGATCGAGTTCGAAGACCCGGGTGTCGAGGTCTTCTCCTTTTCGTTCGGCTGATCGAACCTGCACACGTGCTCGGCGGAGATACCAAGGTATCGACGATACGTTGGTGCAATGGATCAATGCCCTCTGCTCTGCTCTGATGGCCCTTCCGCGCCGATGCGGCCCGTTCTTCGAACCCCATGGAGATTGAATCTTGACAACCCCATCTTTCCGAATCCGTCGCAAGATCCATTCATTGATTCCATCCATTGCACTGGCGTTGGGCCTCGCGCTGATCGGGACAAAGAGTCTCGCGCAGGACAACGCAAGGACCGACGGCGCGGGTGATGCCATTCGCCCCTTCCAGGTCCAGATCCCTGAAGAGGCCTTGGTCGATTTGCGCAAGCGCGTGCAGGCGACGCGGTGGCCCGACAAGGAGACGGTCAATGACCAATCGCAAGGTGTGCCGCAAGCCCGGCTGCAAGAGCTGGTGCGCTACTGGGGCACCAGCTATGACTGGCGCAAGATCGAAGCGAAGCTCAACGCACTGCCGCAGTTCACCACCGAGATCGACGGGTTGAACATCCACTTCATCCACGTGCGCTCGCAGCACCCGAACGCGTTGCCGATCATCATCACGCACGGCTGGCCAGGATCGGTCCTGGAGATCATCAAGGCCATCGATCCGCTGACCAATCCCACCGCGCACGGTGGCCATGCCGAGGATGCATTCGACGTGGTCATCCCCTCGATGCCGGGCTATGGATTCTCGGAGCGGCCGACAGGCACCGGCTGGGGGCCGGATCGCATGGGCCGTGCGTGGGACGTGCTGATGAAGCGGCTCGGCTACAAGCGCTATGTCTCGCAGGGCGGCGATTGGGGTTCGGTGGTGGCCGATGCGATGGGCCGACAGGCGCCTCCAGGTCTGCTGGCAATCCACGTGAACATGCCTGCGACCGTGCCGAAGGCGGCCGCCAAGGCACTCGACAGCGGAGGCCCAGCGCCGGCAGGGCTGTCGGCCAAGGAGAAGGCGGCCTACGACGCGTTGAACACCTTCTTCAAGAAGAACGCCGGCTACGGCGCCATGATGGTCACGCGCCCGCAAACCGTCGGCTATGCGTTGTCGGATTCCCCCGCCGGACTCGCTGCCTGGATGTACGACAAATTCACCCAGTGGACCTACAGCGGGGGCGAGGCCGAACGCTCCCTGACGAAGGACGAGATGCTCGACGACATCACGCTGTACTGGCTTACCAACAGCGCCGTCTCGTCGGCGCGGCTCTACTGGGAGAACAGCAACAACAACTTCAGCTCGCCGGCCCAACGCACCACCGAGATCAAGGTCCCGGTGGCGATCACCGTGTTCCCGGGCGAGATCTACCAGGCGCCCAAGTCCTGGGCGCAGCGCGCGTACCCGAGGCTGATCTATTTCAACGAAGTCGACAAGGGCGGTCACTTCGCGGCATGGGAAGAGCCGGAGCTCTTCGCCCACGAGATGCGTGCGTCGTTCAAGTCGCTTCGCTAGTCGCAACACATCCGGCGAACACCGCCGCCAGAAAGGATTTGCCATGAGTTCGAGTCAGAAGGTGGTCATCATCACCGGTGCGTCCCAGGGCATCGGGGCGGGGCTGGTCAATGCGTTTCGCGATCACGACTACCGTGTCATCGCAACATCGCGATCGATCCAGTCGTCCCAGGATCCGGACATCCTGACGGTCGCGGGTGACATCGGCTTGGTCGAGACCGCGAAGCGGGTCGTCGCGGAGGGGCTCGAGCGCTTCGGGCGCATCGACACGCTCGTCAACAACGCGGGCATCTTCATCGCGAAACCGTTCACGAAGTACACGGAGTCCGATTTCCTCTCGAAGATCTCCACCAATGTCGCAGGGTTCTTTCACATCACGCAGGCCGCGGTCGAGGTAATGGAGCGCAATCGCGCCGGGCATGTTGTGAGCATCACGACCACCCTGGTCGAACACGCCAACGTCAACGTTCCGTCGGTTCTCGCGTCGCTCACCAAGGGCGGCGTGAGCGCGGCGACCCTGTCGTTGGCCATCGAATACGCCGCCCGGGGCATTCGGTTCAATGCGGTGTCTCCGGGCATCATCAAGACCTCGATGCATCCGCCGGAGACCCACGCCGGGCTCGACACGCTCCATCCAATGGGCCACATGGGCGAGGTTCGCGACATCACCGACGCCGTGCTGTACCTGGAATCCGCGCCTTTCGTGACTGGCGAGATCCTGCACGTGGACGGCGGACAGAGCGCGGGCCACTAGGCTGCCTCCGCCGCCTGGTTCGGCAGCGACGCGCAGAAGGAAAAGTGGTTGCGCGCGGCGACCAACGATCCTCGCGGCGAATACCTGGCCGGATGGGTCGTGAGCGAGGCTGCCGGCTCACCTGGCGGCACCGCCAACTTCGACCACCCTGGCGCCCATCCGACGGGGATCGGCCTGATGGCGGAGCTCGACAAGGCTCGAGGCGAGTACGTGCTCGACGGCTCCAAGCACTGGCCGGCCAATGCCGGCGGCTGGGACCTCAAGGGCGCCAACGTCAATGTCTGCATCGTCCGGACCGATCCGCAGAAGGGCGGCACGTCGGGGCTGAGCGCGATCGTCGTGCCGCGCGGAACGCCCGGCGTCAGCTATGGACCGCCGATCTCCAAGTTGGGTCACCGGCTGTGCCAGAACAACACGATCACCTTCGAGAACTGCAGGGTTCCGCAGGAGAACGCCTTCGCGATCGGCGACGGTGACCTGGTCATCAGCAAGGCCTTCACCTGGTCAGGGCCGGTGGCCGCGATTGCCGCGGTTGGCGTGGCGCGTTCGGCGTACGAGTTCGTGCTGGCCTGGGCGAAGACGACGACCGCGGGCGGAAGCACCGATCATTCATCACCAGGCCGTCGGCTATGCGCTGGCGGAGATCGCGATGAAGATCGAGGCCTGCCGCGCCTTCTCGTGGAAGGCCGCACACTACCTGGACTTGCACGACTCGGAGGGTCATGCGGTCGGCGCCATGGCCAAGGTGTTCTGCGGCGAAACGCTGTTCAACGCAGTCTTTCGTGCCATGCAGGTGATGGGCGTGAATGCGCTCGACAAGGGGCACCCCGTCGAGAAGTTCCTGCGCGAGGCGGCCGTCTTCCCGCTCTACGACGCCGGGAATATCGGCATGCAGATGCGCAAGATCTGGGGTGTGATGTCCGATCCGGACTTCGATCCCCGGGCGATATCCGATTCGCGCGAGATCAAGTTCAAGAAGACCATGGAAGGTACCGGGCTGACGATGCCGCCCTCGGTGGCCGGAAGCGCGATGTCGGCAAGCACGGCGCAACTGCGCCGGTCACGTCAAGTCCAGGGGTGAACCATGCATGCGCTGAGTCAAACCAACCCGGGCGGCCACATCATCGACGCCGTGGCAGCATCGATCGCGCACGAGGTCCGGCAACCGCTGACGGCGATCATCATGAGCGCGTCCGCAGGCTTCCGCTTCCTCGATCACTCGCCGCCCGACCTCGATCGCGCAAAGGATGCGTTCAAGCGCATCGTCGCCGACGGTCATCGCGCCGGCGCGGTGGTCGAGGACATTCGGGCGAACTTCCGGCGTGATCGCGACGCGGCCGTGGCGCTGCGCGTCGACGAGTGCATCGAGGGCGCCGTCGCGCTCAAGCGCGGCGAACTCGAACGGCACCGGGTCCAGGTGCACGTTGACGCGGATCGGCAGCTGCCGCAGGTGCGCGGCAACCAGATCCAGTTGCAACAGGTGCTTTTCAATCTCATCGCCAACGCGATCGAGGCGATGGCGGAAGTCCCCGAGCCCAGGGTTCTGTGCGTGCGGACTTCTACCTGCGGTGATGATCAGGTGGTGGTCGAGGTCGAGGACAACGGACCCGGCATTGCCTCCGGTGCAGCGGAACAGATCTTCGCTCCCACGTTCACCACCAAGCCCGACGGGATGGGGATGGGCCTCGCGATTTGCCGCGCCATCATCGAAGCGCATCAAGGCAAGTTGTGGTTCGCGCCCAATGCGCCCAAGGGTGCCTTGTTTCAGTTCACGCTGCCCAGCACCTCTTCCATGTGACGCGCAGCGGCGTTCTCCGCTTCCTCGATCGTCAGGCCGCATTCGCGAGCGACCATATAGGCCGCGTACCAATCCGACCAGTGGTGCTTCGCGGCGGTCGCCTCGTAGGGACCATGGCGATGCTCCGTCTCGCGCAGAAGCTGCGTCAGCGTTGCGACGTCCATGGTGTCTATGCTCCTTCGGCCATCGGCCAATGTCACACCCGTCCGGGAAGCCGTGTCGTGATCTCCTGCAGCAACCAGCCGTTGCCGTCCGGATCGCTGAACGAGGCCCAGCTGCAATAGGAGCGCGCCTGGGGGTCCGGCCCCGGCACGCGTCCCTTCGTGCCGGCGTGGTGGAAGACGCCGCCCTCGTCATGGAATACCGGGCTGACATCGACGCCGTGGCCGATGAGTTCGGCGCGTGCTGCCTCGATGTCGTGAACGATCAGCATCAGGTCCTGGATCGAGCCCGGAGTGCCCGCCGTGACGTTCTTGCCGAAGATGACCGAGCACGGCGAGCCGGGCGGGGTCAGTTGCACCACGCGCAGGTCGTCGCCGTTGGCGAAGTCGGCATCGAGTCGCCAGCCCAGGCCGCCGTAGAAGCGTTTAGCGCGGTCGACGTCGGACACCGGCAACACGACGACTTCGAGTTTCATCTCCATCGCGCCGACCTTCGCGGCAGAGGTCGCCTGTTCGTTGCCGGTTTGGGCTTTGCTCATGCTGGACTCCATGGTTTGGGGGAAGGCGGACCTGGGATGGCTGCAGCCGTGGTCGCGTCAGACGAGCCGCGTCACGGGCTCAGAGAACTCCCGTCCCACCATGGCGCGGGCATAGAAGTAGTTGAGTCGCGCTTTCTCACCCAGGCTGTCGATCTGTACGTGCCCCTCGGTGTCGCAGGGGAACGCATAGCCGCGTCCCACGTGGAAGAGATCGATAAAACGCAGCTCGAAGTGCGGAAGGCAATCCTGTGGTGTCTCTGAATGGGTCATGTGTGTTCTCCAGAGTGAGCCATCATCAGACCAGAAACTGCGTGAGGAATCTATTGAACGATGGTGTCGGATCGGTCATTGGATTGCCGAGGTCCTGACCCATGGCTCATGTGTAGGCCTTGCGTTCCGAGAGCTCGAGGGAGAAGAGCGGCGCCCCAGGCATGCGGTGCTGCAGCACGACATGGCCGTGGACATCGACGACCGTGACGGCCACCGGCACCTTGGCTTGAATTGCCTGCGTCTCCACGCGCTGCGCGACGCCTTTTGCGATGGTCAGAAGATCCATGATCATTCCTTTCGAAACTAGAGAGCATCACGCGCCGAGTTGCCCGACGGCCACGCCGAGGCGGCTCTCGACGTCACCGGGCTTCTGAAAGCCGCGCTCCATCAGCGCACCGATCGATCTCTTGGCGGCGGGCCGGGCGATCGAGGCCATGCACGCATCCCACCCCGCTGCGATTTCGACGTCGGGCGGGAGGCTGGCGGCGTTCACGAGGCGTTTCGTGTTGGCGATCGCCCATCGGTCGAACGAGGCGATACGCGTCGAGAGCGCGTCGACGAAGTCGTCGAGCGCGGCATCTGGCAGGGCGCGGTTCACATACCCGTAGGCTTCGGCGAGTTCGCCGCGAATGTCATCCGAACTGAGCAGCACCTCGAGCGCACGGTTTCGGCCGATCAGCCGGGGCAGTCGCGCCATCGGCCCGCCGCCGGCGACCAGACCGACGCCGACTTCCCATTGCGACAGGATGGCGCGCTCACGGCTGGCAAAGCACATGTCGCACGCGAGCGCGAGTTCGCTCCCGTTTCCCGTCGCGCGCCCGCGAATCGACGCGATCGAGACGAACGGCGCTCGAGTCAGGCGAACCAGAATGTCCGGCCACGCCTCCAGTCCCGTGGGGCCCTGCGGCAAGTCGGTCAGGTCCTCGAGCTTCGCCTGAAAATCGGAATGGTTCAGGAAGAAGTCGTCCACAGCGCTTTCGAAGACGACGACCTTGACCTGCTCGTCGGCCTCGAGCTCGGCCAGAAGCCTCCTGAACTGCACGACGAGACCCGGTCCCATGAGATTCAAGGGCGGATTGTCGAAAGCGACGCGGCAATGGGCCGGCGATCGGCGAGTGAGCTTGACCTGGGACCTTTCGGATGCGGGTTTCACAGGAACTCCTGTTCAATTTCATGTCGGATGAAATCAGTGTGGTCCCGCATCGCCGCCGCTTCAATTGGACCAAGGTGGGACGAGCTTGCCCGTCCGGCGAAGCACATCGTTGTCGAGACGGGGGTACGCCTTCCGCCTGATTCGCCTTTGTCAGGTCTTGTTGACACTGGCTCCTCGAACAGGGCAGCGCGCTGATGCGTTGGCGTGGCACATGGCCATTGCTGCTCGGGTTCTCATCTTCAGGTCGGTCACGTGGCCGAAATGCCCATGACGCTCCCCGGCGACACGCCGAAGCGTTGCTTGAAGACGCGGCTGAAATGCGCCGCGGTCGAGAAACCGCATTGCCACGCGATCTCCTGCACGGACGTGGCGCCGGCGGCGTTGGCGCGCAGCAGGGCGTACGCATGCTCGAGTCGGACCTGCCAGACGTGGCGCATGAGCGAAGTACCGTGGGACCTGAACAGGCGCTGCAGATGCGTGCCGGAGATGTTGAGCGCAGCGCCGACGGAAGAGGCGTCGAGATCCTCCTGCCCGAGGTTCTGCTTGATGTAGTCCTTCGCACGAAAGATGATTTCTTCCGCGCTGCGCCGGGTGGACAGGTCCTTCGCTGCCGCGAGCACGACGTCGACGAGATGGAGCAGCTGCCCGCCCAGCCAGTTGCGCATGTCGGGACTGGGCATGCTGGCCTGGTTGGCGATGCACTGGATCAGTTCGCCGACCGCAGCCGCATCGGACGGATGCATGTCGGGGACGATCAAGCTGCCCAGCGAGGGCTTCCATCCGCGTTCCTGCAGCAGGTGCTTGGGGATCCGCAGCGCAATGAGGCTGGTTTGTTCCGGAACCGATTCGACAAAGCCTTGCGCGGGATCAAGGGCGAGCATGCTGCCCGCACCAAAGCGATGCAATTGCCCGTCGTGTTGCACGACCACGTAGCCGGAGATGATGAGCTTGAAGTAGATGCACTCGGCTTGCCACAAGTCGGCCTTGTCGACCGTGGACAACTCCAGCGTGGCGAGATCGGCCCGCGTGATGCCGATCGGCCCCAACGTCCATCCGACGACGCTGGAGCCTTGGGAAGCGTGGGGGTAGATCTTGCAATGCAGTCCATGGTCCCTGTACATCACCTCGAGCCAGCCGGCACCGGCGTCCACTGCCGGATCGAATCGTATTTCGTGAGTCTTGAATTGCATGTTCTCTGATCAATTCGCCGGGTCGGCGAAAAGGCGGCGCCATGGTAGACATGGGGCAGGGGATCAGCTTGTCCAGACGGTGCTTCAGCTTGCCTGCGGGGCGCAATGCGGGCGCGCCCAACGGTTGCGCCTGCAGGACAAGTCCGTGCGCATTAAGGACAAGTGCTTCGGCGACGGCGCTCCTACAGTCCGCGCATGAGCTTCCTGAAGAGGGTGGTCACGGCACCGCCGTACGTTGTCGAAGCTTCTAATCGTGTTGCAGCGCCCAGGCCCTTTTTTCATGAACCGCTTTATCGACTGGCCATCCGGAAAAGCCTGCAATCGGCAGCCGACCTGCTCGGCGTTGCGCATCAACTGATGTCGGCACCCGAGAGCCGCCCGACGAAGGACCTCGCGGCCCGGAAGAGAGCCATGCTTCAGGACGTCCGGCTTGCCGCCCGAAGGGCCTACGAGGCGGGACACCTGCTGATCGGCATCGACCTGGCAGCAGCCCAACCGGGCGATTCGGCAGACGTCAACCAGGCGCGGCGCTGATGCGAAGTCGCGAGGCCATGTTGACCAGGTCGGCCAATGACTCGGCCTCCATCTTGCGCATCACCTGCCCGCGGTGCGCCTTGACCGTGATCTCGCTGATGCCCAGTTCGCCACCCACCTGCTTGTTCAGCAGGCCGGACACCACCAACGCCATGACTTCCCGTTCCCGGCGACTGAGCGAGGCGTGACGCTCGCGAAGCCCGCGCAGGCCCTCTTCGTGATCGAGGGTTGCATGACTGCGTTCGACGGCCTGCCGGATGGCACTCAACAACGCTTCTTCATCGAAGGGCTTCGTCAGGAACTCGACGGCGCCGGCCTTCATGGCCCGGACCGTCATGGGCACATCCCCATAGCCGGTGATGAAGATGATCGGCATGTCGGTGCGCTCGACTGCCACCATCTTCTGCAGATCGAGCCCGTTGAGGTCCGGCAGACCCACATCGAGGATCAGGCAACTCGGCGCGTAGCTGCGCGGGCGGGCCAGGAACTCCTGTGCGGAGCCGAAGGTCTCCGGGTCCCAGCCCGCGGACCGGATCAACAGTTCCAGCGATTCGCGTACCGAGATATCGTCGTCGACGACGAAGACGGTGGGTGTGGCGTTTGCCATGGCGGGTCACCTCGGTTCATGGTCTGGTGCGCTCAGCGCACCGGAAGTGCAGCACGGAGCGCGTCGAGAAGATCGCTCTCGCTGAAAGGCTTGAAGAGGCATTCGACGGCCCCTTGTGCGAGCAGACGCTCACGAAGGGTGTCGTGGGACTTGGCGGTGATGAAGATGATCGGGATGTCGTGCCCTCGATCCTCCAGTTCCGCCTTGAGCTCGGGGCCGGACATGCCCGGCATCGCGATGTCGAGGATGAGGCAGCGGGTCCGGCCGATGAAGGTGGACGCAATGAACTGCTCTGCCGACGCGAATGCCTCGACGGCATAGCCGCATTCCCGGAGCAGGTCGGGCAGCGACTCGCGCACGGATTCGTCGTCGTCGACGACCGAAATGAGCGGAGGGACACCTTCCATGGCGGCATTCTCATGCGGGCGCCGCTTCCGCGCGCGCCGCATCGTCCGGCGCCAGGGGAATGGAGAACGAGAACGTGGCGCCAGGACCGTCATTGGCCGATGCCCACAGGCGCCCCTGATGGCGCTCGATGATGGCGCGGCTGACGGACAGGCCGATGCCCATGGCATCGACCTTGGTCGTGTAGAACGCATCGAAGAGCCTGTCCACGTCCTGCGGGTCGAGCCCGACGCCTGCATCCTGAACGGTGAGCCGCACGCGGTCGCCGTCGTCGCGGGCGGTCCGGATCACCAGCTTCCTCGGACGGTCATGGACGCCGCTCATCGCATCCGATGCGTTCAGCAGCAGGTTGAGAATGACTTGCTGAAGCTCCACCCGATCGCCCGTGACGCGCGGCAGGTCGTCCGCCAGGTCGGGCCGCGGGATCACGCGGCTGCGATGGAACTCGTTCAGCGACAGGGCAATCACCTCACGCGTCGCTTCGTTCAGGTCCACCTGCTCGGCCGTAGGCTCGATGGTGGCGAACAGCGAGAGCAATCGCACGATCACATCGGAAGCCCGATGGCCGTCGCGAATGATGCGCCGCGCGGTCTCGCGCGCACCCTCGATGTTCGCCGGATCGGCGGCCAGCATCCGCAGGCAGGTGCTGGCGTTGGTGACGACGCCCGTCAATGGCTGGTTGACTTCGTGCGCGATCGACTCGGTCAGCGTGCGCAAGCATGCGATCCGGGCCCTGTGCGCCAGTTCGGTGCGGACTTTGGCGAGCGCATCGTCCGGGAGCGATGCGCCGATCTCGTCGGCCGCCACGATTCCGTCAACGCGCGCCGTCCATGC
The DNA here is from genome assembly GCF_056400665.1 of Variovorax sp. P5_A3. Lineage (NCBI taxonomy): Bacteria > Pseudomonadati > Pseudomonadota > Betaproteobacteria > Burkholderiales > Comamonadaceae > Variovorax > Variovorax sp. P5_A3. The sequence continues at coordinate 58,625 of NZ_JBFUKW010000004.1, read as the reverse complement.
CCACCCTGGAAAGGCATCGACCATGCGATAGAGCTCGTGCCGCATTCCGGCTCCTTCGTGACGTCTCCGGGTCAGGAGAATGCGCCATTCCTGTGCAGACGTCTATGACACTTTGGTGTTGGTCGAAGGGGGCCCGGATTCAGAGGTGCGATACGTCGGCCACGGCTGCCGCAAAGGCCTCAGGCGCTTCCTGAGGCAGGTTGTGGCCGATGCCGCCCTTGACGAGCCGATGCTCGTAGGGGCCCGAGAACTTCTTCGCGTACGCACTGGGCTCCGGGTGCGGAGCGCCGTTGGCATCGCCTTCGAGCGTGATGGTCGGCACGGTGATGACCGGCGCTTTCGCCAACTTCGCTTCGAACTCGGAATACTTCGCCTCGCCCTCCGCCAGGCCGAGCCGCCAGCGGTAGTTGTGGATCACGATGCTTACGTGATCGGGGTTGTCGAGCGCCTGCGCGCTGCGCTCGAAGGTGGCGTCGTCGAAGGCCCATTTCGGCGAGGCGATCTGCCAGATCAGCTTGGCGAAATCGTGCCGGTTCTTCTCGTAGCCGGCCCGGCCGCGCTCCGTGGCGAAGTAGTACTGGTACCACCACTGCAACTCGGCCTGCGGCGGCAACGGGATCTTGCCGGCCTCCTGACTGCCGATCAGGTAGCCGCTGACCGACACCAGCGCGTTCACGCGCGCGGGCCATAGCGCGGCCATGATGCAGGCCGTGCGCGCACCCCAATCGCAGCCGGCCACCGTGGCCTTGTCGATCTTCAGCGCATCCATCAGGGCGATGATGTCGACGGCGACAACGGCCTGCTGGCCGTTGCGAACCGTGTCGCTGGAAAGGAAGCGGGTGGTTCCGTAGCCGCGCAGGTGCGGAACGATCACGCGGTAGCCGGCCGCGGCCAGCATCGGGGCCACGTCGACATAGGTGTGGATGTCGTACGGCCAGCCGTGCAGAAGGATCACGGGTGGGCCACTGGCGGGGCCGGCTTCGAAGTAGCCCACATTGAGCGAGCCGGCATCGATGCTCTTGAGTGGCTCGAGCCGCTTCTGCGGCGAGGCGCGGCGTATGCTCGCAAGACTGGCCGGAGAGGCGGACTGCGCAAAGGCGGGCATGCTCGCGACGAGCTGGGAGGCCGCGACACCGATCGCCGCAGTTCCCAGAAACGACCGGCGGGGTAGGTTGGGTGGGACGGACATGGAAAACTCCTTGAGACTCTGCGGGGCCGAATCACACCAGACACTCGGTGTTCGGTCTATTGCACGATGGTGTCGGCCGGCCGCTGAATCCTCAGCCGCGCGCGATGAACCGATCGAGTCGCGCCGCATCGAGAACCTCGCGCGCACGGGTCTCCACCAGATCGACAGGCAGCTGGTCGGCAAGCCAGGCGTTGGATTGCGCGAACCACAGCGCGCAGCCCCAGTTGTCGAACACATCCGACAGTTCGCTGAGAATCACGGAGACGTCGGGGCGCAAGGCCATGCTGCGTGGATCGAACTGAAAGAGGGGGAGCATCGTCTGGTGATTCCATGCGATTGCCAACGCCTCCTTGTTCACGATCCACCGGGCCACGATGGAGATCGGTTGGTCGGCATGTCGGCCCAGGCGTCTTGCGATGTCGTCGCCATGGCTCATGCCGCCCGTTCGCCGGAACGCGCGCGTCATGGCGATGAACTCGCCGTTGACCTGCCGCTCGCGCCACCCTGGCGGTGTTCGCCGGGAACACGCGCGGCCTTCGATTTCCGGTCGGACCAGCGTCAAGTCATTGCTCACGATCACCTCCATCGATACTTCGACAAGGAACAGGACGCATCACATCAGAATGCAACGGGCCTTTCCATTGCACGATGGTGTCGCCTGTGCGGCGGCCGCATGGACGATGGCGGGGCAACACCATCGTCCAGTCGACGCGACCCACCAGGTGTGGTGTCATCGACGCCGCGCGTGCATCATTCGGATGCGAAATCCTGAGACCCATCCATGGCCCGTTTGCTCACCGTCTGCGTTGGACTTCCCCGCGACATCGAATGGCGCGGAAGGACTGTGCGCACCGGCATCTGGAAAGAACCCGTGGCAGGTCGTCGCCGCGTCCGGCGGCTCAATGTCGATGGCGACGGCCAGGGCGATCTCGGTGGTCATGGCGGCGAGCAGCGGGCGGTCTTCGTCTATCAGGTCGAGTCCTATCGCTACTGGGAACAGCGTCTGGCTCGCAGCGATTTCACACACGGCCAGTTCGGCGAGAACTTCACCATCGAGGGCTTGCCGGACGACCAGGTCTGCATCGGCGACCGCTACCGGATCGGAACGGCGACGTTCGAAGTGACCCAGCCCCGGGTCACCTGCTACCGCGTCGGGATTCGAACGAACGAGCCCCAGATGGCGGCGCTGCTGACTTCGAGCGGGCGGCCGGGCTTCTACCTGCGCGTCATCGAGGAAGGCGAGGTCTGTGCCGGCGACGAGATCCTGCCCATCGCGCGAGGACCGGAGGGCTTGACGGTCGCCGAGGTCAATGCATTGCTCTACACCAGCGACCATCCCCGCGAGCAGCTCGAACGGGCACTGCGGATCCCTGCGCTGTCGCCGGGCTGGCGAGGGTCGTTCGAGGCTTTGCTCCGAAGCCGGGACGCGCATCCGGACGCGACGGGCAACGCCGGCCTGATGCCCGCCGCAGCCGCGCGCACCGCCGCTCCGGGCTTTCGACCGCTGCGCGTCGCGCAGATCATCCATGAATGCGAGGACGTGGTCTCCCTGTCGCTCGAACCGGGGGACGGAACGCGACTCACGGTGCCACTTCCTGGCCAGTTCGTCGTCCTCCGTTTGCGTCGGGGGCCGGACGAACCGTTGATCTTCCGGAGCTATTCGCTGTCCGGTCCGCTGTCCGACGAACGCTACCGCATCAGCGTCAAGGTGGAGCCCCACGGCGCAGCGGGGCGCTACCTGGAGGGCAGCGCTCGAATGGGCGACACCCTCGATGTCAGCGAGCCGAGAGGTGCCTTCACCTTGCAAACCGGCGATGGGCCGGTGGTGCTTCTCAGCGCGGGAATCGGCGCGACGCCGGTACTGTCCATGCTGCATGCCCTGGCGGCAAGCGCATCGCCCCGGGAAATCTGGTGGCTGCACAACGCACGCAATGGCAAGTCGCATTCCTTCGCCAGGGAGGTGCGACAACTTCTCGGCGTGCTGGCTCGCGGGCGAACTCGCATCTGGTACAGCCGGCCCGACGCCGACGATCACGAGGGTCGGGACTTCGACGCGACAGGTCGTCTTGCGGTCTCGGCCTTCGATGCACTGCGCGTCCCGCGGGACGCGGACTTCTATCTCTGCGGGCCTTCGGGCTTTCTCGGCGAGGTGACGGCGGGCCTGGCCGCCTGGGGCGTGCCCGCGGATCGCATCCATTCCGAGGTGTTCTCCGGCGGCCCTTCGCTGACGCCCGGCGTGCTCGCCGGCCCCGTGCGTGCGCCGCATCTGCCGACAGGCGCGTCGGGCACGGGGCCTCTGGTGTCCTTCGCGCGCAGTGGCATTACGGTGCGCTGGCGGCCCGTGTTGGAGCACAGCCTGCTTGAACTCGCGGAAGCCTGCGACGTGCCCGTCCGCTGGTCGTGCCGCACCGGCGTGTGCCACAACTGCGAGAGTGGATTGATCTCCGGCTCGGTCGCCTATGCGCCCGATCCGCTCGATCCGCCAGCGGAAGGCAATGTCCTCATCTGCTGCGCGGCGCCGCAGGGCGATGTCGTGATCGACATCTGAAGCCCGCGCTCATACGTTGGTATCGCAAATACCATCGTCCAATCGACTGGAGGTTGCGCGTCTGGTTTGATCCCTTGTCCACATGGAAGCACAGGAGTCGGACATGAGGGATACTCAAATTCACGGCGAGATAGCAATCGAACTTCTGCGACCGAGGGCGGGCACATGACCTGCTCGATCGCGAGGGGATTCGCGCCACTGATGCCATCCTTCGGCGAATGGTTCGGCAAGGGAAGCTGGTGCCGTACTGTCGAGTCTCGCCGCGAGAAGGAAGATCAGATCATGAAGGTGGCCATCGTCGTGTTTGACGGGGTGCAGGCGCTGGACGTCGCGGGACCCATGGACGTTTTCGCCGAGGCAAACAATTTCCTGGAGCCCGAACAGCACTATCAGGTCACCCTGGTGGGCATGCATTCCGGGGGCGTCCGGTGCGCGAACGGATTGGAGCTCAAGGTCGAGACCGACTACCTGCAGTACGAAGACCAGCCAGACCTCCTTCTCGTCGCAGGCGGCCCCAAGCTCCCGGAGCTGCGGCCTGCGCCCAGCTTCCTGCAGTGGTTGAGCGCGAAGGCGGAGGGATCTCGGCGCTACGGATCTGTCTGCAACGGCGCTTTTCCGCTGGGTCATGCCGGATTGCTGAATGGCAAGGACGTCACCGCCCATTGGCATCACGTCGATCGCCTCGCCGCCCAGTTTCCAAGGGCTCGCGTCCGGCCGGACAAGATCTTCGTCCGCGACGGCAGCCTGTTCACCTGCGCGGGGGTCACGGCGGGTGTCGACCTCTGCCTGGCCCTCGTGACCGAGGACTGGGGCCACGAGCTGGCGCTGCGCATCGCCAAGCAGCTGATCGTCTACATCCGTCGCGACGGCGGCCAGTCGCAGTACAGCCCGTATCTCGCGGTGGGTCCGAAGGAAGAGACCATCGTCGCGAAGGTGCTGCGCTATGTCACGGACCACATCAGCGAGCAGCTTTCCATCGAGCAGTTGGCGGATGCCGTCGCGGTCAGTCGACGGACCTTCTCGCGCATCTTTGCGAAGGACGCCAGCATGACGCCTTCCGCCTTCGTGGAGCAGGTGCGTGTCGACTTTTCGCGCAAGCTGCTGGAGGAAACCGACCTGCCGCTGAAGACCGTGGCGTTTCGATGCGGGTTCCACAGCGCCAATCACATGCGAGTCATCTTTGCACGAAGGCTCGATACGACCCCTCGGGAGTACCGCCAGCGCTTTCGGAACAATGAGGTCGGGGAGCCGCAGGAAGCGTCCTTCGATCTGTCGATGGTCGCCGGAGCGCGAGGTGCCCTCGGCGCTCATTCCATGCCCGTCGCGCCTCAGTAGTCGCCAGATGAGCGGGCGGCCAGCGGGCGCGTTCCGTTCCGCTGTCGTATGTCACGGTCCATCGTGTCTCGCCCGGGCTTCAACGCTGTGCGATCTTGTTGACTGCGAGCATTGATCGAGAAGAGCGCGCAAGCGCTTGATCACGTCACTCGCGCGATGGCTGTCGCGAATGGAACGTCGCACCGTTTCGAGCGCAGCCTTGACGTCCGGTGGGTTGGGATGGGATAGCAGGTGCCAGACCACCGACGGATCCGGCCAATCGATGCCGGCATACTCCAGCCAGCGCCGATTGACGAAGCTCAAGGTCCCGTCGGGTCGCGCGGTCCAGACAAGACCGGGCAGGGCATCTGCGGCAACGGCGAAATCGTCTTCCGCGATCCACTTCGACGGCGGCGGATCGCCACTGGAACAGCGCGTCTCTGGTCCCTTGTGGCCGTTCGTGAACTCGGTGTGCATTCGGGAATGGCAGTCTGGCCGCACCGATAAGGGCGAGTCGGGCGATGCCGCGTTGGCTCTGCCAGTCGCCGTATTGAGCGCCTTGAGAAGAGAATCCTCAGTGAAGGGCTTGAGCAGGCAATCCACGGCACCCGCACTGATGACACGTGAACGCGTGGCGTCATCTGCATGCGCGGTAATGAAGACTATCGGGAGTCGCTGCCCCAGCAGATCCTGGAGTTCGGGGCCGGTCATGCCAGGCATCGCGATATCCAATAGCACGCAGCGGGTCTCGGTCGGGCAATCGGAAGCCAGAAAGTCTTCTGCCGAGGCAAACGCCCGGACGGAGAACCCGAACGCCTTCAGCAGATCAGGCAGGGACTCGCTGACCGACTGATCGTCGTCGATCACTGACACGAGCGGTCGCACTCAGGTCATCTCTGGGGCCTCGGTCGATGAGAGCTTCGCCGATGTTGCATGGCCCATGGTGCACCGACTCATACGCCCGCGTCGATGGCACTTTGGTATCGGCCGTTGGACTCAAAACGTGCTCGATGCGCTTGACCTTGACCATTCAAGCGAAGTTGGGCGTGCTTCGGAAGTGTGACGGTAGCGCGACAGTGCAATGGAGCCGCTGTCTTCCCCGTGCGTATCGTCAAGGGTGCGGTTCTTCTCCGCCGTTGCGAGGGCGGATCTCACCTCGGCGCGCGGCGTGTGCAGAACCTGATGACGCGAGAGGTAGACCGAACCGCTGTCACCCCGGATCAAGACGGTCAGCGTCCCCGCCTTGATCGCTTCAGCGAGGTCGGTCTTCACTTTGTCGCGGGATTCCCACGAGCGGAAGTGCGAAGCGATATACATCGAGCCGCTGTCTTCGCCGAGCAACACGCCGAGTTGACCTTGCGCCGCGCGTCGTTGCGCGTCCACTTCGGCTCGGGTCAGTTGGGCTGAAGCCGCCGTCGCGGACACTGCCAGGAACGCGATCAGCAGTGTCCGGATTTCCTTCGATGACATCATCATGGGCTCCTGGGTGCGTGTCGGCTTACCTCGAGCCGCTTGCATCGAGCGTACGGGCACTGCGCGGCGCCCGCATCCGACCGATGACAGGACATCCGGTGCATACGAAGACCATGGCGAACGTACGTCACGGGCGGGATGGCAGCGCACGCGCTCGGTCCTAAGCTCCTGATCAACTCACTCGATCGGGGCCGCTCATGGCAACTCAAAGTCTGTCCGTCAATGGTGAAACGAGGAGCGTCGATGTCCCCGGCGACGTGCCGCTGCTGTGGGTTCTGCGCGATGTGCTCCGCATGAACGGCACGAAATTCGGATGTGGCATTGCCCAATGCGGGGCCTGTACGGTTCACCTCGACGGTCGTGCCGTTCGTTCCTGCCAACTGCGCATCGGTGCCATCCGCGACAGGGCCGTCACGACGATCGAGGCCGTGGGACAGACCGAAGTCGGAGCCAGGGTCCAACGCGCATGGCTTGATCTGGAGGTGATGCAGTGTGGCTACTGCCAGCCGGGTCAGATCATGTCGGCCACGGCCCTGCTGCAGACGACACCGCATCCGGATGACGCGGACATCGACGCCGCCATGGCGGGAAACATCTGTCGTTGCGGCACTTACGTGCGCATACGCGAAGCCATCAAGCGGGCGGCTTCGGAGCAGAAGGCAGTGTCGTGACTGCCGAGATCCAGGGTGCCGCCGGGCTCTCACGGCGTGCGCTGCTGAAGGACGCTTCCGCGGGCGGCTTCTTGCTTGCCTTTCACCTGCCGACGTTTGCTTCCGACGGACCGTCCCGGACGGACGACGAGGTCCATGGGCAGTTCGCGCCCAACGCCTTCATCAGGATCGACCGTAGGGGCACGACGACGCTCGTGATGCCGCAGGTCGAGATGGGGCAGGGCGTCTACACCTCGATCGCGATGCTCCTCGCCGAGGAGCTCGACGCGGACTTCTCGCGCGTGGTGCTCGAACACGCGCCACCCGACAACAAGCTCTACGCCAATCCGATCCTCGGTATCCAGATCACGGGAAACTCATGCTCCGTCCGCGCCTTCTGGCGGCCGCTTCGCAGCGCCGGTGCGGCGGCGAGGGCGACGCTCGTGCGGGCCGCCGCCGCGCGATGGAGCACGAGTGCGGCCGAGTGCACGACATCGAACGGCGTGGTGACGCATGCCGCCACTGGACGTCGGCTCGGCTATGGGGAGTTGGTAGAGGCGGCGGCCAGCATGCCGCCCGCAATGAATGTCGTGCTCAAAGATCCCGCGCAATTCAGGTTGATCGGCCAGCCCGTCAAGCGCCTGGACACACCCGACAAGGTCGACGGCAAGACGGTCTACGGCATCGACGTCATGTTGCCGGGCATGAAGTTCGCCACGGTGGTGCAGAGTCCGGTCCTCGGCGGCAGAGTCCGCCATGTCGACGACGGCGCGGCCTTGCGCGTCCCGGGGGTACGCAAGGTCATCGTGCTGGACGACATGGTTGCAGTCGTAGGCGACTACTGGTGGGCCGCGAAGACAGGGCTGGACGCGCTCGAGATCGAATGGGACGACGGTCCGAACGGCCAGACCTCCTCGCGCCAGATGTGGGAGGAACTTCGGCTCGCGAGCACGATGGACGGCATCGTCGCCAAGACCGTCGGAGATGTGCGCAAGGGCTTGTCCGCGGGCGAGCGCATCGAGGCGGCCTACGAACTTCCGTTGCTTGCCCATGCCCCGATGGAGCCGGTCAACTGCACCGTGCACCTCCAGGCGGGCGAATGCCGCATCTGGCTCGGAACGCAGGTCATGGGGCAGGTCCATCAGGGAGTGGTCGATCTCCTCCGGATGCCGCCCGAGAAGGTCGTGGTCCGCAACCATCTGCTTGGCGGTGGCTTCGGGCGACGCCTGGAAGTCGACATGGCGCTCGTTGCCGTCCGCGTGGCACAGCAACTGGCGGACACGCCAGTGAAAGTGGTGTGGACACGCGAGGAGGATGTGCGTCACGACATCTTTCGTCCGATGTACCGCGACGTCGTTGCGGCGACGCTGTCGAACGGCAGGATCGACAGCTTCAAGTACAAGATCTGCGGTTCGGCGGTGATCGCGCGCAGGCTCCCCTCGCAATACAAGAACGGCATCGACAGGGACGCCGTGGACAGCGCGGTCGACATGCCCTACGACATCCCGAACTTCCAGGTCGAATACGTGAGGTCCGAACCCAAGGCCGTCCGCACCGGCTTCTGGCGCGGTGTCGGAGCCAACAACAACGTCTTCGCGATCGAGTGCTTTGTGGACGAGCTCGCGACAAAGGCCGGCGTGGACCCGGTCGCCTTCCGGCGCGGCATGCTGGGCAAGACACCGCGACTGCGAGCGGCCCTCGATCTCGTCGCCGCAAGATCCGGATGGGGCGGTCCGCTCGCGAAGCGGGTGGGCCGCGGCGTCTGCGTGCAGCCGTCGTTCGGGAGCTTCATTGCGACGGTGGTCGAAGCCGAGGTCGACGAGCAAGGTGAGGTCGACGTGCGTCGCGTGAACACGGTCGTCGATACCGGTATCGCCGTGCACCCGGACCAGGTCGTGGCGCAACTGCAGGGCGGCCTGATCTTCGGCCTCACGGCTGCGCTCTACGGCGAGATCACCGTCACGAACGGCCGCATCGCGCAATCGAACTTCCACGACTACCGCATGATGCGCATCGACCAGACGCCGAAGATCGACGTGCACGTCGTGAAGAGCGGCGAGGCGCCCGGCGGGATCGGCGAGACCGGCACCACCGCATCGGCGCCGGCACTGCGCAACGCCATTTTCGCGGCGACCGGCGTCGCGCTTCGAAGCATGCCGATCGATCGCAAGCTGCTCGCGGTCCGGACGTCGGCATGACCGCGCGCGACCGCCGCCCTCTGTCGCGCGGCCTCGCCTCTCGCGCCGCGATCGGCGTTTCCGTCGTGCTGATCGCTATCGTGCTCGTCGCTGCCTGGCTGCTGATCCAGCCCGGACCTATGGACTTTGCGGGCGGCGGCACCGTGGCCGTGACCGACTATCGCGGTGCCGACCCGACGGGCGTGCCTGCCTCGCTGGTACAGGCGACCGTGGTGCAGCGCGGTGAATACCTTGCGCGCGCCGCCGACTGCGCGGTCTGCCACACGGCGCGCGACGGTCAGGCCTTCGCGGGAGGGCTCGCGTTCGCGCTGCCCTTCGGCACCCTGTATTCCACCAACATCACGCGCGACGAGAAGACCGGCATCGGTGGCTACTCGGATGGCCAGTTCCTCGCGGCGGTGCGCCGCGGCGTGCGGAAGGACGGTGCTCGGCTCTATCCGGCCATGCCGTTCACGTCCTACGCCTACATGACCGACGCCGACGTCCTCGCCATCAAGGCCTATCTATTCACGCTGAAGCCGGTTGACGCGCCGGCGCCCGACAACACGCTCGGCTTCCCTTTCGACCTACGCTGGACGCTCGGTGCCTGGGCGTTCCTGTTCGGTACCGAAAGGCACTTCGAAGCGCGCATCTCGCGCAGCGACGAATGGAACCGGGGTGCCTATCTCGCGGAGGCACTGGCGCATTGCGGCGAATGCCACACGCCGCGCAACAAGGCCCTGGCGCTGAACAATCGATTGAAGTTTGGAGGCGCCCTGGTGGGGGGGTGGAAAGCCCACAACGTGAGCGCCGATCCCGCGACGGGTGTCGGTGCCTGGAGCAGCGAGGAACTGCTGTCGTACCTTTCCAGCGGTCACGCCCCCGGCCGTGGCAGCGCTGCCGGCCCCATGGCCGAGGCCGTCGACGAGAGCTTCAGCCACCTGTCGCCGGACGACCTCCAGGCCCTCGTTGTCTACCTCCGCAGCGTGCCAGCGGCAGTGGACCCCGACGCGCGGCCGACACTCGCGAGACTCGCACCCGAATCGCACAAGGATGGCGGCCCGTTCGACAACGCTCGCGGCAAGTCCTTGTTTGCAGGCGCGTGCGCGAGTTGCCATGGCTGGAGCGGTGCAGGCACGCTCTCCCCCTACGCAACGCTGACCGGTGCGAGGTCCGTGAACGATCCAGGAGCGACCAACGTCGCGCAGGCCATACTTTCGGGCATCCAACGGACGCCGCCCGACGCCGTGTCGATGCCATCCTTCGGCAATGGCTTCTCGGATGCCGAGATCGCCGCCGTGTCGAACTACGTCACGGCGCGATTCGGCGGCAGCCCCTCATTTCTCAACGAGCGGGATGTAGCCGCATTGCGGCGTCAGACCGCGCATTGACCAAGCGCCGGTCCTGCTTCTGGTTGCTCCGCATGGCCAGGAACGGTCATCCAATGGCCCAAATCCGACCGTGGCCTGGAGTTCTCAAAGGGCGCAGCACATAGACTTTGAATGCGGTTGCCGCGCGTCGCCCCAGGGGGCGCGCAGTGACGGCATTCTTCATGACGAGGCGCTTGCTGCCACCGTGCTTCGCGAGCAGCAGTCGCTTCTTCCCCATGGTCGAGTCGCGATGAGCGGACCCTGACAAGGACCGCGCTGTCGACTCGCGAGCGTCAATCAACGGAGTCAGTATCAGCACCACGCACACGCTGAGCCCAGCGGGGAATCCGCGGCAGGCATCCATCCAGCATTTACCCGTCAACCTCTTCGCCTCCGTAATGGGCATCTCGGGCCTGACCTCGGCCTGGCGGCAGGCGGGCCATCAGTTCGGCACGAGTCCGCTCATCGACGGGGCGATCGGATGCCTTGCCGTGGCGATCTTCGTCCTGCTGTGCATCGCCTATGCAGTCAAGGCCATCGTCCACCCGCAAGCCGTACGCCACGAGTTCCGGCACCCGATCGCGGGCAACTTCTTCGGGACGGCAACCATCGCCACGCTGCTCGTTTCATCGGTTGTGGCGCCGGTGAGTGCGGTCGCGTCGGAGGTCCTGTGGTGCATCGGCGCGGTGTCGACGATTGCGCTGGCCTTCACGATCCTGAGCCGGCTGCTGCGAGGCAAGGTCGATGCGGGCCACGCGCTGCCGGCCTGGTTGATTCCTGGCGTGGCAACGCTGGACATCGCCGTGACGGGCAGCGCGATGCCGATAGCTTGGGCAAGGGAGGTCAACCTGTTCGCAATGGCCGTGGGCACGATGATCGCGCTGCTCTTCTTCACGATGATCATGTCCCGGCTGATCCACCATCACGAGAAGCTCGCGAACGAGATGGTGCCGTCCCTGATGATCCTGATGGCGCCCTTCGAAGTGGGCTTCCTTGCCTACACGAGCTTTTTTCAGCGGATCGATGCGTTCGCGGCGATGCTCTTCTACTTCGGCCTGTTCATCTTCTTCTCGCTGGTTTTCAAGGTGTTCAGGCGAAGCATTCCGTTCGCGGCCGGATGGTGGGCGTTGAGCTTCCCGCTGGCTGCCCTGACCAATGCGGCGCTTCGGTACGCGGAGCAGGCCGGCTCCCTGGCGCTGACAGGGCTGGCCGTCGTGCTGCTGGCGTTCCTGAGCGTACTGATCGCGGTCCTGCTGCTGCGCACGATCCATATCCTGCTCAACGGGAAGCTGCTCGGTGGGCGCTGAAAAGGGCGTGACTCGAAACGGATGATGTTTGTCCCAAACATGCCTGTTTCGACGATCCGCTGAAGGTGGGGCGCACCTAGACTGAAGTTCGATGGCTCGGACTCGCTGCCGTCCGGCATTCACTCCATGAACCCTATGACCACGTCCTCCGTCCCCCTTCCCGGTCCCGTCGATGCCAATGACGGCGATGAAATTCAAGCAGCCCGCACGGTCGCAGAGCAAGGCGCCCCGAAGCCGAATGTCGAGACATTCAGCGAATGGGATCAAGTCGGGAACTGCAGCTGCCTGGATCAGGTGAAAGCCGCCACCCCCAAGTCCATTCCCCGGCGCTGACACACCATGCGAGCTCTGCTGCTGCTTCCATTCATCGGCCTGCTGTGGGTCCAGCTCTACAACGCTGAACTTCCATCGCTGTTCGGATTTCCACTCTTCTACTGGTACCAGCTCGTATGGGTACCGGTCACCGCGCTGCTGATCTGGATGGTCTACAGGCACCAGTACGACGCGAAGGATGAATGATGGACGGCCAGATTCATTGGACCGCTCTGGCGGTCTTCGTGTTCTTCTTCGTGCTGGTCACGGTGCTCGGATTCGTCGCTTCCAAATGGCAGACCGGCGGTGCGCAAAAGGACGCGCATCTCGACGAATGGGGGCTTGGCGGGCGGAACTTCGGCACGTGGATCACGTGGTTCCTGGTGGGGGGCGACTTCTACACCGCCTACACCGTGATCGCGGTGCCCGCGCTCGTGTATGCGGTCGGCGCCTATGGCTTCTTCGCGTTGCCCTACACGATTCTGGTCTACCCGATCGTGTTTGTCGTGATGCCGAAACTCTGGCACGCCGCACACAAGGCCGGCCACGTGACGGCCGCCGATGTCGTCTATGGCCGCTACGGGTCGCGGCATCTTGAGTTGGCTGTCGCGGTGACGGGCGTGGTGGCCACGATGCCCTACATCGCGCTGCAGCTCGTCGGCATGGAGGTGGTGATCAAGGCGCTCGGACTGACCGGAGAACTTCCGCTCGCGGCGGCCTTCGTCATCCTTGCGCTCTACACCTACAAGGCAGGATTGCGAGCGCCTGCGCTGATCGCCTTCGTCAAGGACTTGATGATCTACGTGGTGGTCTTCGTGGCGGTGGTGCTCGTCCCGGGCAGGCTGGGCGGATACGCGCAAGTGTTCCAGGCCGCGGGGGACGCGTTCGCCGCCAAGGGCGGCGCGACGGGCCTGATCCTCAAGCCTTCCCAGATGCTGCCCTACGCCACGCTCGCCATCGGCTCGGCGCTCGCCGCGTTCATGTATCCGCATACGCTAACCGGGATCTTCGCGGCCCGGAGTGCCAACACGATCCGCAAGAACGCGGTGTTCCTGCCGGCCTATACCGTGCTGCTGGGATTGATCGCGCTGCTGGGCTACATGGCCCATGCCGCCCACCTCACCGTCAAGAGCAACAACGACGTAGTGCCGGCGCTGTTCAACGCGCTCTTCCCGCCATGGTTCGCCGGCTTTGCCTTCGCCGCGATTGCCATCGGCGCACTGGTGCCCGCCGCCGTGATGTCGATCGGTGCCGCCAATCTGTTCACCCGCAACTTCTGGAAGGCCTACGTCAGACCGGACGTGACGCCGGCCGGCGAGGCGCAGGTGGCGAAGATCGTGTCGCTGGTGGTCAAGGTCGGTGCGCTGGTGTGCATCCTGTTCCTGCCGACCCAGTTCGCTCTCGACCTCCAGCTGCTCGGCGGACTCTGGATCCTGCAGACGTTCCCGGCAGTGGTCTTCGGACTGTTCTTCAAGTGGTTCCGGGCGCCCGCCTTGCTGTGCGGTTGGCTTGTCGGACTGGTCGGTGGCAGCTGGCTTGCATTCTCGGATGGCATCAAACCGGTCCATACCTTCGTGATCGATGGCAGTGGCTACACGCTGTACACGGGCATCACGGCACTGGCACTGAACATCGCGGTCGCTGCGGCGGTGCAATTGCTCCTGGGCAGCAAGGGCTCGCGTTCGGCCCTCGAAGCGACGGCATGAGCCCGCGACCGGCGATCGCCGTGTCGCTCTTCGGGATGCCCGTTGGCATCCTGGGGCTCGCGGGCGCCTGGAATGCCGGCGCGAGGATCTGGAATCTGCCCCCGGCCGTGGGGAGTGGAATCGCAATCTTCGGCGGGTTGACCTGGCTGGCGCTTCTGCTGCTCTATGCGTACAAGTGGTTCCGGTACCGGGCCGAGGCCCTAAAGGAATTTCGGGACCCGGTGCAGTCCTCATTCGTTTCGCTGGTGTTGATCTCCACGATGCTGGCGTCAGGCCAGATCCTCCAGGTGTCTCGTCCAGCGGGTACCGCCCTCCTCGGCGTTTCGATCGTGGCGCAATTCGCCCTGGGGACATGGCTCCTCGGAAAGGTGTGGCAAGGCGGACAGGGTGCCGACTTCGTGACGCCGGCCCTCTACTTGCCGACCGTAGGCCAGAGCTTCGTCGCGGCCAGTGGTGCCGCGGCGCTGGGCTGGTCGCAAATCGGTGCCCTGCTCTTCGGCTGCGGCGTGCTTTCGTGGCTGGCCACCGAATCGCTCGTGCAGTCACGCGCTGGAACGCGGGACCCCATTCCCGTCGGCCTGCGACCGGCATTGGGCGTCCAACTGGCGCCACCGGTCGTCGGCGGGCTCGCGTACCTGAGCCTGACCACCGGAACGCCGGACATTGCCGCGCACATGCTGTTCGGCTACGGCCTGTACCAGGCCGCGCTGCTGTCTCGACTCTCGGTGTGGATTCGCCAGTCCTCCTTCTCGGCGGGGTACTGGTCCTTCTCCTTCGGCGTCACCGCGTTGCCCACGATGGCCATGCGGATGGTCGAGCGAGGGGACACAGGACCCATGACTTGGGCCGCGCCGATTCTCTTCATCGCCGCCAACCTGGTCATCGCCTTCCTGGTCGTTTGCACTCTGCGTCTCCTGGTGGACGGAAGACTCTTGCAGTCACCTGCGCCCGCCGCTCCCGTGGAAGGACGGGCCGAGCCTTCGACACAGGAGGCGCTTCAGATCCGCTCCCGGCGATAGCCGCCTGGAACGCCAGTCTTGGACAGGACCCACTGCCAGAGCTGAATGTCCCGCGCCCGGAACGCGCCTGCGCAGGACAGCAGTTAGTACCGCCACGTGCGATAGAAGCGATCGCCAAGACGCTCCTTGAAACGCGGCCACGCCGCCTCGAAGTTCTGATGCCAGGCCAAGAGTGTCTTGTCGTCGGCGCCGAAGTTGTGCAGGTCCTCCACGACGAAGAGGAATCGACCGCGTCACCGATCTGACCGATCGATGGCAGGTCGCCATTGGGAAAGTTGTACTTGTCGATCCAGGGGTCGGGCGAGGACTTGCGCTGGTTCTTGCCAATGGTATGCAGCAGGAAGAGTCCGTCCGCGCGGAGGCAGCGGTGCGCCACTTCCATATAGTGCCGGTGATTCCTGCGCCCCATGTGCTCGAACATTCCGATGCTGGCGATGGCGTCGAATGGCTCGTCGACTTCGAGATAGTCCTGCAGGCGGAACTCCAGCGGCAGGCCCGCACGGCGCTCCCTGGCCCATGCAACCTGTTCCTGGGAGATGCTCACGCCGACGGCTTCGACGCCGTAGTGCTCGGCGGCGTAAGCCATCAACCCGCCCCAGCCGCAGCCGATGTCGAGCAGTCGCATGCCTGGCGGCGAGCGCGTGTCCCAGCAGGCGCAACGGCCGGATGTGGTTGGTCAACCGGGTCCCGAGAATGCGGGCGAAGAACTCGTCCAGTTGCCTGGCCTCCCAGTCTCCGTCGACGTACGCTTCGCCCAATCCCAGTTGCCCTGCGCGAGTGCGCGTTCGGGGACGCCGGGACGCTTGAGCTGGATGTCCCAGGGCTTCGCGCCATCGATGGTGATCGACGCTTGCCGAAGAAGATCGGCGACGACGCGGTGAGTTCCGGATGTCGCACCGGCGAATTGACTTTGCATTGAAGATTCCATGATCGTGTTGTCATTCGATCGCGCCGGCGGCCGCATTCGCATCGCGCAGCGTGCGGTAAGCGACGACGAGATCGTCAAGTGAGAACGCGCGATTGAGTCCGCTCGGATTGGGAAGAATCCATGCTTCACTGCCTGCAAAGCGGGTCGACTGGCGGCCCCACGCAATCTGCTTCTGGCCCGTTATGACGGCATAGGCGGCTTTTCCGAGGAATGCGAGGCGATGCGGCCCGCATGCCCTGATCCTTGCGGTAAATCCGTCGGCTGCGGCGAGGAACTCACGAGTTGCAAGGTCACTGGCGCGCGAAGTGCATCGATCGACGACCGTCGTGAGGCCGTAGCCCAGGCCGATCATCAGGCGATCCTGCTGGGGCGTCATGAGTGTGGGCGTGAATCCGGCCAGATGCATGACGCGCCAGAAGCGATTGCCTCTGCCGTCGAAATGATGACCGGACACCACCGCCCGAATGCCCGGATTGATGCCGCAGAAGACGATGTCGAGTCCGGAAGCCAATACGTCCGGCAGACCTTGCGCGGAAGAATCGGCCGCGCGACATTGCAAATTCGAAGGTGGTTGAAGACTCATCGGATCACTCGATTTGGAGTCTAGGAGAGTCAACGCATTGCCATCTCGACACCTGCCGTTGTCTTGAGCCATTCCGCATTGACTTTCGGCCACGAATGAATTGGCCCAAATCGGAACGACATTGGCCTTCCCGCCCCTTCGATGCCGTCTAGAGTCTTCTTTCCGATGCGCTCGTCGGACCCGCTTCGCGGCGCGCGCCGACAAAGAAGGACAGATGATGGACCGATTGACCGAAGCAGCGGATGCGGATCCGCAGGAGACCCAGGAGTGGCTGGAATCGATGGAGGCGGTGCTCTCGCATGAAGGACGCGGGCGCACGCATTACCTGCTGGACCAGTTGCTCGAGCAGGACCAACTGGGCAGCGGCAATTACGTGGCCGCAACGACGACGCCCTATGTCAACAGCATCGGCACGCGTGAGCAGGCGCCGTTCCCGGGAAACGAACAGATTGAGGCCCGGCTGGATGCCTATCTGCGATGGAACGCGATGGCGCTGATCCTGCGCGCAGGTAAGCATTCGGGCGTCGGCGGCCACATTGCGACGTATGCGTCCGCAGTCACCTTGTACGAAACGGGCTTCCGGCATTTCTTTCGTGCCGCGACGCAAGATTTCGGCGGCGACATGCTGTACATCCAGGGCCACTCGTCACCCGGCATCTATGCACGGGCCTACATGGAAGGACGGCTGTCGGAAGCGCAGATGGATCGGTTCCGGCGCGAGGTCGCGGGCGGCGGTCTCGCGTCCTATCCGCATCCACGGACGATGCCGGAGTTCTGGCAGTTCCCGACTGTGTCGATGGGCCTGGGGCCGTTGATGGCCGCCTACCAGGCGCGCTTCATGCGATACCTCGAAGACCGGGAGCTCGTTCCTGCGCAAGGACGCAAGGTCTGGGGATTCCTGGGTGACGGCGAGCAGGACCAGCCCGAGACCCTGGCGGCGGTGGCGATGGCGGGTCGCGAGAAACTCGACAACCTCATCTTCGTCGTCAACTGCAATCTGCAGCGACTCGATGGACCGGTCCGTGGAAACGGCAAGATCATCCAGGAGCTCGAAAGCGTCTACCGGGGCGCCGGATGGAACGTCATCAAGGTCATCTGGGGAACCGGCTGGGACAAGCTGCTGGCGGAGGATCACGATGGCCGCCTTCGTCGCCGGATGATGCAGTGCGTCGACGGCGAGTACCAGGTCTTCAAGGCCCGCGATGGTGCCTTCGTGCGGCAGCATTTTTTCGGTGCCGATCCGGTCCTTCTCGGTCGCGTGGCCCATCTCAGCGACCAGCAGATCGGTGAGCTGACCCGCGGAGGGCACGACCCGGTCAAGGTGTTCGCCGCGTATGCGCAGGCCATGAAGCATCAGGGGCAGCCGACCGTGATCCTCGCGAAGACGGTCAAGGGCTACGGCATGGGCGAAGCGGGAGAAGCCGCCAACACCAATCATCAGTTGAAGAAGCTGGCGGACCCGGCGGTCAGGGCCTACCGGGACCGGTTCGCCATCCCGGTTGCCGACGAGATGCTCGAGGAGATTCCCTACATCAAGCCGCCTGCGGGGAGCGCCGAGCAGGCCTATCTCCAGGCGGGGATCGAACGGGCGAAAGGTTTCCTCCCCCTCCGGCGCAGAGGGTCCGGTTCGTTGGCCGCACCGCCGCGGGAGGCGTTCAGCGCCCACATGAAGAGCAGCGGAGAAAGGGAGTTCTCGACCACCATGGCCTTCGTGCGTGTGTTGGCGCAACTCCTTCGCGATCCGGCCTGGGGTCCGCGCGTCGTGCCCATCGTGCCCGACGAATCTCGCACCTTCGGCATGGACGGCATGTTCCGACAGGTCGGCATCTACTCGCATGTGGGGCAGCTCTACACACCGCAGGATGCGGACCAGCTCAGCTTCTACAAGGAGGAGCGCAAGGGCCAGATCCTGCAGGAGGGCATCAACGAGGCGGGCGCGATGTCGTCGTGGATCGCCGCCGGCACGGCCCACAGCACGTACGGCTATGCCACCGTGCCGTTCTACATCTTCTATTCCATGTTCGGGTTCCAGCGCATCGGCGACCTGGCCTGGGCCGCGGGGGACATTCGCGCGCGCGGGTTCCTCCTGGGTGCGACCGCGGGAAGAACGACGCTGGAAGGCGAGGGGCTGCAGCACGACGACGGCCACAGCCAGTTGCTTGCGTCGGTCATCCCTTCGTGCATCTCCTACGACCCGGCGTTCGCGGGCGAGATCGCCGTGATCGTGCAAGACGGCCTGCGTCGCATGTACGAGGAGGAGGAAGACGTCTTCTACTACCTGACCCTCGTCAACGAGAAGACCAGGCACCCCGCGTTGCCCGCAGGCGCGGAGGAGGGCGTCATCAAGGGGATGTATCGCCTTCGCGCCGGAGATGCGGGGCTGGGGAAGGCTCACGTGCAACTCTTCGGAAGCGGCTCGATCCTCAACGAAAGCCTGGCTGCCGCCGAACTGCTTGAAAGCGAGTTCGGCGTGACGTCGGACGTCTGGAGCGTCACGAGCTACTCGGAATTGCGCCGTGACGGGATGGAGGCCGAAAGATGGAACCGGCTGCATCCGATGGCGGAGCAGCGCAAGTGCTTTGTCGAGGAGAGCCTGTCTTCCCACAAGGGCCCGGCGGTGGCGGCGACCGACTACATGAAGGCTGTCGCCGATCAGATCAGGCCTTTCGTGACGGATCGACGCTATGTGGTGCTTGGTACCGACGGTTTTGGCCGCTCCGACACACGCGAAGCGCTTCGCTCGTTCTTCGAGGTGGACCGCCGCCATATCGTGCTCGCCGCCCTGAAGGCGTTGGCCGATGACGGCGCGCTACCCGCGTCGGAAGCGGCCCGTGCGATCGCGCTGTATGCGATCGACACGGAGGCCCGATCGGCGGCGCTGCCCTGAGGTGGTTCTGCGACCGCGGGACGCGCAGGCAGGCCCGGGCATGACGAGCCCAGCGATGAATGCTTCACTTCCACTTTCGACGCCCCGCTCCGCCCGTGTGTGCGCCGCGGCTGCCGCAGGCGCGCTGTGGCTGGCCGGGTGCGCGCTGCCCGCCCACTTGCCGCCACCGGTCGCGGAACTCGACGGGGCCGCCGTCGGGCTTCATCCGGATGCGGTCGCGGCGCCGGTCGACGAAGCATGGTGGCGTGTGTTCAGCGATCCGACACTCGATGCACTCGTCGACAAGGCCGTCAAGGACAACCCTTCCCTCGTCATCGCGGACGCCCGCCTGCGGCGTGCGAACGCCGTGGCCGACCGGGTCGATGCCGAGAACTGGCCGCTGGTCATTGCCCGCTTCGACAACGTGTACCAACGCTTCCCGGAGCATGCGCTGTTCCCGCCGAGCATCGGGGGCACGCAGCAAAACCTCGGAACAGCCCAGCTGGCGATGGCCTGGGAACTGGATTTCTTCGGCCGCAACCGCGCGGCCTTCGACGCGGCGCTGGGCACGGCACGGGCGGTGCAGGCCGACGCGGCCATGGCCCGCCTTTTGCTGTCCACGCAGGTCGTGCGCACCTATGTCCAGCTCGCGCGACTGATCGCATTGCGCGAGGTGGCCGAGCGCACCCTCCATCAGCGCGCGGAAGTGCTGACGCTGGTCCGCCGCCGTACCGACGCCGGGCTCGACACGGCCGTCGAACTGCAGCAAGCCGAGGGCGCGATTCCCGATACCCGCCAGACGATCGACGCGCTGGACGAGCTAATCGCCGGACGCCGCCATGCGCTCGCCGCGCTCACAGTGCAGCCCATCGACATATTTGCCGAACTGCAGCCGCACATCGCGCAGTTGCAGCCTCAGGCACTGCCCGACGACGTGCCGGCCGACCTGCTCGGGCGCCGTGCCGACATCGACGCGGCCCGCCGCCGCGCCGAAGCCGCGACCCGCGAACTCGACGTCGCACGGATCGACTTCTATCCGAGCGTGAACCTGGTCGCTTTCGCAGGGTTCAACGCACTGGGACTCGATCGCCTGTTCGACAGCGGCAGCCGCCAGATCGGGATCGGCCCCGCCATCCGGCTGCCGATCTTCGATGCCGGTCGGCTGCGCGCCAACCAGCGCGCGAAGGCCGCCGATCTCGATGCCGCCATTGCCGCCTACAACGCCGCCGTGCTTGAGGCCGTTCGCGACGCCGCAGACCAGATCAGCGCGCTCCAGGCGATTGCGCGCCAGCAGCTAGACCAGACACGATCGCAAGCATTCGCCGAGCGCGCCTATCGGCTTGCGGTGCAACGCTACCAGGCAGGCGTCGGCTCCTACCTGGTGGTGCTGAGCGCGGAGACGAGCGTGCTCACGCAGCGCCGGGCAGCCGCGGACTTGCGGGCGCGCGCGCTCGACGGCCAGGCCGAGTTGATGCGCGCCCTGGGAGGCGGCTATGTCGCGTCCGCCGACAAGACGCCCGTGCACTGACCATCGTCGCAAGAACTTACGCCATGGACACTCCTGTCGCCGCATCCGATCCCCCACAGTCCGGACCCGTGCCGCCGGCGGCCACCGGCCGGTCCCGTGATCTGCCGGTCCTGATCGTCGTCGGCCTGGTCCTGGCCATCGTGCTGGGGCTGATCGGCTCCCAGGACTTCGGTCTCGCGTCCACGGTGAGCACGGACAACGCCTACGTCCAGGGCAACGTCATCCAGATCACGCCGCAGATTGCGGGCACCGTGCTGGCGGTGCGGGTGGACGACACCGACTTTGTGCGCGCCGGTCAATCTCTGGTTCGCCTGGACCCGTCCGATGCGCGCGTGGCGCTCGACCAGGCCGAGTCGCAGCTCGCGCAGACGGTGCGCGAGGTGCGGATTCTCTATGCCAACAACGACGTGCTCGACGCGCAGATCGCATCGCGGAAAGCGGACGTGGCACGGCTCGAATCCGAACTCGCGCGCGCCCAGCTCGACGTGCGGCGCCGCGAGCTGCTGGTGCAGGACGGCGCCATCGGGCGCGAGGAGTTCGAGCATGCCTCCAGCCAGCTGGCCGCGGCGCACAGCTCGCTCGCCTCGACCCGGGCCGCAGCGCGGACCGCGCAGGCACAGCTCACGGCGAATCTCTCGTTGACCGACCGGACCACGGTCGAACGGCACCCCAATGTGCTGCGGGCCTCGGCGCGCGTGCGCGAGGCCTATCTGGCGCTCCGTCGCAGTGAGGTGTGCGCGCCCGTCGACGGCCTGGTCGCACGACGAAGCGTGCAGGTCGGCCAGCGGGTGCAGGCGGGCGCCGGCCTGATGACCGTGGTGCCCCTGGATGGCATCTGGGTTGACGCCAACTTCAAGGAGGCGCAGTTGCGCCACCTCCGCAGCGGACAGCCAGCGACGCTGGTATCGGACCTTTACGGCCGCGATGTTCGCTACCACGGCATGGTGGCGGGCCTCGGTGCGGGCACGGGCGCCGCCTTCGCGCTCCTGCCTGCGCAGAACGCATCGGGCAACTGGATCAAGGTGGTGCAGCGGGTGCCGGTCCGGATCCTGCTGGACCCGCGAGAGGTGGCGGCGCATCCGTTGCGCATCGGCCTCTCCGTCGAAGTGTCGGTCGAGACACGCGGCGCCGACGGGCCTCGATTGAGCGAAATCGCACGGCCCGCCGCGATCACTGCGCAGTCCGAAGCCGAAGATCCTGCCGCCGAAGAGGCGGTGCGGCGGATCATCGGCGAGAACGTCTCTGTGGGTACGGCAGCTGGGGCGGGCCGTCCTGCCGGTGCATCCCCCGCTGTGCGCGACCACATCCGTCGCGTGTCCGCGCCCACGCGCAACTGAACACCGTAGCGAGATCGCCATGCCCGCGGCCACGATCCTGTCCCCTTCACCTGCGCCCTCGCGCCGCGGTCAACTCGCGCTTCTCATGCTGGTCGGTGCGTTGCCTTTCAGCGACTTCCTGCAGATCGGCGTGTACGCATTCAATGCCGCGCCGATCAGGGGCGACCTCGGCGCCAGCCCGGAGGAATACAGCCTCGTCGCCACCTTCTATGCCCTCACCGCCATCGGCATGATCTTCACCCACCGCTGGCTGGTGGAACGCCTCGGCTGGCGCTGGTTCATGCGGGGCGCGAGCCTGCTGTTCGGCGCCGGTGCCGTCTTGTGCGCCACGAGCGACACGCTCCTGGGCTTCACCGTCGGCCGGCTCGTCACGGCTCTGGGCTGCGCGTCGTTCTTCACGGCCGCGCGCGTGCTGGTGAATCTGATGCCACCTTCACCGAAGCGATTTACGGGCATCAGGTTCCTTGCTTCCGGCGTGGCTTGGGGAGGCGTGTGCGGTCCGCTGCTGGCATCGACGGCGCTGTCGTTGCAGAACTGGCGCCTCGCTTTCGCTGCGCAGGTGGTGCCCGCGGCGCTGATCGCGCTGCTCGGCGAAATGGCCCTGCCTCGCACGCCGCTGCCGGTGCGCACGCCATTCGATGCGCGCGGCCTCGTGACGCTGGCGGGCGGCAGCGCGCTGCTGCTCTTTGCGCTTCAGCGCAGCAGCTTCGACTTCTTTTCCGAACGCCAGCCGCTCTACGTCTACGTCGCGATCGGCCTCGCCGTGCTGACGCTCGCGGTGTGGCTGGTGTTGCGGCGCGACATGCCGGCCCTGCGCCTTCGCGAGATGTCGCAGCCCCGCTACCTGGTCGGGCTGGCCGCCTTCGGTGTCGGCTATGCCCTCCTGGGCGGAAACAACACCGCGATTCCGCTGCTGCTGTTGAGCGGCCTCAATTTGCCTCTGGAGATCATCGGTCGCTATGTGGCGCTCGGCGCGCTGGGCGGCGTCCTGATGTGGATCCTGCTGGCCCGACTGGTCCCGCGCAATCAGGGCCCCACCCGCTACTACGTGCTCGGCTTCTCGTTGCTGGCGCTGTGCGGCACGCTGCTGGGCAGGCTGAGCGAAGTGGCCGACCCTGCGGCGCATGTGCTGCCCGCGCTGTTCTGCAACAGTGCCTTCGTGATCGCGGTGCTTTCCACCACGGCGCTGCAAACCTTTCGCGACGTGCAGAAGGATGAGACCGTGTTCTCGCATGCGAACCAGGTGAAGAATGTGCTCGCCCAGTTTGCCGTGGCAGCGGGCACGGGCGTCGCTACCCTCTTCATCCAGTGGCGCACCAGCCTGCACTACGCCCGGGTGGGCGAATCGCTCGCTCCCCCGAGCCTCGCGCTGCAGGACACGCTGCGGGTGCTCACCGAGCGATACGGCGCCACCACGGACCCGGCAAGCGCCGTCCACATGGCCACGGCCACCATCAACAACCTGCTGGCGCAGGCAGCGAGCTTCCTGGCGGTGTCGGACTACTTCGTCGGCACCGCTGCCTTCGCGGGGCTGTGCCTCCTTGTCGTGCTGGCGGAACATGCATGGCGGCAGTGCCGCCTGCGCGCGCTTCAGGCCAATCCGCCCATTCGTGCTCATGGAGAGAGATGAATTTCAGACACCTGGAAAGCTTCGTTCGCGTGGCGGAACACGGCAGCTTCAGCAAGGCAACAGTGGTGCTCGGCGTGGCGCAGCCTTCATTGAATCGACAGGTTCGCCTGCTCGAGATCGGAATTCACCAGACACTGCTCCTGCGCAACGGCCGCGGCGTGTCTGTCACCGAGGTTCGATGCGTCAGTTGAACGTCAGGAGTCTCCCTCGATGATTTTGGGTCGAGCACGCGCGGTAGGCACTTGGAAATAGTTTCCACCGAATGACGCGCTCAGTTGCCGCGCCTGGTTCTACAGCCGGCTTGAAAGGAGCTTCCATGAAGAACTTTCTATCCCCTGTGCTTGCGGTGTTGGCGTTTTCAGCCCTTGCCCAGCCGCGCGTTGTAGATGGCGTTCTGGCCGATTCCAAAGGAATGACTCTGTATGTTTGGGACAACGACCTCTCGGTTCCTGGGAAGATTCAGTGTGTTGGCGTCTGCACTCTGAGTTGGCCGCCACTGCTGGCGGGGGAGAGTGACAAGCCCACTGGAGAGTACACGCTCATAGTCCGTGACGATGGCAAGAGGCAGTGGGCATACAAGGGCAGGCCGCTGTACCTCTGGGCGAACGACGGCAAGCCTGGCGACCGAACAGGCGACGGCTTCCGTGCCGGGACGTGGCATCTGGTGCGGCCGTAGCTCAGCTGGCTCAGTGCGTGCGCGGCCTCGCAGCCTTGCCGAAGCTCTTGCTCCGCGACGAAAGAAAGTCCAGCAAGGCACGCAGCGCGGCACTGTTGTAGCGTCGCTGTAAATAGGTGGCCGAGAGCCACAAGTCGCTGCGGACGTTGTCCTGCAGCACGGGCTCCAGCTCGCCCTTGTCGATGCGCGACTGCACCAGAAGGGCGGGTACGTAGAGCACGCCGTAGCCTTGCAGCGCGACTTCGATCAAAGGCGCAATCTCGGTCGCGTCCATGCGACTCTGGATGGGGACATCCAATGGCCTGCCGTCGACCTGGAATCCCCAGACCGAGGGCTGCCCCTGGGTGAAGTTTGTCAGCGGATGGTGATGCGCCAGCTCGAGGCGGAGCGGGTTTCCTCCGGCATCGGTGCCTACGCGGAAGCCGCTTCGGCGGGTGTCGCTCCGCCAACTACGCCGACACCATGGCCTCGCGCGGCGGACCGTCCTGAAGGTCCGACGCGTCGATGGCCGCGGCGGTGGGATCCTTGAATGCGGCGGCAATGACCGCGGCCTGCTGCAACGCATGCGCCGCCGGATGGCCCGGCGCCGTCGATGCCGCCGCCGGTGGCGCCGCATATTGCAAGGACAAGCGGCCTGCCAGTCCGCGCACCGCTCTTTCGACGGCTATCCAGGCGCCCTGGTTTTCCGCTTCTTCCTGGCACCAGACGATGGTCTTGCAGCGGGGGTACAGCGCGAGTTGCACTCGCAACTGCGCCGAGGGAAACGGATAGAGCTGCTCGAGTCGCACGATGGCCGTGTCCTGGAGGCCGTTGGCTCGTCGATGCTCGGCGAGTTCGTAGTACACCTTGCCAGTGCACAGGACCACGCGCTCGACTGTCTCGGCGACGGCCTTGCCGTTCATTGAATCGCCGAGCACTTCCCGGAACTCACCGCTGGCCAGTTCGTCAAGGGAACTGATCGCAGCAGGATGCCGCAGCAGCGACTTGGGCGTCATCACGATGAGGGGACGGCGTTTCGGCGTCATGGCCTGCTTGCGCAACAGGTGGAAGTACTGGGCCGGCGTGGTCGGCTGGCACACCAGCATGTTGTCTTGCGCGCAGAGTCGCATATAGCGCTCGAGGCGTGCGGATGCGTGTTCCGGCCCCTGGCCGTCCTGCCCATGCGGCAGGAGCAGGGTGAGGCCGCTGCATTGCCCCCACTTCGCCTCGCCCGCGGACAGGAACTGGTCGATCACGACTTGCGCGCCGTTGGCAAAGTCGCCGTATTGCGCC
The DNA here is from genome assembly GCF_056400665.1 of Variovorax sp. P5_A3. Classification (NCBI taxonomy): domain Bacteria; kingdom Pseudomonadati; phylum Pseudomonadota; class Betaproteobacteria; order Burkholderiales; family Comamonadaceae; genus Variovorax; species Variovorax sp. P5_A3. Next base: position 32,740 of record NZ_JBFUKW010000004.1, on the reverse strand, counting down.
TCCCACATCACCAGTGCGTTCTGGCGAACGAGGGAATAACCGTACTCGAAGGCCATGACGGCGGCCTCGGAGAGTATCGAGTTGGTGATGGTGACCCGGCCCTGTGATTCCGAGAGGTGCGCGAGGGGCTCATAGACGCCATCCGATCGACGATCGCGGTTCTGGTTGTGGAGGGCTGCATGACGGTGGCCGAAGGTGCCGCGTGCACTGTCCTGCCCACTGAGACGGACATCGGTGCCCGACGACAGCAGCGAGGCGAACGCCAGGTGCTCGCCCATTCCCCAGTCGAGCGGCCGTTGGCCGGAGGCCATCTCGCGGCGCGCGGTCATCATCTTGGCCACGAGCGGGTGCAACTTGTAGTCGACGGGGATCTCCGTGATCCGCCGGGCGAGCGCACGCAAGTGATCGAGTTTCGGCGGCGTGCTGGGGGCGCGCGCCACGTCCGTTGGAGAGGGCTGCGGTTGTGGGTGCGGCTGCGGTGTGGAGCGTCCGCCGTTGTCTGCGGAAGTGTTGCCGACCCTCGCGTGGGCAGCGTCGAGGCGTTCGCGATACACGCGCTGGAGGTTCTCGACCTCGAGCGAAGAGATCAGGCCCTCTTCAATGAGCTGGTCCGCATAGAGGCTCCTGTAGCCTGGATGCGCCGAGATGGATCTGTACATCAGAGGTTGCGTGATGGTTGGCGTGTCCTGCTCCTGATGTCCGTGGCGACGGAAGCAGACCAGCTCGATCACCACGCTTCGCTTGAAGGTCGCCCGGTACTCGACGGCGAGCTGCGCCGCCCTCAGTACGGCCTCCGGGTCGCCGCCGTTCACGTGCAGGACGGGGGCCTCGATCAACTTGGCGATGTCGGTGCAATAGAAAGACGATCGCGCATCGCGTGGGTCCGATGTGGTGAAGCCCACCTGGTTGTTCACGGCGACATGGACGGTGCCTCCCGTGCCGTGTCCGCGCGTGTAGCTCAGGTTCAGTGTCTCCATCACGACGCCTTGACCCGCCATGGCGGCGTCCCCATGGATCTCCACTGGCAGGACGGCGGCAGCGTCCTTCAACGCTTCACCGCGTGCGCGGGCGATTCCCTGCACGACCGGGTTCACGACTTCCAGGTGGGAGGGATTGAAGGCGAGCAGCACTTCGACGGGGCCCGCACCGGTCTGCGCCTGGCCGGTGTAGCCCTTGTGGTACTTGACGTCGCCGGCGAGCAGCGACGCGTCGTCGCGGCCTTCGAATTCATCGAAGAGCGCCTCCGGCGGCTTGCCCACGGTGTTGACCAGCACGTTGAGTCGTCCCCGGTGCGCCATTCCCATGACCAGGCTGCGCACGCCATGCGATGCGCTCGCTTGAATCAGCTCGTCGAGGAGCACGATGAGTGTTTCTCCGCCTTCGAGCGAGAAGCGCGTCTGGCCGACATAGCGGGTGTGAAGATATCTCTCCAGGCCTTCTGCGGCGGTAAGTCGCTCGAGGATCCTCCGCTTCTTCCCGGTGGAGAGTGCAGGCTTGGCGCGCGTCGACTCGAGCCGCGACTGCCACCAGCGACGCTGGTCTGCGTCGGCAAGATGCATGAACTCAGCGCTGAGTGTCCCGCAGTAGGTTTCTTCCAGCGCCGCCGCGAGTTCGGACAGCGTGACGTCATCGTCGAAAAGGAACGTGTCGCCGCGACTGAATTTCGTCGAGAGATCCGCTGGCGACAAGCCGTGAAATGAAGGAGAGAGATCCGGCACGGTCGCGGTCGGTGCCCACGCCAGGGGGTCGAGACGCGCCTTGCGCGTGCCGACCATGCGATAGGCCGTGACCAATGACTGGACGGCGACCTGCTTTCGGGCAAAGCGAGTCACCTCTTCTGACGAGACGGCGTTCGAATGTCCCTGCTTCGCCAACTGCACAAAACGATCGACGACGGGGCGGTGTGCAACATCGCTCTTGTCGGACCCATCGACGGCCGGAATGGACTGCAGGGCGTCGAAGTAGCCTCGCCAATCTTCCGAGACTGCATCGGGGTCCGCGAGGTAGGCCTCGTAGAGTTCCTCGACGTAAGGTGCGTTGCCACCATACAGGAATGAGGTGGTGCGGTTCCTCTTGAGCATGCGAGATACCTTTTTCGGGTTCACGAAAGTCTAGGTTCGCGCCGCATGACGCGCGTTCCTGAATGCCGCTTGCGGCGGCCAATCTGCGACTGTTTCGGGCCATGACTGCACGGCGAATCAACGGGCGCACGTTCGCCTAGGGCAGAGGTTGCAGGCCGCGATTCGACCTCCGCTTGAAGATTCGATCCGGATTCGGCGGGATGGCGCGCGTCCCTGCAACTCGCACACTTGTCGGCAACTGCCCTGGAGATTCACCATGAAGTCGTACCTGCTCGCCACGATGCTTGTTGCCGCCGGCATTGGTTTCCACGCGCCGCCTGTCTCTGCACAGAACGCCGCGGCAGCTTCGCCGCCTGCGAAGCTTCGTTCGGCCACCGATGCCAAGGACCAGGTTCGCGTGACGCGCGTGACACCCGAATACTGGCGAGTCACTTTCCACAACCCGCCGTTCAACATCTACGGTCCGAACACGACCCTGCAGCTGAACAAGGTCGTGACCGCGATCGAAGCCGACCCGCAGTTGAAGGTCGTGGTGTTCGACAGCGACGTGCCGAACTTCTTCCTGACCCACTACGACTTCGTGCCGCCACTGACCGACACGACGAGCCTGCCCCCGGGTCCGACCGGCCTGCCGCAACTGCCGGACATGCTCGTGCGAATCAGCAAGGCGCCCGTCGTGTCGATCGCTGTGATCCGTGGGCGCGCAAGCGGGGTTGGCAGCGAGTTGTCCCTGGCCAGCGACATGCGCTTCGCCAGCCGCGAGAAGGCGATGCTGTCGCAGTTCGAGATCGGCGCCGGCTTCGTTCCCGGAGGCGGCCCGATGGCGCGCCTGCCACGTCTCATGGGACGCGGCCGGGCAATGGAAGTGCTGTTGACGGGCAGCGACATCAACGGCGAGCTCGCGGAGCGCTACGGCTACGTCAATCGGGCGCTGCCTGATGCCGAACTGGACGCCTTCGTCGACACGATGGCCCGCCGCATCGCCGGGTTCGACAAGCAGTCCATCGCCGACATCAAGGGCCTGGTGAACCTCAACAACCTGCCGCCGAACGATCAGGTCGGCGCCGAGTGGGAAGCCTTCCTCACCTCGGTAAAGCGCCCGGCCGCGCAGCAGCGGATCGGCGAGCTGATGGAGCTGGGCCTGCAGACCAATCCGGACGTCGAGAGGCGACTGCCGGACTACACCGGCAAGCTCGGGGCGGCCGCGAAGTAAGCGGTCCGTGAACTCCGCGCGTCGTTTCTCTCTGCCGGCGTCGCTGATGTGTCGCGCATAGACCGCCAGCACGATGAGCTCGGAGTGCACGAGGTAATCGTTGAGCGCCGCGGCTGCGCCCGTGTAGTCGCCGGCTTCCGCCAGTTCGAGGATCTTCACGTTCATGTCGACGTACGGAACGTGCAGGAACTCGGGATCTCGCAAATGGCCGAACGCCAGCCGCAATTCGGCCAGCACCGGTGCGAACAGTTGGTTGAGCCGCTCGCTGTCGGCCAGTTCGACGACAGCCATGTGGAGGGCCATGTTCGCGGTGCCTACGCCGAGCCAGTCGCCCTCGGCGCGGCAGCGCAGCGAGCTCTCGACCGCCTCGCGCATCTTCTTCTTCTTGGCGGGATGGCGTGGATAGGCCTGCGCGAGTGCCTGGCATTCGATGGGCCGGTGCACGCGGTAGATGTCGATGATCGACGCGATGCTGGGGATCGCGACGAACACCCCGCGATTGGGCGCGTGCTTAACCGGGCCGTCCTTGGTCAGCATGCGGAACACTTTGCGCAGCGTGTTGCGCGAGATGCCCATGTCGTCGCTCAATGCCTGCTCCGACAGCCGTTGGCCTGGTGAGAACTCCCCCTCGGTGATCTTCAGGCGGAGCTGCTCGGCCACGCGCTCGCTGAGCGTCTGCGTCTGCGGCTGGGCGGCGGCGGACGCGGGCTCAAGGTGGTGCAGTCGGGCTCGACGGTGCCGGGCACTTTCGATTCGCTGATGGCCAAGCTCATCATCACCGGTTCCATGCGCGAGCAAGCCATCGCCCGTGCCCGCCGCGCGCTCAAGGAGTTCCGCATCCGGGGTGCCGTCGGTCCTCCCCTTCCGTCGCGGACTTCGCCACTGCCGATGCGTTCAAGGTCCATACCCGCTGGATCGAAACAGACTTTGCACATACGCTGGCCGCGACGGTGCGGCCCGAGCCGCTGGCGGAAGCGGCGCTCGTGCGCACGGCGGTGAGATCGATGGCCGCCGGCTGGCGCTGGGCCTGCCGGCCGAACTGTTGCGCGCCCTGTCGTCGGCAACGGGCAACGGCGCAGCGAGTGAAGGCGGTGCGGCTGTTTCGGCTCCGGCCGATCCCGCATCGGTCGCAGCACCGATCTCCGGCACGCTGCATTCGTGGGGCGTGGACGACGGTGACTCCGTCTCGGCAGGAGACCCGATCGGCTCGATGGAGGCCATGAAGATGGAAATGCAGGTCAAGGCGCATCGGGCCGGACGCATCGCGCTGAAGACGGCGCAGGGCGCCTACGTCGCTGCCGGGACGAGCATCGCGGAGATCCATTGAGCAGGAGCTGTCGACCTCAGCCCGTCTTCTCGACCCACTGGGCGCGCCAACCGGGGGCGTCGAAGGGATCGGCAAAGTACTGAGTCTCGCGGGACACCTTCCCGTCCCGGAACTCCATGATGCTCACGGTGAACGCGCTCTTGCCCGCATAGTCGATTGCGTATTCGGTGACCCAGAGATTGCCTTCTCCGACGATCCGCCGAACCACGAACCCCGACGGCTTGCCGGGGTGGTGGCTGCGAAGCGCTTGCAGGTTGTGCCGGCCATGGATGACTTCGCCCGACTGTGGGTACGTGCACACGGCGTCGTCGTGATAGATCTCGTGTTCCGCGACTTGATCGCCTGCGGCAGAGGCGGCCCAGTGCCGATCAATAGCCATCCGAATGTTCTGCGCTTCCATCATCGACCTCCACGGGAGTCCGCTTGCCATGGTGCTGGGTGATCGCCAGCGCGAGAAAGACCAGGGCCGCGATGGTGACCCCCAGCCAGACCTCCTTGCCCTCCGCCCAGGCCCGGACCGTCGGCGCGATCAGGGTCGCCAGCACCAACCCGGCAGTCAGCAAGCTTGCGCTGACCAAGGTGACGGCCATCACGCGAGAGGCCACGAGGGCGGTCCGGTCTCCACGACGCAGCAGCCGGGCGACCCAGTAGCCATTGACGCCGTCCGTCAGCACCATGCCGATGGTGAACAACAGGCCGAGCAGGAGGGCCGCTCTCCAGCCTCCGAACTGCGATGCCGTCACTGCAAACAAGGCGGCCTGGCTGAAGGTGTCGAACGACAGCGCGAATGAGGCACCCACTGCCATCACGGTCAACGGATGGCCCATGCGCAACAGGCCACCGAACATGCCGGTGCGCCAGCCTTTGAGGCGCACGGGTTCACCCTCGGCCGCTCGAAGCACGGCGGCAATGTTGATGCCGCCGACCAGCACGAGGACCGCGATCGAAATCCCGGCCCCGGCGGCTTCGAGCCACGCCGGTGGGTGCCAGGTGTCAGCGAGCAAGGACACGCCGAGGGCGACCGCCACCACCACGAGGCCGTGCCCGAGAGAGAACAGGGCGCCGCAGCAGCGAGCCAGTGCCGGCCGATCCTTGCTGTTGTGACAGGTCATCCCGTCGATCGCGGCCACGTGATCGGCATCGAAGCCGTGCCGGATGCCCAGGAGCAGGACAACCACGGCGACGCCGAGGAGATCTGCGGGGAGCGCGTTCGTGCTGGACATGGGGGCATCAGACCTGAAGGGCGACGTTCGAGCAATTGGACCAAGGTGTGCATCGACGCCTCGCTGTCTCTTCGACACCTTCGTGCAATGGATTTGTGTCAGCACATCTGCTCTGATCCTTTCCGCAGCAGCTCGATCGTTCGAAACAACAGAAGAGAGAATTCATGTCGCATCACTACTCCGGTCCGGACTACGGCTTTCCGCACGGCGACGCGCGGCTCGACCTGACGGACCTCTATGCCTTCCCCAAGCCCGGCGATGCCGGCAAGTCGATACTGGTCATGAACGTGCATCCCTCGGCCGGCGTCAACCCCGAAGGTCCCACCACTGACGAACCGTTTGCAACGGAGGCGATCTATGAAATCAAGATCGACATCAACGGGGATGCCGTCGCGGACATCGCATACCGGGTGTGCTTCTCGGGCGGCGAGGGCGGAAGCCAGACGGCGACCCTGCGCCGCGTCGAAGGCGCGGAGGCCGCTGGTACAGGTGACGGTGGCCAGACCATCATGGCAGGCGCACCCGTCTCGACAGGGCGTGAAGCGCGGCTGACGCAGGCTGGCGACTATCACTTCTTCGCCGGCTGGCGAAGCGACCCCTTCTTCTTCGACACACTGGGCGCCTTGAACAACATGCAGTTCACCGGCACCGATTTCTTCGCCGAACGCGACGTGTGCAGCATCGTGCTCGAAATACCCAACTGGGCCCTGGGTGGCAAGAAGCTCGGGCTCTGGGCCCGCACCGTGGACGGTGCGGGCGGGAAATGGGTTCAGGCGGACCGCGGCGCGCGACCGTCGCAATCGGTATTCCTGACGGGCGACCAGAAGGGCGCCTACTTCGCTGCGGAGCCGGCGGGCGATGCCCAGTTCGTCGCTGTTTACGCGCACTCGCTGGAGCACACGGGCGGTTACGCGCCCGACGAAGCAAAGCGCGTGGCAGGAACGCTGCTGCCGGATATCCTCCTTTACGATCCGTCGCTGCCGACGTCCTATCCGGACAACGGCAGAGCCCTGTCCGATGACGCGATGGACGTCTTCATCTCCATGATCACGAACGGAAGAGTGACAACGGACAACGTGGGACCCCACGAGGATTTGCTTGCGGGCTTCCCGTATCTCGGCTCGCCGCACAAGGAACGATTTCCAAAGAAGGTGGCCGCCACTTGACGCAGACGACAGAAGGCGCCGATGGCGCGGTCGACTTCGAAGCCGCCTCCGAGTCGTGGCAAGGCGCCACGTCATCGTCGCAGGCAGCTTCATGCACTCGAAGCTGTACTACTTTAAGACCGAAGCCGAGTACACGGCGATCATCGGATCCGCCAATCTCACGGATTGCGGACTCAATGGCAATCGCGAGGCTTCGGTGCTGTTTTCAGGGAAGGTGGGCGACGACATGGACATCGAGATCCACGCCCATCTGAAGACGCTTCATCGGGGCCGGACGCGTTGACCGCAGGAGGCTAGAAGTGGTCAGCCTTTTCTTCGGTTCATCGATCCTAGGCCTGTTCGTCATTCGCGGGTCCGTGCGGACCCCGGCTCTCGCCTTAGGCGATGATCGCCACGCACGAATCCAGAGAAACGCGCCCTATCAGCGGCGAATGTCGAATGTTGTGGACGCGATATTCGACTTCAAAAACGCTCATCCGCAACGGCCTTGCGTTTATGTCTAGGTGCTGCCCCGGCGTGCCCCGTTTCCTCGACTTGAATACGTGAAACCTTTGGAGCCCAACCAGAGGCGTCATGGGCGGGAAGCGTCAATGATCCTCTCCAGGGGTTCTTCCTGCGCTCGTGCGCTGGCAACGTTCGTCGGAGAAATATTGTTCGTAACAAACTACTGGCGTGGATGAAAAGGCCCCCGCGACAAGCCAATAGATGCGCAAACAGCCTTCTAGGCACGGAAAGCATTTTCGGCAGGCTTCATGGCGGGCAGGGAGGGGCTGCAGGCAGGTCTCGGATCCTCGTGTCAGTTGCCTCGTCGCTGGCTTCGGACGACCTCAAGCTCTTCATGTGCGTGGCGGACAGCACCGTGAGAAGGTGGAACTCATCGATGCCACGGCGAAAGGGTTGATGCCCACGCGCAAACTTCGTCGATGCTCGACGGGTCGTACCAGAACAGCACAGACAGTGATTCAGCATTGCTGTCCGTGGGGCGTCCGTCGTGCTTATCGAGCAGCTCGGTGGCGCTTACGTGGCTCCTTTGCATCCGTTGCGAGCGCCGACCTTCAGGCCCAGCACCTCGCGCTGGCCGTCGGTGTTCACGCTGAAAGCCACTATGACGACGACGCTACGATGCGCCCGGCCTCACGCGTCTTCGTCGGATTCGGCGCATCGCGATCGCGGCTTAGAAATCAGCCACCTTGCCCCACGCCGACTTGTTGAACCGGTCCGGCCGGAAAGGCGCGGCATCAAAGATCGGCTCTGCGCCGGTGACCAGGTCGGCGATCAGGTGGCCAGCGCCTGGACCGATGCCGAAGCCGTGCCCGGAAAAGCCCGCGGCCAGGATGAATCCGGGCACCTCCGGCACTTCGCCGACACCGGGGATACCGTCGGGCGTGCTGTCGATGTAACCCGCCCAGGCGCTGGCGATGGGCGCCTTGCCAAGTGCAGGCAACAAGTTGACGGCACGCCGGTGGGTCTCGCGCACGCCCGCCGGGTCGGGCTTGGGGTCGAGGATGCGCGCCCGTTCCATGGGCGTGGGCGCGTCCAGCTTCCATCGCGCGCGGGTTTCATGACCCCAGCGGATGCCTTCCAGGCCGCCGGGAAACACATTGCGCCAGCGCTTGGCGAACATAGGCACGAACTGCGGCGCGAAGCGCATCAGCTGCGGCGTCGGGTCCACGCGCCCACGGCCGCTGATGGCCAGTATGTAGCTGCCGTCGGGGCGCCGGGTGACGGCGACACCCGGGCCCGCCAGGGCGTCCGGCAGGCGCTGTTCCAGCGCGGATACGCGCACGATGGATTGGCGCACCGTGGCGAGCGGAAACCGCACGCCGAGCTGGTGGCAGAACGAGGACGCCCACGCACCCCCTGCGAGAACAGCAGCGCGGGTCTTGATCGTCCCCGCTTCGGTGACCACGCCGCTGACCCGGCCGCCCTCGAGCTCGATGCCCCGTGCTGCGCAGTTCTGGTGGACGCTGCCGCCCAGCTTCATCAGCGCGGCTGCTACGGCGGGCGCCGCCTTGGCGGGATCGGCAGTGCCGTCGCTGGGCGAGAAAACCCCGCCTTTCCATGCGCGGCCGGTCGCCTGACCCCGCTGCGAGGCCTGCCGGCCGCTCAGCATGTGCGTGGTCACGCCCGCCGTCCTTGCGAAATCGCGCCAACGGGCCCAGCGCTCCAGTTCGAATTCGTCATCGCTGAGATACAACAATCCGCAGCGGGAGAAGCCCGTGTCTTCGCCGGTATCGGCGGCAAACTGCTCCCACAGCTCGAGGCTCCTGGTCGCCATCGGCAGTTCGCGGGCGTCGCGATTCTGCTGGCGGCACCAGCCCCAGTTGCGGCTCGATTGCTCGGCGCCGATGCGGCCCTTTTCAACCACGGCGACCGAAAGCCCACGCCGGGCCAGGTAGTACGCGGTAAACACACCGATGATGCCGCCGCCGATCACGACGACGTCAGCGGTGGCCGGCGGCCTTGAGGAAGTGTTGATATGGTGCAGCGGAGGGGACATGATGATTCTCGGTCGCCGCTGTCAGTCGGTACCGGGTGCCGAGGCATCCTGGAAGCCAAGAATGGCTTTGGTTTCCAGGTACTCCTCGAGACCTTCTATTCCGTATTCGCGGCCATTTCCCGACCGCTTGTAGCCGCCAAAGGGGGCATGAGGGTTCCAGGCCGGATAGTTGATGTGCACCTGCCCGGAGCGGATGCGCGCCGCGACGGCGCGCGCCGCGGCAAGGTCCTCGCCTTGCACATGGGCGCCCAGGCCATAGACGGTGTCGTTGGCAATTTCCACAGCTTCGTCCACGCTGTCGTAGGGGATCAACGCGAGCACCGGCCCGAAGATCTCCTCCTGCGCGATCTGCATTTGAGAATGCACCGCGGTGAAGATGGTCGGACGGCAGAAGAAGCCGCGGCTCAAGCCCTCCGGCCGTCCGAGGCCGCCACAAAGGAGCCGCGCACCTTCGGCGATGCCGATGCCGATCATTTCCTGCACCCGATTGAACTGGGCGCGATTCGCCACCGGGCCGTGCGTGGTCTGCTGCGAACGCGGATCGCCCACGACGAAGCCGGATGCCGCTTCGAGCGCGAGCCGTTCAACCTCCTGCAGGCGCGCGCGGGGCACGATCATGCGCGTCGGCGCGCTGCAGGATTGGCCGACGTTGCGGAAGGCGGCCGCCACGCCTTTGGGAACGGCAAGAGAGAGGTCCGCGTCCGGCAGGACGAGGTTGGGCGATTTGCCGCCGAGTTCCTGGGCCACGCGCTTCACCGTCGGGGCCGCCGCTTGGGCAACAAGGACGCCGGCCCGGGTCGAACCGGTGAACGAGATCATGTCTATGTCCGGATGCTCCGCCAAGGCAGCACCGACCTCTGGTCCACTGCCGTTCACCAGGTTGAACACACCCGGCGGGATGCCAGCGTCGTGCATCACCTCGGCAAAAAGCAAGGCGCTCAGGGGCGACAGCTCGCTGGGCTTCAGAACGACCGTACAGCCCGCTGCCAGGGCGGCGCCGACCTTGGCGGTGATCTGGTAGAGCGGCCAGTTCCAGGGTGTGATCAGGCCGCACACGCCGATGGCCTCGCGCACGATGGCCATGTCTCCCCGATGGGCGACGAACGCATAGCTGCGCGCATTGTCGCGGGCCACGCGGATGTGCTGTGCCGCAGACGGCACCTGCGTGCTGCGCGCGAAGCCGATGGCAGCGCCCATCTCCAACGAGATCGCCTGAGCGAACAGTTCTGCGCGTTCCAGGATGAGGGCGTGGACGCGATCGAGAAGCAAGGCCCTGCTCTGGGCGGAATTCACCGACCAGGTCGCGAATGCGCGCCGAGCCGCAGCCACCGCCGCATCGACGTCTTGCACAGTTCCCAGCGCGATCTCCGCGAGCGGCTCCTCAGTCGACGGATCGATGACAGCGGCGCAAGCTTGCCCGTGGGGCATCACCCACTCGCCGTCGATGAACGCGCGATCCAGGCGGCCAGCGCTCCTGAGACGTTCGACGATGGAGGAGTTCATGGAGTCGGCCTTTCGGAAATGACTTGAGGGTTGCTCATTGCCATCCAGAAAGGCCTGGCCACGGAGGCTTTGCAATGCGGAGGGGTGCGTCATGATGGAGCTGAGGTTGAGCCTTTGGATGTCCAAAAGTTTAGGCTGCGCACCCCTCGCGCCGGTGCTTCAATGAGGGTCTTGCACAAAGCAGGCTGCGGTTGTGCGACTCGCTACAGCAGATCCTGCCGCGTGCATACGCCTGACGCCTTCACAACGGACGCACTCAAGCGGTTGCGCCCGCGCCCAGCACCAAGCCAATAAGCCCATCAGCACCAGTCCCAGTTCTGTCCATACCTGCCACTGCGCTTGCGGGCGACTGGCGAAGCCGCGGTTGACGGGCGACTACTCTACACGTGCTTGTTCAAACACGCCTCACTCAGCGCGGGTGGGGAAACAGCCGTTCGATCGGACAGTGCGTCTTGATGAAAGGCGACTTGATAACGATGTAGCTGAAGTACTTCGAGATGCCGATGTTGCGTTCGAGCAATTCCTCGATCACTTCCTGGTAGTGGTTGACGCCACGCGTCAGGAAGCGCAGCAGGTAGTCGTAGCCACCGCTTACCAAGTGACATTCGAGCACTTCGTCGACCTCGCGGATCGCTGCCTCGAAGCGAACGAAGTCCTCACGGTGGTGGTCCTGCAGCGTGACCTCGGTGAACACGGTGAGCGTGTCGCCGAGCTTCTCCAGCCGCAGGTGCGCGCCGTAGCCCGCGATGTAGCCGGCCTGCTCGAGCCGCTTCACGCGGATCAGACAGGGACTGGGCGAAAGGCCCACCGCATCGGCCAGGTCCACATTGGTCATGCGGCCGTTCTTTTGCAGCTGGGCCAGGATGCGCAGGTCGAGTCGGTCGATCTTGAAAGCTTCTGACATGGCGGTGCCGGGTAGGAGAGATGCCCTCGATTCTGCGTGCGTCGGTCCTCGCGTGCTCAGGCGCGCTCAGCTGGCGAGGGCCGCGCGCACGTCGGGCGCGGCCAGCACCTCGTCCAGCGTCTTCTTCAAGCGCGTGAACATCTGGGCGAACTCGTCTTCGGTGAAGGTGAGTGCCGGCGCAAAGCCGAGGATGTGGTCGCCGAAGGAGCGGAACACGAGGCCGTTCCTGTAGCCGGTGGCGAAGATACGGTCGGCGAGGCCGAGCGATGCGTCGAAGCCGCGCTTGCTCGCCTTGTCGCTTACCAACTCCAGCGCGCCCAGCAGGCCGCGATAACGCGCATCGCCCACCAGCGGATGCGCGGAAAGCGAATCGAGCCCGGCCGCGAAGTGGGCCGCACCGCGCTGGCCGTTGGCGAGCACGCCGCCATCTTCGTAGAGGCGTACCACCTCGAGGGCGACCGCGGCGCTGACCGGGTGCGCCGAATAGGTGGCGCCGTGGCCGACCGAGGCGCCGGCCGGACTGCCGTCGGCGATGCCGGCATAGACCTGCTCCGACATCATCGTCGCACCCATCGGCGCGTAGCCTGCCGTCAGGCCCTTGGCCACTGTCATCAGGTCGGGTTCCACGCCCTCGGCCTGGCACGCGAACATGGGGCCGGTGCGGCCGAAGCCGGTGATGACCTCGTCGACGACGAAGAGGATGCCGAGCTCGCGCGTGGCGTCGCGCATGGCCTTCAGCCAACCCTTGGGCGGCACGATGACGCCGCCAGAGCCTTGGATCGGCTCGCAGAAGAAGGCGGCCACGTTGTCCGCGCCCAGCTCGGCCACCTTGGCGCGAAGTGCGGCGACCGAGGCTGCGATCAGCGCCTGCGGGTCGGCGCCGTCTGCATGGCGGTAGGGGTAGGGCGAGGGGATGTAGTGCTGCGTGGGCAGCGGCAGGTCGAAGCCGCGATGGAAGGCCGGCAATGCGGTCAGGCCGGCGCCGGTGGACGAAGAGCCGTGGTAGCCGCGCTCCAGCGCGATGAACTGCTTCTTCGACGGCTTGCCGATTGAATTGTGGTACTGCACGATGAAGCGCACCGCGGCGTCGATCGCCTCGGAGCCGCCGAGCGTCAGATAGACGCGGGTCAGCGAGGCCGGCGTGATCTGCACCAGCTTCTCGGCCAAGCGGATCGCCGGCTCGCTGCTGAAGTGGAAGTAGCCGGTCGCGTATGGAAGGCGGCGCATCTGCTCGGCCGCAGCCTGCACCACGCTCTCCTGCCCGTAACCGACGTTCACGCACCAGAGGCCAGCGAACGCGTCGAGCAACTCGCGGCCGCTGGCATCGGTGAGCCACGCGCCGCGGCCCGAGGCGAGCACGGTGGGCCCGCGCTGCTCGTGCACGCGCCAGGGCGAGACGGGATGGATGAGGTGCGCGCGGTCGATCGCGTCGAGCGCGGCCTGGTGGGGTAAAGCAGTGGGGTGCGTCATGATGGGGCTGCGGTAGGGCTTTTGGATGTCCAAAAGCTTAGGCCGCGAGCCCCTCGCGCGGATGCTGCATTAAGGGCCCTGCGCAAAGCAGGCTGCGGTTGTGCGAGTCGCTACAGCAGATACTGCCGTCACGCCCATGCTCTCGACCGCTGACGGCCGGGCGCCCGACTCTCATCGCCAAGCTGCTGAAAACCGTAGTACCACTTCCAGTGAAAGCCCGAAGGTAGTGGCGCGGTGTGTTTGCGATCGGGATGCGTGCGGAAGAACTTCTCCATCGTGGCCTCTGGGTGGAGGATCCCATCCGACGTTTGGGGGAGTCGGCAGAAGAAGATGCTGGCAGCGCCCCGATAACCAAATGCTGTGCCGCGTCGCAGACCCAGTTCGGTTCAGCGACGCAGAAAGCGGCCCCTATGCTCATGGCAACCGGCATTGCCGTCATCACTGGAGCTCTTCAACATGTCCCTGCAAGATTTCAAGGTTCTCACGTTCGACGTTGTCGGCACGCTGATTGATTTCGAGGGCGGCATGCTCGCGTACCTGCGCTCTGCCGCCCCCGAGGCCCGCGTGACGGACGAGGACTTCCTCGCCGCCTACCGCTTTGCGCGCGCCGACGGCAATGCCGGTTGGTATCCCGATGATCTGGAGCGATGCTGGCACGCCATCGCGCCGAAATTGGGCCTGCCCGACACTGACGCACACGCGCAGGGCTTTCGCGATTCGGTGGCCCGATGGCCGGCGTTCCCCGATTCGGTGGAAGCATTGAAGCGCCTCAGCAAGCGTTTCAAGCTGGTGACCATGACCAATGCGCAGCAATGGGCACTGGCCCATTTCGACAAGACGCTGGGCTCTCCCTTCGACATGCTGCTCTCCTGCGACGACGCGCTGTGCGAGAAGCCCGATGCGCGCTACTTCGCGTATGCCCGCGGCCGCTTCGAGGGCGCCTGGGGCTACAAGCAGGCCGACAACCTGCACGTCGCGCAAAGCCAGTACCACGACATCGGCATTTCCAGGCAGCTGGGCATCACCACCTGCTGGATCGAGCGCCGCCATGGACAGAAGGGTTCCGGCGGCACGCTCGAGTCCGAACACACCCGGCCCGACTACCACTTCCACACGCTGGCCGAACTGGCCGATGCCGTCGAGGCCGGGCGTTGACGCTCCAGTCCATTGCCGCGCCGGTTGCCGACCTGCTGCCCGAACTGGTCGCGCTGCGCCGCGACCTGCACGCACATCCGGAGCTCGCCTTCGAAGAACGGCGCACGGCCGGCCTGGTGGCGCGGGCGCTGCGGCTGCTCGATCTCGAGGTTCACGAGGGCCTCGGCGGCACCGGCGTGGTCGGCACGCTGCGCTGCGGCAGCGGGACGCAGAGCGTCGGCCTGCGCGCCGACATGGATGCGCTGCCGATGGTCGAGCTTGGGCGCTCCGCCCATGCCAGCCGCACGCAGGGCGTGCACCACGGCTGCGGCCACGACGGCCACACCAGCATGCTGATCGGCGCCGCGCGCCAGCTGGCGCGCACGCGGCGCTTCGACGGCACGGTGCACTTCATCTTCCAGCCGGCCGAAGAAGGCAAAGGCGGGGCGCGCGCCATGATCGAGGACGGCCTGTTCGAGCGCTTCCCCTGCGACAGCGTCTATGCGCTGCACAACTGGCCCGACCTGCCGCTCGGTCACGCGCAGACGCGGGCCGGCCCGATCATGGCGGCGGCCGATCGCTTCGACATCGTGCTGCATGGACGCGGCGGCCATGCCGCGCAGCCGCATCACACGCCCGATGTCATCCTCGCCGCGAGCCAACTGGTTGCACAGCTGCACACCATCGTCTCGCGCCGCATCGATCCGGGCGAATCGGCGGTGCTCTCGGTCACGCGCATCGAAGGCGGCCACAGCCACAACGTGCTGCCGGCGGAGGTATCGATCACCGGCACCGTGCGCAGCTTCGACCTGGCGTTGCAGGATCGCATCGAGGCCGCGCTGCGCGCCACTGTCGAAGGCGTGGCGCTGGTCCACGGCATCCGGGCGGAGGTCGGCTACGTGCGCTACTACCCTGCCACGGTCAATACGCCAGCCGAGGCCGCGCTCGCGCTGGCCGCGGCAAAGGCCGTCGGCCTGCAGTCCGACATGGCGCCGCGCGCCGCTTTCACCTCGGAGGACTTTGCCTTTATGCTGAAGCACCGGCCCGGCGCCTACCTCTGGCTGGGCCAGAGCCGCGCCGATCCGGGACCGGACGGCGAACGCGCGCTGCATCACCCTTGCTACGACTTCAACGACGATGCGCTGCCGCTGGGCGTGCGTTGGTTCTGCGAAGTGGCCGAGCGCGCCCTCGCAAGGTCTTCGTCGTGATGGCAATGTAGGCATCGCGCCTTCCGGGCTTGGATATGCTTCAAACAAGCATCCTGAACATCTGGAGCACCCCAAGATCGTCGAGCGCATCTGGACCGGCAACGCTACCGCACTGCGTCGCCAGCCAGCGCAGCAGCGGCTGGCGCGGCGTGCGCAGCGCGTCGATGGGCAGTGCGGCGCGATCTCGGCCGGATCGGAATCGACCAAGGCAGCCAGCGGCCCTTGATCGAAGGCAGACTCGCATCGAGCCGGGTGCACATGTTGACGTCAGGATTGCGGCTGCCAGGCAAAAGGCCTCGATCGTCGTCTGCTCCACCACTCGGCCGGCGAGCTGACGGCCGCGTTGTTCAGGTTGACCAGCAGTTCCTGCGCCAGATAGCGCTCGCGCACCTGCTCCCAGCGCTCCTCGTTGGCGTCGAGGTTCCTGCATCTCCTCAGTACCCGCGCGCGCGCTCGACCAGACCGAGCATCGGAACGCCGTCCTCGAAGCGCCGCAGGTTGTCCAGCACCACCTCGGCCGCGCTCAAGGGCTGGGTCACGCTCGCGATATGCGGCGTGAGCTGGACGTTCGGATGGCGCCAGAAGGCATGCGCCGGCGGCAGCGGCTCGGGGTCGGTCACGTCGAGCACCGCATCGCCGATCCGGCCGCTCGCCAGCGCGGCCAGCAGATCCGCTTCGACGAGTTGCGGCCCGCGGCCGACGTGCACGAGGCCCGCGCCTTCGGGCAGCATCGAGAACAGCCGCGCATCGAGAAAGCCACGCGTCGAATCGGTTAGCGGCAGCAGGCACACGAGGATGTCGGTGCGCGCGAGAAAAGCCGGCAGCTCGTCGGCGCCGGCATGGCATGCCACGCCCTCGACCGCATGCCGCGAGCGGCTCCAGCCTGCGCAGTCGAAGCCCAGGCCGACGAGCTGCGCCAGCACTGCCTGGCCAAGCGAGCCGAGCCCCAGCACGCCCACGCGCCGCTCGCCGGCGGGCCGCACGAGCAAGGGGCGCCACTGGCCCTGCTGCTGCTGGCGCCGGTAGCGCGGCATGTCGCGATGCAGGCCGAGCACCCCATGCGTCACATACTCGACCATGCCCTGCACGATGCCGGGCTCGACCATGCGCACTACCGGCAAGTCCGGCGGCAGTGCCGCGAAGTCGAACTGGTCGACACCGGCGCCGGAAGAGAACAGCACCTCCAGGTTGGGGAAGCGCTCGGCCAGATCCGGCGGCGGCTCCCAGGCCGCCAGGAAGCGCACATGCACCGGGTCGCCGATGTCGGGCCAGATGCGGAAGTCGATCTCGGGCGCGCGGCGCCGGAACACCTCGGCCCACTGGCGGCCGCGCACCGGATCGGACTTGTAGAGAAAGGTGGTCGCGCCCATCGAACTCAGCCCACGGCCTGCGTGACGATCGCAAACAGCGCGGGACCATCCGGCGCCTTGGCGAGCGGCGCGCCGCGCACCATCGTCGTCGGCGCATCCACGCGCAGCAGGCCAATGCTCTCCAGCCATTCGGCCAGGCCACTGGCGAAGTCGATGTCGATGCGTGTGAAGTTTCCAGCGTTCATCCCGGCGAGGTGCGCGATCAGCGCCTTCGCGCCTTCGGCATCGGGCGCCACCACCGGACCGATCGCGTGCCCGCGCCCGAAGCGCCGCAGCATCGCGAAGCCGCGCGGCGCGTTGTCGTGGTCGAGCACCACGCAGGCATCGGACGCGGCGAGCAGGTCTTCGATCAGCGCATCGCGCGGCATGCCGCGTGCCGCGGCATCGAGCGCCTGCAGCGATGCCGCCTCGCTCTGGCCGGCGGGCCGCAGGCGCCAGCCTGTGGGCAGCGCGATCAGTGGCGCCGGCTGGGCCAAGCCCTGGTGCTGCCGCAGCTCGCCAGTGCGCACAAAGCCCAGGCGCTCGTATAGACCTCGGCCTTCGGCGGTGGCATGCAGCAGCACCGTGCAATCCTCGAGCTCTTCGAGCAGCGCGCTCATCAGCCGGTGGCCGAGGCGGCGCCCCTGGCAGACCGGCGACACGATCACGAGGCCGATGGTGGCGTGGCGATCGCCCCAGCGCCAGCGCAGGGCGGTGCCGACCAACTCCCCGTCGCGCTCGGCAACGATGCCCTCGGCATGGGCGAAGACCTGCGCCCAATCCGCGGGGCGGTGCGGCCAGCGCAGCTCGGCAGTCAACGCGTGCGCGAGCGGCAGGTCGGCAGCGGTCATCGGTCTCAGCACCACGCCGTCGAGAGCGGGTGCGTTCAGTGTCTGGGCGGGCATCGGCAGGTCTTCGTGCGAGCAATAGGGCAGCTCATCTTGGACGACATCCGCGCCTTTCGCCAGAGCGAATTCGCGCTCTTTCGCAACTCGCAAGCTTCGCCTGCAAAGGGTGCCTTTTTTGCAATTCGCTGCGGCGGCGGGCCTGCCTACGCATACAAATGCTGAGCCGATCTCCCTAGCATCGATCGCCATGCAAAGCTTCGAGCCGGACTTGAACACGCTTCATTTCGACCCCCGACGAGACCTCCTCTCCAAACGGGCACGTTGTCGGGGGGTGT
Source organism: Variovorax sp. P5_A3 (assembly GCF_056400665.1). Taxonomy (NCBI): domain Bacteria; kingdom Pseudomonadati; phylum Pseudomonadota; class Betaproteobacteria; order Burkholderiales; family Comamonadaceae; genus Variovorax; species Variovorax sp. P5_A3. The sequence goes on along the minus strand of NZ_JBFUKW010000004.1, from coordinate 14,479 downwards.
GCTGGTCAATGGCGAGGGTGACCTGCTCGAGGTTCGTCGTCCATCCGATGGGAGGGTCTATGCCGAGGTACCGATCGCTCCTGCAGCCATCGTCGACCGTGCGGTGAGCAATGCGCAGGCCGCATTCCAGACTTCGGATTGGGCGACGGGAGCGCCCCGTGCACGCGTCTACATCGGCGGTGAGCCCTACGGCGTCGTTGCGACCGTCGCACCCTGAACTTCCCACGCCAAGATCGGCCCGGCATTGGCGGCAGGCAACGACTTCTCGAACTGACCGCGGCAGTCTCACGCATTGCCCGCGCAAAGCAGATTGCGCTTTGCCGCGCAGCCAATCGCGCATTTGCCACCGTTTTCGGCATCGGCTTCGGCACCCACGCGGGAACGCCCAAACATAGCATCAGGGTCGTGTTCCACCCTCCTGAAAGTTCACTCTTCATGTCAAGAAATCTGCTCATCAACTTCAACTTCGACCAGCTCGGTGCACCTCGCGAATACCGGCCGCCGGCCGAACGCGTCATCGAAGGCGACATCGTGTGCCGCAACTGGGACGTCGACAGCGCCAAGGACGACAAGGTGCGCGCTGGCGTGTGGGAGTCGACGCCCGGCGTCAATCGCTCCATCAAGGGCGAGACCTGGGAGTTCTGCCTGATCCTGTCCGGCGTGGCCGAGCTCACCGAGGACGGACGGCCCCCGGTGACCTACAAGGCCGGGGACTGCTTCATCATGAAGCCCGGCTACACCGGCACCTGGCGCACCCTCGAAACTGTGCGCAAGGTATGGGTCATGGCCTGAGCATGACGCAGCTGCCGCTTCAAAAGCGTGCTCATCGCCTTTGCAGCGACGCACCGAGGTGCGTCGCCGCACACGCGAGGGGCAGACCGCATGGCATGCCGCCGCACCCCCTTCAAACCGCAGCTTCCGCGCGCCACGTGCCGCATTTCCCTACATCCTCGGCGCTGCTGCGTGCTGCAATCGTTTCGTCATGAGTTCGTCGCATTTACATCTCTCATCCAAGGAACAGAGACCATGAGCATCCGTCCCAAGTACATCACCTTCGACTGCTACGGCACCCTCACGCGCTTTCGCATGGGCGAAGTTACGCGCGACATCTTTGCTGACCGTATTCCCGCCGAGCAGATGGAGCAGTTCATCGCCGACTTCAGTGCCTACCGCTTCGACGAAGTGCTCGGCGACTGGCAGCCCTACGAAGTGGTGCTGAAGAACGCGGTGCGGCGCCTCTGCAAGAAGTGGAAGATCCAGTACCTGGACCACGAAGCGCAGAAGTACTACGACGCGGTGCCGACGTGGGCTCCCCACGAGGACGTGCCCGCCGGTCTGGCCAAGGTCGCGAAGGAGATCCCGCTGGTGATCCTGTCAAACGCCTCGGACAACCAGATCCAGAAGAACGTCGCGATGCTCGGCGCCCCTTTCCATCGCGTCTACACCGCGCAGCAGGCCCAGGCCTACAAGCCGCGCCTGCAGGCCTTCGAGTACATGCTCGACTCGCTGGGCTGCAACCCCGAGGACGTGCTGCACGTGTCCTCCAGCCTGCGCTACGACCTGATGTCGGCGGACGACCTGGGCATCGTCAACAAAGTCTTCGTCAACCGCGGCCACGGCCCGGGCAATCCGGCCTACCGCTACGTCGAGATCAAGGACATCGGCGGCCTGCCGGGCGTGGTCGGCCTCTGATCAGTTGCAAGCACCGCACGCCATGAAGCTCGATTCCTACTGGACCGATTCGGCGCCTGCCTTCGTCGCCCGCTCGCGCGAGCTGTCGGCGCAGGCGGATGTCGCGATCGTGGGCGGCGGCTTCACCGGCTTGTCTGCGGCGCTGGCGCTCGCGAAACGCGGCGCTAAGGTCGTGGTGCTGGAAGCCGGCGAGCGCGTGGCGGCCGAGGCCTCGGGGCGCAACGGCGGACACGTCAACAACGGGCTGGCGGTGGACTACGCCGAAGTCGCGGCCAAGGTCGGCGTCGAGCGCGCCCGCGCCTGGTACCGCGCCTACGACGACGCAGTGGACACGGTGGCACGGCTGGTGCGCGAGGAAGCCATCGACTGCGATTTCCTGCGCCACGGCAAGCTCAAGCTTGCGACGCGTCCCGGCCAGATGGCGGCGCTCGAACGCAGCGCCGAGCGCCTGGTATCCGACCGCGTCGACACCGATGTCGAAATCCTCGACGCGGCGCGCGTGCATGCCGAAGTGCAGAGCGAGCGCTTTCACGGCGGCCTGCTCTACAAGCGCAGCGGCCAGATGCATATGGGCCGATTCGCGCAGGGCCTGGCGGCCGCGGCCGATCGCAACGGCGCGCAGATCCATACCGGCACCGCCGTGCAGCGCATCGAGCGCCTGGGCTCGAGCCACGCCCACAAGCTGCACACCAGCCGGGGCACTCTCAGCGCGCAGCAGGTGCTGCTGGCGACCGGTGCCACGCGCCACGGCGGCTACGGCAGCTTCGGCTGGCTGCGCCGCCGCATCGTGCCGATCGGCAGCTTCATTGTCGTCACCGAGCCCCTGGGCGCCGAGCGCGCGCAGGCCCTGCTGGCGGCGCGGCGTACCTACACCACGGTGGCCAACATCCACCACTACTTCAGGCTCACCACCGACCACCGGCTGGTGTTCGGCGGGCGCGCGCGCTTCGCGGTCTCCAGTCCTCAGTCCGATGCCGCGAGCGGCGAGATCCTGCGCGCCGGGCTGGCCGAAACCTTCCCGCAGCTCGGCAACGTGCGGCTCGACTACTGCTGGGGCGGCCTGGTCGACATGACGCAGGACCGGCTGCCCCACGCCGGCGAGCGCAACGGTCTCTACTATGCGACGGGCTACAGCGGCCATGGCACGCAGATGTCGGTGCACATGGGCCAGCGCATGGCGGCTGTAATGGGCGGCGATCCGCTCGCCAATCCCTGGCGCGGCCGCAACTGGCCGGCGATCCCCGGCCACTTCGGCCCGCCGTGGTTCCTGCCGGCGATCGGCCTGTACTACACGCTCAAGGACAGGCTGGCCTGAGCGCCATTCTTCATCGACCCACCAAGAGGAGTCAACCCCATGAACAGCAGCAGCAACATGACCTTCGAGAAGCTCGTCGGTCCCGGCGAAAGCCTTCGCGTGATGGAGTCGCTGCGGCGCGGCGCCTCGCGGCGCGACATTCTCGCGATGCTGATGGCCGGCGGCATGCAGGCCACGCTGGCCGGCGGCATCGCAGGCGCCGCGATGTCCGCCCATGCGCAGACGCCGAAGAAGGGCGGGCGCATCCGCGTCGCCGGCGCGACTGCCGCCGCCACCGACACGCTCGATCCGGCCAAGCAGTCGAACCAGACCGACTACTCGCGCTGCAACATGATCTACAACGGCCTCACCTCGCTGGACGGCAGCCTGACGCCGCAGCCCGCGTTGGCTGAGTCGTTCACCACCAAGGATGCCAAGACCTGGGTCTTCACGCTCCGCAAGGGCGTGACCTTCCACGACGGCAAGCCGCTCTCGCCGGCCGACGTGGTGTACTCCGTGATGCGCCACAAGGACCCGGCCACCGCCTCCAAGGCCAAGGTGCTGGCCGACCAGATCGACAGCGCCAAGGCCACCGGCCCGAACGAAGTGACCTTCGTGCTGAGCGCGCCGAACGCCGACTTGCCGGTGATTCTCGGCACCTCCCATTTCCAGATCGTCAAGGAAGGCACCGCCGACTTCAATGCCGGCATCGGAACCGGCCCCTATAAGCTCAAGGAATTCAAGCCGGGCGTACGCTCGCTGGTGGTGCGCAACGACGCCTACTGGAAGCCCGGCAAGCCTTACCTCGACGAGATCGAGTTCGTGGGCATCGGCGACGAGAGCGCGCGCGTCAATGCACTGTTGTCGGGCGGCATGGACCTGGTGGGCTCGGTCAATCCGCGTTCGGTCGAGCGCGTGAAGGGCACGCCCGGTTTCGGGATCTTCGTCACCCAGTCCGGCCAGTACTCCGATCTCGTGATGCGCAAGGACGTGGGTCCTGGCGCCAACCCGGACTTCGTGCTCGCGATGAAGTACCTGTTCGACCGCGAGCAGATGAAGAAGACCATCGCGCTCGACTACGCGGTGGTCGCCAACGACCAGCCAATCGACCCGACCAACCGCTTCTACTTCGCCGGCCTGCCGCAGCGCCCCTTCGACCTCGACAAGGCGAAGTTCCACCTGCAGAAGTCCGGTGTCACGGGCAAGGTGTCGATGGTGGCATCGCCCGCGGCGCTGTACTCGGTGGAGATGGCCTTGTTGCTGCAGCAGACGGCGCAGCGCGCCGGCTTGGAACTCGACATCAAGCGCATGCCGGCCGACGGATACTGGTCGAACCACTGGCTCAACAGCCATGTGGGCTTCGGCAACGTCAACCCGCGCCCGAGCGCCGACGTGCTGCTGACGCAGTTCTTCCAGTCGGGTGCGGCGTGGAACGAGTCGCGCTGGAAGAGCGAGAAGTTCGACCAATTGCTGTCGGCCTCGCGCGCTGAGACCGACCTGACCAAGCGCAAACAGATGTACGCCGACATGCAAACGATGATCCACCAGGACGCCGGCATCGGCATTCCGCTGTTCCTCGCGAGCATCGATGGGCACACGTCCAAGCTCAAGGGACTGTCGCCCATCCCGCTGGGCGGCCTGATGGGCTACAACTTTGCGGAAAACGTCTGGCTCGAGGCCTGAGCATGAGCTTCTCCCCAGGCTTTGCGCACTCCAGGGCGCTCCGTCAACCCTCTCACCGGGGCCAATACCGGCGGCCCGGCAACGCCGGTTCCGCAGTGTTTCCCCCGAATGGGCGGCGCCGGTTCCATCTGTTTCGAACGGCTCAAAGCGCCTAGGAGTAATGAGATGAATCATGTAATCCTGAAGCTTCTCGTTCAACGCATCGCGCTGGCGCTGCTGTCGTTGCTGGCGGTGTCGGTGATCGTCTTCTCGATCACTGCAGTGCTGCCCGGCGATGCCGCGCAGGAACAGCTTGGCCAGGACGCCACGCCCGAAGCCGTTGCCGCGCTGCGAGCGAAAATGGGTCTCGACGTGCCGGCGCCCGAGCGCTACGCGAAGTGGCTGCTCGGCATGGTGACGGGCGATCCGGGTCGCTCTGCGACCACCCAGATGCCGGTTTCGGAGCTGGTCTCCAGTCGGCTGCCCAACTCGCTGCTGCTGGCCGCCGTCACGGCGCTGTTCTCGGTGCCGATCGCGCTGACGCTAGGCATCGCCTCGGCGGTGTGGCGCGGCTCCTGGTTCGACCGCGCCGCTTCGACGACTGCGGTGGGGGTAGTGTCAGTGCCGGAGTTCCTGGTCGCAACGCTGGCGGTGCTTGTGTTCGCTGTCCAGCTGCGCTGGCTGCCGGCTCTCTCCTTCGTCAACGACATTGAGTCAATCGGGCAGATGCTGCGCGCCTTCGCCATGCCGGTGCTCGTGCTGTGCTGCGTGATCGTCGCGCAGATGATGCGCATGACGCGAGCCGCGGTGATCGACCAGCTCGAGGCGCCGTACATCGAGATGGTGCGGCTCAAAGGCGCCTCGCAAATGCGCATGGTGCTGGCGCACGCGCTGCCCAATGCGGTGGGCCCGATCGCCAATGCCGTGGCGCTGAGCCTGTCGTATTTGCTCGGCGGCGTGATCATCGTCGAGACCATCTTCAACTACCCAGGCATCGCCAAGCTAATGGTCGACGGCGTTTCGCAGCGCGACATGCCGCTGGTGCAGACCTGCGCCATGATCTTCTGCTGCGCCTATCTGATCCTGGTGACGACGGCCGACATCTGCGGCATCCTCGCCAACCCGCGGCTGCGGCACCGTTGAGGCCAATTCCATGGAAACCTCCACCTCCAACTCCACTTCGGCCGTGAACGTCATGGCTTCTGTCGCGGCTTTGCCGACCGAGCGTCGAAACAGCCCGCTGCGCCGGCTCGGCAGCTTCGGGCCATCCGGCCTGCTTGGCCTCGCGGTGCTGCTGTTCTGGCTGCTCGCGGCGTTGCTCGGCCCCTGGCTGCTGTCGCACAGCGCGGGTGTCGTGGGCGGCAACAACGTCTTTGCGCCCATCAGCGCGAAGCACTGGCTGGGGACCGACTACCTCGGCCGCGACATGCTGGCGCTCGTCATCGAGGGGGCGCGCTACACGATTGGCGTTGCACTGTTCGCCACGCTGCTGGCAAGCGGAGCCGGCACCACGCTGGCGCTGCTGGCCGCCGCCAGCGGTCGTTGGATCGACGCAGTCCTCAGCCGCGGCCTCGACACGCTGACCGCCATCCCGAGCAAGATGTTCGCGCTCATCATGGTGGCGGGCTTCGGCTCCTCGGTGCCGATGCTGGTGGTCACGGCGGGAATCATCTACGTGCCGGGCGCCTACCGCATGGCGCGCTCGCTCGCCGTCAACATCAACGCGCTCGACTACGTGACCGTGGCGCGCACGCGCGGCGAAGGCACGCTCTACATCATGCTGCGCGAGATCCTGCCGAACATCGCCGGCCCCATGCTGGCCGACCTGGGCCTGCGCTTCGTCTATGTCGTGCTGCTGCTGGCGAGCCTGAGCTTCCTCGGCCTGGGCATCCAGCCGCCGGCGGCCGACTGGGGCTCGCTGGTGCGCGAGAACATCGGCGCGCTGGCCATGGGCGGCGCCTCGGTGATCGTGCCGGCGCTGGCCATTGCGAGCCTGACCATCGCGGTCAACCTCGTCATCGACAACCTGCCGGGCCGTACCGCCCGCGAAAGAGGAGCACGCTGATGGGCGCACCACTCACTGTCCAGGGCCTCAGCATCACCGCCGGCGCGAACACGCTGGTTGATGCCTTGAGCTTCTCCGTGCAGCCCGGCGAGGTGCTGGCGCTAATCGGCGAGTCGGGCTCCGGCAAGACCACCACCGCACTGGCGCTGATGGGCTATGCGCGCCACGGCTGTCGCATCTCGGCTGGCCGCGTGCAGATTGGTGACACCGACGTGCTCGCGCTCGATGTGGCGCAGCAGCGCGCATTGCGCGGCCGCACGGTCTCCTACATCGCGCAGAGCGCAGCCGCCTCCTTCAACCCCTCGCGCACGATCATGGACCAGGTGGTGGAGCCGACCGTCATCCACGGCCTCTGCAAGCGGGCCGAGGCCGAGGCGAAGGCGGTGCAGCTCTTCCGCGAGCTCGCGCTGCCCGATCCGGAAACCATCGGCGCGCGCTATCCGCACCAGGTCTCCGGCGGCCAGCTGCAGCGGTTGATGGCCGCGATGGCGCTGATCGGCGACCCCGAGCTCGTGATCCTGGACGAGCCGACCACCGCGCTCGACGTGACTACGCAGATCGAGGTGCTGCATGCCTTCCGCCGCGTGGTGCGCGAGCGCCGCGCCACCGCGGTGTACGTGAGCCACGACCTGGCCGTGGTGGCGCAGATGGCGGACCACATCCTGGTGCTGCGCGACGGAAAGATGCGCGAGCTCAACGCGACCGGGCGGATCCTCTCGGCACCGGTGGACGACTACACGAAGTGCCTGCTGGCTGCCGCCCGACCGGTGGCGCGCGAATCGGGCAAGGCGGCGAACGACGACCCCGAGTTGCTGCTCCATGTGCAGCAGCTCTCGGCCGGCTACGGTCCGGTGGATGCGCAGGGACGCCCGGCCAAGCCGATCCTTCAGGACATCGACCTCAAGCTCCACCGCGGCCAGGCAATCGGCGTGATCGGCGAGTCGGGCTCGGGCAAGACCACGCTGGCGCGGGCCGTCGCCGGCCTGCTCAAGCCCAGCCACGGCAGCGTGCTGTTCCGCGGTCGCGAGCTCAAGCCGACGCTGCAGCAGCGCGAGCGGGACGAGCTCCGCCGCATCCAGATCGTGTTCCAGATGGCCGACACCGCGCTGAACCCATCGCAGACCATCGAGCGCATCCTGGCGCGCCCGCTCGAGTTCTACAAGGGCCTGCGCGGCGAGCCGCTGAAGCGCCGCATTCGCGAACTGTTGGACCTGGTGAAGCTGCCGCAGACCGTCGCCGGGCGCCTGCCGGGCGGGCTGTCGGGCGGACAGAAGCAGCGCGTCAACCTGGCCCGCGCGCTCGCGGCCGAGCCGGACCTGATCCTGTGCGACGAGGTCACCTCCGCGCTCGACACCGTGGTCGCCGCGGCGGTGCTTGACCTGCTGGCCGAGCTGCGGCGCGAGCTCGGGGTGTCCTATCTGTTCATCAGCCACGACCTGCATACGGTGCGCGCGGTGTGCGACGAGATCGTTGTGATGCAGCACGGCCGCAAGCTCGCGCAGGTGGCGCGCTGCGACTACGAGCGCGGGCCGCACCACCCCTACTACGAACTGCTGGCCCGTTCGGTGCCCGAGCTGCGCCAAGGCTGGCTTGACGACATGGACCGCAAGGCAGCGGCAGCAACATGACGAAAACCGAGATGACACCCACCTTCCGCATCGCGCTGATCGCCGGCGACGGCATCGGCAAGGAAGTGATGCCCGAGGGGCTGCGCGTGGTGCAGGCCGCGGCGGAGCGCTTCGGCTTCGAGCTAGACTGCCGCGTCATCGACTGGGCCAGCTGTGACTACCACGCGGCGCACGGCCAGATGATGCCGGACGATTGGAAGGAGCAATTGAAGGGTGTCGACGCGCTGTACTTCGGCGCCGTCGGCTGGCCTGCGACGGTGCCCGACCACGTCTCGCTGTGGGGATCGCTCCTGAAATTCCGCCGCGAGTTCGACCAGTACATCAACCTGCGCCCGGTGCGCCTGTTCGAAGGCGTGCCCTGCCCACTGGCCGGCCGCAAACCAGGCGACATCGACTATCTCGTGGTGCGCGAGAACACCGAGGGTGAATACACCTCGCTCGGCGGCGTGATGTACGAAGGCACCGAACGCGAGATCGTGATCCAGGAATCGGTCTTCTCGCGCCACGGCACCGACCGCGTTCTGAGGTACGCCTACGAACTCGCCCAGACGCGAAAGAGAAAGCACCTGACGGTCGCCACCAAGAGCAACGGCATCGCGATCAGCATGCCCTGGTGGGACGGGCGCGCGGATGCGATCGGCCGCGACTACCCTGAGGTGCAGGTCGACAAGCAGCACATCGACATCCTGTCGGCGCGCTTTGTGCTGCAACCGACGCGCTTCGATGTGGTGGTGGCGAGCAACCTGTTCGGCGACATCCTCTCCGACCTCGGCCCTGCGACCACCGGTACCATCGGCCTCGCGCCCTCGGCCAACCTCAACCCGGACCGGAGGTTCCCGTCGCTGTTCGAGCCCGTGCACGGATCGGCCCCCGACATCTTCGGCCAGAACATCGCCAACCCCATCGCGATGATCTGGTCGGGCGCGCTGATGCTGGACTTCCTCACGCAGGCACAAGGCGCCGGCCGCGCCGCGCACGACGCGATCCTCGGCGCCATTGAGACCGTGCTGCGCGAAGGACCGCGCACGCGCGACCTCGGCGGTACCGCATCCACCACCGAGATGGGAATCGCGATCGCGGAGCGCGTGGCCGCAGCCTGAAATCCTCCATGACAAACACCATGACACTGACTCTTGAACGCACGGACCTGATGCCCGGACGCCAGCTGATCGGCGCCGAATGGCGCGAGGCGAGCGACGAACGCCGCCTCGACGTCACCGACCCTGCCACCGGCGCTGTCTTCGCCAGCGTGCCCGACGGCAGCGCCGCCGATGCGCGCGCGGCCGTCGATGCCGCGCACGCCGCCTTCCCGGCATGGCGGGCCGTGCCTGCCAAGCAGCGCGCGCAGATCCTCAAGCGCTGGAACGACCTGGTAATGGCCCACCAGGAGGATCTCGGCCGGCTGATCTCGCGCGAGCAGGGCAAGCCGCTGGGCGAGGGCCAGGGCGAGGTGGCCTATGCCGCTAGCTACATCGAGTGGTTTGCCGAGGAAGCTACGCGCGCCAATGGCGACATCATTCCCGCGCCGGCGCCGGGCCGGCGCATGTTCGCGCTGAAGGAGCCGGTGGGCGTGGTCGCCACCATCACGCCGTGGAACTTCCCAGCCGCGATGATCGCGCGCAAGATCGCGCCGGCGCTCGGGGCCGGTTGCACCGTGGTGTGCAAGCCTGCCGAGGACACACCGCTGACCTCGCTGGCCCTGATCAAGCTGGCCCAGCAGGCCGGCGTGCCGCCGGGGGTCATCAACATCGTCACCGCCTCGCGCGAACGCACGCCCGAGGTGGTGGACGTGTGGCTGGACGATGCGCGCGTGCGCAAGATCAGCTTCACCGGCTCGACGCCGGTGGGCCAGCACTTGGCGCGCCGCTCGGCGGACACGCTGAAGAAGCTCTCGCTCGAGCTCGGCGGGAACGCGCCCTTCATCGTGTTCGAAGACGCAGACATCGATGCCGCCGTCGAAGGCCTGATGGCGGCCAAGTTCCGCAACGGCGGCCAGACTTGCGTCTCTCCAAACCGCGTGTTCGTGCACGAGCGCCTGCATGACGCCTTCGCCGACAAGCTGGCCGGACGCGTCGGTGCGCTCCAGGTGGGCCCGGCGAGCGACGCAGCCTCGCGGATTGGTCCGATGATCAATGCGCGCGCGGTCGAGAAGGTCGAGCGCCATGTGCAGGACGCGGTCGCCAAGGGGGCCAAAGTGCTCACCGGGGGTAGGCGCCTCGTCGATCTGGGTCCGAACTATTACGCGCCCACGGTGCTGGTGAACGCCGATGCCACCATGGCCTGCAGCTGCGAGGAGACCTTCGGGCCGGTGGTGCCGATCACGCGATTCGACAGCGAGGCCGAGGTGATCGCGGCGGCCAACGACACGCCCTTCGGCTTGGCGGCCTACTTCTACTCGCAGGACGTGCGCCGGATCTGGCGCGTGGCAGAGGCGCTGGAGACAGGCATCGTCGGCGTCAACGAAGGCGCGCTCGCTGCCGAGGCAGCCCCCTTCGGCGGCGTCAAGGCCTCAGGCTACGGCCGCGAGGGCTCGGTGCACGGGCTGGACGACTACTTGCACATCAAGTACGTGTGCCAGGGGCAGCTGTAGCAGCGCTGGGCGTCGGACTGGAATGCTGGCGCGCCTGAACAAGGTGGCCGTGCCCGGCGAACCGATCGGTGGTCGTGGCCCGGCCGCACTGAAGTGACCCCGCGCCTGTACGAGCCGTCAACCATGAACAGCCCTTTGTCCAAGCACCGCGTCGTCATCGTGGGCGGTGGTGCCGGCGGTCTGGAGCTGGCCACTCGCCTCGGCGATATGTTGGGCAAGCGCGGCATGGCGGACGTCACGCTGGTCGACATGCACCGCACCCACGTATGGAAGCCCAAGCTGCACGAGATCGCCTCGGGTAGCATGGACATGAGCGCGCACGAGGTCGACTATCTCGCGCAGGCGCACTGGCACCGCTTCCGCTTCCGGCTCGGCGAGCTCACCGGCATCGACCGCGAGCGGCGCGAGGTGCATGTGGCACCCTACATGGACGACGAGGGCCGGCTGGTCACGCCGGCGAGCGCCCTCGGCTACGACACCCTGGTGGTCGCCATCGGCAGTCTTAGCAACGATTTCCTCCCTTCTGGGCCACCGTCGCTGCGGCTACCGTTCTCGTGCTCATCCACCGCGCGGTGGCGTTGGCAAGCACACGGTGGCAGTGGTTCGAAGACCTGGTCAACGGGCAAGAAATCGAACTCGTGGGGATGCGGAGCCGGGAAAGATCATGCACGAGACGCGCAAGGGCGAAATGGCCGCCGTCAACGAACTGCCCTTCGGCAAGTATTACGGCGGGGTCGATACGACGCCCCTCTTCGTGATGTTGGCGGCCGAATATGCGCGGCGCACGGGAGACCTCGCCTTATCGACGGCATCTGGAGTGCGCTATTGGCAGCCACCGCGTTCGCCGATCGGACCGATTGCGCTGATCGAAGTCCAAGGCTATGCGTTCGCAGCGTTTCGCGGCATGGCCCGTCTGTCGCGCGAGCGCGGCGTCCACGACAGCGCCACCCGATGGAACGAGGCCGCCAGTGCGCTGGCTGCGCGAGTGGAAAGCAAATTCTGGCGGGATGAGCTTCAGTTCTACGCATTGGCGCTCGATGGGCGGGGCGACCCTTGCCGCGTACTCGCATCGAACGCGGGGCACCTCCTGTTTACGGGCCTGCCCTCGCCGGAGCGCGGCCGAACGGTCGCGCGGCAGCTTCTGACGAGCGCCTTCGACACAGGCTGGGGCGTGCGCACCTTGGCGGCGAACATGGCCCGCTTCAACCCGATGTCGTACCACAACGGGTCTGTCTGGCCGCACGACGTGGCGCTGTGTGCTGCGGGCATGGCGCGCTATGGCGAACGCGACGGGGTGGTCCACTTGCTCGGAAACATGTTCGAGGCCGCGATCAATTTCGGACTGCGATTGCCTGAGCTGTACTGCGGCTTCGACCGCGCCCCGGGCGAGGCGCCGGTAGCCTACCCGGTGGCGTGCCTGCCGCAAGCCTGGGCGGCGGGGTCGGTGTTCATGCTACTTCAGTCATGCCTGGGGATTCACGTCGATGGACGCGAGCACACCCTGCGGGTGGACCGGCCTTTCTTGCCGCAGGGCGTCGAGACTGTTGAGCTCGTCGACCTGCAAGTCGGTCCGAACCGCATCGATGTCATGTTCCGCCGCGTGAACGGCCGCGTGGTCGCGTTTGCCGAACAGCGGCTGGGTGGAAAGAGGGCCCGCTTCGATATACGCTATTGATCCGCTAGCGGTTCACTGCTTCCTTCTTCGCCGCGGCGTTCACGGCCCAATTGCTCCATGAGTTTTTCCCCCTCATGGTCCTTGCCGTCGCTCGGTATCGCTTCTTCCTGCGTGATCTCGGGCTCGTCGGGAGTGTTGGTCGTGTTGCGCGAAGGCGTTGGCTTCATGACTCTGGTCTTCATCTTCGCTCCAATCCGTTTCTGGGATGTCGATCCTGAACCGGCGAGACGACGTGGGGCTCGGCTGAAATCCCGCGCTTGGGGGTGCGGCAGAAATCTTGGACTACCTCTGGAGGTAGTTCATGTATTCATACGACGACCGCATTCGGGCGGTCAAGCTCTACATCAAACTGGGGAAGCGAATCGGGGCGACCATTCGCCAGTTGGGCTACCCGACGAAGAACTCTCTGAAAAGTTGGCATGAGGAGTACGAGCGAAGCCTGGACTTGTCGCGTGGCTACATGCGCACGAGGTCGAAGTATTCGCACGAACAAAAGAGGCTCGCTGTTGACCACTACCTCACTCATGATCGCTGCATTGCTGCAACCCTGAGGGCCCTGGGCTATCCAGGGCGGGGGACCCTTGCTGCCTGGATTGATGAGCTGCACCCCAACTCCCGGCATCGCGTTGTCGGCAAAGTCGGCAGTGTGCCTCTGCCGCCGGAATTGAAGAAGCTGGCAGTCCTCGAGCTGTGCACCCGTCAGGGAAGTGCGCAGGCGGTTGCTCAGAAGCTTGGCGTGAGCAGGCCGACGTTGTACAACTGGAAGAACAAACTCGCCGGCCCGGAGGTCCCAGCATCAATGAAACGCCGCAAAGTTTTGCCCCCAGGGCCGCAGCCCGAGCGAGCGGAACTGGAGCGACAAGTCGAATCCCTTCGTCGCGACATCCGACATCTGCAACTCGAACACGACCTCTTGAAGAAGGCCAATGAAATCATAAAAAAAGGCCTGGGCGTCGACCTGCAACTCCTGACGAATCGGGAGAAGACGCTGCTAGTTGACGCCCTCAAACAGACCCATGCGCTGTCAGATCTCTTGACTGAGCTGGGCCTTGCCCGCAGTTCGTATTTCTATCATCGGGCGCGCGTGCAGGTTGCGGACAAGTATGCTGGTGCGCGCCGGGCGATTGCCGACATCTTCGAACTTAACCACCGGTGCTACGGCTACCGCCGGATGCAGGCAGCGCTGAGCAGACAGTGCGTGCGCCTGTCAGAGAAGGTGGTGCAGCGCCTGATGAAGCAGGAGCGCCTGGTCGTCGCAAAGCCGAAACGGCGCCGATACGGCTCCTACCTGGGGGAGATCAGCCCGGCGCCAGAAAACCTCGTCAATCGCGACTTCTCGGCTGCCGCCCCGAATGAGAAGTGGCTCACCGATATTTCGGAGTTCCAGATCGCCGCCGGCAAGGTTTATCTGTCACCGATGATCGACTGCTTCGACGGTCAGGTCGTCAGTTGGTCGATCGGCACGCGACCGGACGCTGAGCTTGTGAACACGATGCTGGATGCGGCCATCGAGACAATACCCGGCGACAGCGAACGGCCTGTCGTGCACTCCGATCGCGGCGCCCACTACCGCTGGCCTGGATGGCTATCGCGCATCGCAGATGCCAAGCTGATTCGTTCGATGTCACGCAAAGGGTGCTCGCCAGACAACGCTGCCTGCGAAGGCTTCTTCGGCCGGTTGAAAACGGAAATGTTCTATCCTCGTGACTGGCAAACAGCGAGCATCGAGCAGTTCACCCTGGCCTTGGACTCCTACATCCGCTGGTACAACGAGAAGCGGATCAAGCTCTCCCTCGGCGCTCTCAGTCCTGTTGAATATCGGAAAAGCCTGGGGCTCGCGGCATAACCAGTCCAAGATTTCTGCCGCACCCCC